>RFVF01000003.1 GCA_009922615.1 Pseudomonadota bacterium
GCTCACCGAGTTGGTGCGCTCCTTCCTGGGCGCCGACGTGCTGCACCAGATTCAGCGGCCGCCGCAGTGGCGCGAAAACCTGTCCGCCCTGCGTGAGCAGTTGGCGTGTCGGTTGGACCGCCGCCTGGCGGCGTAGCACCGCGAAACGAGCCGTCCCGCGAGGGGCGGCTCCTTTTTACCTCTCGGGTGTGCCAGCGCTCACAACTTGGGTGGTGCGATCACCCATGCGCCGAAAGGCGAAAGCCGGCCGCAGTCCGGGCAACCCGTCGCGGGAAACGCCTCCGTGCAATGGGGACACGCCGCCCCAGTGACGAAAGGGTCAAAGGCGTTCCGGCACTTGCCGCATTGCCACAAGGCCGCCTGCGGTGGCGCCGCGTGGCACACCGGGCACGCAAACCCTGTGTGACGCGGCAGTGCTTGGACCCGGGCCAGTGCTTTTGCGGAGCGGAACCCGCGCCAACAACCCAGCGCGATGAACCCAGTGAGAATGCCCAGCCACGGCGACTGCACCCAGACCGCCACCCCCAGCAGGCATCCCGCCCCTGCTTGCCCAGCAGTATCTCAACACCGCGCTGGGCGGCCTGTCCGTGCCCACGGGCGGCAACGTCCTGCTCACCGTGCCCGCCAGCGCGGTCGGCGGCTCCGGGCCGTTCACCTATCAATGGCGCTTCAACGGCAACGCCATCGCAGGCGCGACGAACGCGGCATTCCAGCTCACCGGCTTTAACGCCGGCCAGGTCGGCAACTACGACGTCGTCATCGGCAACAGCCTCGGCAGCGTCACCAACGCGCCCGTGCCCGTCTCAAGCGCGGACATCGGCTTCTTCGGCGGGGTGATCCTGAACGCGCCCGTCAACAGCCGCTTCCGCATCGACTACCTCAGCGACGTGAACAACACCAACTCGTGGACGACCCTCACGAACCTCGTCCATCCCGGTGGCCAGTTCATCTACGTGGACACCAGCTCCTCGGGCGCGCAACGCCGGTTCTTCCGCGCGGTGCCGACGCCGTAAACCACTCGGCGGCCACCGGTCCATTCCGGCGACCGCCCCCATGTTCCCTCGTGTGAGGGGACGGCAGGCTCCAGTCCGAATTCGTGTGCGGCTGGGGCCTGCCTTGTTTTTTTGCGGTCACTCGTGAGGTGGCCAGTTTGGCGGTGGTCACTCCGGCTTGAGGCAATACCTGTGGTCGCGCGCGGGGTGAATCCAAGTGCGCAGCAGCCCAGCTTGGCGCGCACGCGGGGATGGGTTAAAGGCAGGTGATACACGCCGTGCGGGGACGTTGCGGGAAAATTACCAAGGGGCGAGTGTTCGTGCCGGGGTATGGACAGCCTTGCTGCGCGCCGCTGAGTGGCAGAGCCGGATTTTTGGCGAAGTTTTCCCGCATTTTCCCTCGTCAGAAACCAGTTTTCCTTTTCGCCAAGGAAGGCCTCCCGACGCAGGGCGGCTTCACGGAAACGTGACGCCGCCGCCACGCGCCCGGCATCTCGGGATGGTCAACTCGGTGTGAAAGGCAATCCGCCGATGCTGACGACCACCGCCATCGCTCCCCGCCACGAAGCCCCGCCGGCCGCACCGGTGGCAGGTTGCGCCGACACGATGGCACTCACGGTGCGCGACATTCTGTGCGCGCCGATACCGCACAAGGCCGGGCGCCCGCTGGCGCGCTGCATGATTCGCGGGCTGCTGCTAGCGTTTGGCGGCTGCATCCTCGGCGTGCGCGGCTTGGAGCGCATCGCGCCGGAGCACGACCCGTTCATTCTCGTGCTGAATCACAGCACGAAGCTGGAGGCGCTCTTCCTGCCGGCGTTGTTCCTGCACCAGCGCGCGGGCAAGCCATTGCACTTCATTGCCGACTGGAATCTAAAGCTCGTCCCCGGCATCGCGTGCATCTATCGCGCTGGAGATGTAATCACGCTGGACCGCAAGCCCGCGCGCCCCCGCTTACTAAACGTGTTGCGCCCGCTGTTTACCGAACGAGAGCCTGCGTTCAAGAAAGCGGCGGAGCGGCTCGCAGCAGGGGCTTCCGTCGGCATTTTTCCCGAAGGCACGACGAACCGGGATCCGCGCCGGCTGCTGCGCGGCTTCCACGGCGCGGCGAGGTTGTCGCTTCAAACGGGCGTGCCGGTCATCCCTGCGGGTGTGCGCTTCCCGGACCACGAGCGAGCGCTGCGTATCCCGGAGCTTGCGCCGATGGAAATCGAATTTGGTCCGCCCCTTGTGCCGACCGATGAACGAGACCTGACCGCCGCCGCTGTGCAGGCGTGGCACGCGCGCGTGATGCAGGAGGTCGCCCGTCTGTCTGGAAAAGCCTGGTCCAACGAAAGAAAATCCCATGATTAGTCTGAGCCAAATAAGCGTGGTCCCCATCATCTCCGAGTGCGAACGTCAAGAGGCGCTGCAAGTGCTCCGCGCCACCTACGAGCACGAGAAAGGCTGGGTGACGGACGGCGACCAAGTCTTCTCACCCGACGACCTTGACCGCTTCGGTGTCGCGTGGTTCCTCGCTCGCCGAGGTCGCGAGCCGGTGGGCGTGCTTCGCGTGATGTTCAATCCGCCGCTGGAAGTTTACGCGCAATACGGCTTTTCGCCCGTGCCCGGCGGTGTGAAGTTCGACGTGACCCAGTTTGTGAAGCGCAGCCGCGTCGCGGAGATCGGGCGGTTCGCCGTGTTGCCCGCGCACCGGAAGAACCACTACATCGCCGCCGCGCTAATGCGGGCGGCCGCGCGGGACACACTGGAGCGGGGCTTCACGCACTACGTCACGGACATCTTCGAGGGCGAGCAACACAGCCCGTATCTCTTCCACACACGCGTGATGGGCTTCGAGCCAGTGGCGACGCACGACGTGGGCGAGCTGAATTGTTCGCATCGCCGTATCACCATGGTGTTGGATTTGCAATCGGCGTATCTGCGTTTGCGGCGCAGCGGCGGCTGGTTGTTCCGCTATCTCACGGCGGACTGGAGCGAGGCATTGCATCGGCGCCTGGCGGGCGAAGCCACGGTGTTGCGGGAAGATATTTCCGTGCCGCATTTTGCGGAAGCGGTGCTGATATAACAAATAATTCCTGCATGTCTGAAATCTACTTGGATAACGGCTGGCAGAATCACGTGAACTCCGACCGACCGACCTTTCCGTGCTTTAGCGAACAAGCCATCGCCCAGTGGGAGTGTGACTATGCAACTTATATTCGCCGAACCTTTTGGTATGCCCTGCCGCGCCATGTGCTGCCTTTGGCCGGACTAGTCTGGCTGCTGCGCCGTGACTTCTTCGCGCGCGATTTGGAGTTGATTGGCGAGTTGGGTCGCACGCGCGAAGCGCACGAGTTTTACTACCTCATTGAGCAGTTTCGCGACGAGACGTTCCGGCAGGGCGGCTGGCTGAGACGAAGGCTGCGGCTGCGGGTGTCTGGCACCCGTCTGCGCCGGCTCCGGTGGGTTTTGCGGTAAGCGATTGTCCCAAAGCGACCACGGCGCGATGGAGGTCACGGGCGAGAGCCTTACGATCGGCGTTTCGTAGCGGCTCGCCGAAGTGGACGATCGCGCGGATGCGGCGCTTGCCCAGCAAATTCAGGAAATGGGGCAGAAATGTCATGTCGCGCCAGTAGGCGACCTCTTTCGCCACGCAGCCGTCTTCGACTTCGTAGCCAATCCACGCCGGCGTTACCGGCCAGCCATGTTCGGCGGCGGGCGCAAGCAGGGAACTGTGGAAAGGCAACACATGATCGCCCGCCGTGCTGGTGCCTTCCGGAAAGAGTGCAACCACGACGCCTTCCGCGACGATGGGCGTGACCGCTCCAGCGACTTCCATCACCGGAGACCGGCGCGTGCGATCAAGAAACAGCGTGCTGCCGAGTTTTGCTAGTGTGCCGATGAGCGGCCATTGCCGGACTTCGGCTTTGGAGATGAAGATCATTTCCGTCGCGGCAGTCAGCGCCGGCATGTCGAGGTAGCTGACGTGGTTGCAGACCAGCATTCCGCCGTCCGGAGCTCGTCCATGTAACACGGCCTCAACACCAATCAGCGACCGAACGCGGGCACTCCAGTGACGCAGCCAGCGGGCACGCCGGGTGGTTGGCGGAATTTTCCGTTCCACAAGGGTGAGCCAGGCCGCGTGCAACAGCGCGAGGCTTGCCACGATTAGAAAAAGCCCGAGGCGCCGCGCCGCGCGAAGACCGGGGAGCAGGCGGTTTCTCCTCATGCCAATGCGTTTGGCGGCAGCAGTTCCAAGTCGAGCACGGTGAGGAAATCAATCGTGCCAAACTCCCGGTCGAGCGCGGGCGGGCCGCAGATTTTCGCGCCGAGCGAGAAGTAGCCGGCCAGCAGGCGTGGGATGCGAACCGGCTCCACGGCCATCCGCTCCAGCGGGCATTCATAAGCTGGCATCGGGCGGGTGCGCCATGGCTCGGGAGCGAGATGGGTGCGCATGAGTTGCGAGTAGGCCGCCGTGCCCACCGCGGGATCCACAGTCGGCAGCGAGCTGCAGCCGACGAGGTAACGCCCGCCGCGCGCGCGGCCATAGGCGATCACCTGGCGCCACAACAACCCGATGACCGCGATATTGCGGTGCTGGCTGTGGACGCATGCGCGGCCAAGCTCGACGGTGCACGGCAACAGCGGTGCGAGCGGCGCAAAGTCAAATTCGCCCGCGCTGTAGAAACCCCGGTTCGCCGCCGCCATCGCGCCGGTCTGGAGCCGGTAGGTGCCTACGATGTCACCGCTGGCACGGTCCTCCACTACGAGGTGATCGCAGACTTCATCGAACGGATCGGCGTCGCGGCACGTCGCGTAGCTCGCTTCAAGACCCTCGTTCAACTCCACGTTGAAGACGAGAAAACGCAGTGTCTGCGCAGCTAGCAGATCGGCGCGGTCGCGCGCCAGGCGCACTGCATAGCGGTCGGCAAGGTCGCTGCGTGCCAGCACGCGGAAGCCGAGGTTGGTTGACTTGGGCGAAGGCAGAGTTGCAGTCATGCGCGGGAGGTTGCGGGGGCGAAAAGCCCAGGCGTGAATCGATAGATTTGCGCCTGAGTATCGCTTGCCTTGATGGCAGCGGTTAAAACGGCCGACAATTTCAACCCCCATCCTGTAGCCGATCAGCCAGTCGAAAGGACAGGTGACATTTGCAACTTCACGGCGACGGAAATGTGACAACCGCCCGGGTCAATGCACCCGTCACGGTTTCGTGTCGGCCGTCGCCGTGGCGAGTCCCACACGCGTGATGTCGAGCTGCTGGAGCAGGTCCAGCACACTGATGACGTATTGGTAGTCCACGTCCTGCGCGCCGCGCACCGCGACCGTCAGGTCTTTGTCCGCTGCGTGCAATTCCGTGAGCGACTGCTTCAGCTCCGGCAAAGTCTTCGGCTCGTCGTTGAGCACGATCTTGCCCGCCTCGCTAATGAGGATGTTGGTGATCTTGGGCTTGGGCGCGTCCGCGGGCGGTTTGCCGCTGGGCAGATTCATCTCCAAGTTGTTCACGAGTTGCGGCGTGGTGATGATGAAAATCACCAGCAGCACAAACGCGAGGTCCAGCAGCGGCGTGATGTTCAGCTCGTTCATCGAGCCGTGGTGCGATTGGGAGAATTTGCGGCGGGTCCTCATTATTGGTCCAAGGCAGTGACTGGCTCGCTCTCCTGCACGGTGTCGAAACGCACCAGCACTTTGGCCGGGAAGTTCTTGGGCGGCGGTCGGGTGAGCGTGGTCGTGTCGCGTAATGCGCGTTTCACCGAGTCGTCCCATTTGGAGTCGCCGGAGCCTTTGCGCCAATCGGTGCTGGTGATGCGACCGGTGGGATCAATCGTCACGTCCACTTCCGCAATGAAATTGAGATCATCCACGCCGACGGGCCGCGACCACTTCGAGCGCAGCGCATATTCGACAAAACCTTTGTAAATCAACACCGGATCGCTGCTGCTCTGCACGGTCTTCGCGCTGGCATCGGTGAAGTTGAAACCCCCGACCATAGCTGGCGGCGCGACCACGGCAGGCGGCGGAGCAACGACCGCAGGACGAGGCGCGACGGCGACTTGCGGTGGCGGCGGCTTCGGCGGCGAGACCATCTTGGGCGTCACCTTCGGCGGCTCGACGGGTTTGGGTTTAGGCGGCTCGACCTTCGGCTCCTCGGGCTTCTTTTCCTCCGGCTTTTTCTCCGGCGGCTTTTCCTTCGGTGCCATTTGCACCGCGATGGTCTTGAGCTTCTGCCCGAGCATGCCTTCGCGCGCGGCGAAGAAAAACAGTGCGCCGATCACGAGCACGTGAAAGACGACCGAGATGATCAGATTGACCTGCGTCGAATTGCGTTTCTTGCGGGGCGGCGCGTGCATGGGACAGGTCAATTACGCTGCGGCGGCGGGTCTTTGTAGACCTCCGTGGCCAAATCCACTTTCAAAACATTCGCCTGCTGCAGGGCGTCGAGCACGGCCACGATCCGATGGTATTTCGTCTTGGCGTCGCCGCGCACAATGACGCTCAGGTCGGGATCGGCCGTGCGCAATTCCACCAACTCGGTGAGCAACGCCTCGGTGTCCACTTCCTTTTTGTTGAGGAAGAGTTTGCCGGAGCCGTCCACCGTTACGTAGTTCGCCTTGCGCGGCGGATCCTTCTCGCGCTTGGAGGCTGTGGGCAGCGTGAGGTCGAGGTCGTTCACGATGGGCGTGGTGGTGATGATGAAGATCACCAGCAGCACGAACGCGAGGTCCAGCAGTGGCGTGATGTTCAACTCCGCCAACGCGTGGTGGTGCGACTTGGAAAATTTCTTGCGCGCGGCCATGACGTTCACTTTTCAGCGCGGGCCATGAACGACGTCTCGCCCATGTTGCGCGAGCGCAGGGCGTCGGCCACTTCATCGGACAACGTGCGCTTGTCCACGTAGGCGTGCTCGATGAGCGTCGCGTATTCTGACACGAACAAGTCGAGATCCTGCGTGATCGCGCGGATCGTTGTGACCATGAAGTTGTAGGCGAACATCGCCGGGATGGCGACGAGCAGGCCGATGACCGTGGCGATGAGCGCGCCCGCCACGCCGGGAGCCATCGCGGTGAGGCTCGCGGAATTCGCCTTGGCAATGCCGGAGAATGTCTCCATCACGCCCCAGACGGTGCCGAGCAGGCCGATGAACGGGCCGCCTGCGACCGCCGTGGACAACACGATCATGCCCTTCTCCAAGGCGAGCGATTCCGCACCGACGGTGCGTTCCAGCGCGACTTGCACTGACTCGAAGGAGGTGGTGCTGATATGCTGTTTGCCACGGATGTCCACCGGGTTGTTTTTGAGCTGATACTCCAGTTCCTGCGCGCCCGCGTAATACACCTCGTAGGCGGGCGCGCCGTCGAACTCTTGTTTCTTGCGCAGTAGCTCCAGCGGATCGCGGCTCGCGCGAAACGCGGCGAAAAACTTCTTGGCTGCGCGCCGGGCGATCCAAATCTGGCGCGTCTTGGAAATCATCACCGTCCAACTGAAGAGCGAGACAACGATCAAGGTGCCGATGGTGATCTTGCCTTCGGTCGTGGCTTTCTCGAACGCGAATTGCAACGCACCCGAGGCGAACAAGGGACTGAGGAGGAGTGTGGTCATGCTGGTTTTGGTAAAAATTATTTGCCGGGGAGAATCACGGTCACGCGGCCAGTCGTCCGCGTGAGCACGGGCTTGGGCGGCGCTTTCTTTTTCTTGTCTTCGGTTTCGGTGGGAGTTTCTGCCATCGCCGGTTTCGCGGCGGCGACCTTGGCCGGCTCGGCTTGCGCGGCGGCCTGCGCGGTGCCGGAGGCGGCGGCGGCCTGCGTAAATCCCTTTTGTCCGGTCGTGGCGGTGCCCGCCGAAACATTCTGGCTCAACACGTTCGCATCCACGGAAGTGCCGCTCGCCGAAACACCGCCGACGCCGACGAGCGTGCCGGAGATCGTGCCGGACGCGGAGGCCTTCACATCGCCGCCGCCGAGCGCGGAGATGGAGACGCTTTGCCGCGAGGAGATGTCAATGTTGCCCTGCGCCACGGCCACGCCAGTGATGTTGCCGGTGGCCTTGAGTGCCACGTTCACACCGATGACGCCGGAGCCGGACACGTTGATGTCGCCCGGTGCCGTGATGACGCCGCCGACTTCGCTGCCAGCAGTGAGCGAGACTCTTCCGCCGGGCGTGGGGTTGGGGGCAAGGTTGACCTGCACGATGCCGCCCGAGCCGGCCACGATGTTGCCCTTCGGCGTTTCCACCGTGATGTCGCCGACCTTCGTGTTCGGCGAATCGGGGAACGTCGTGGCGATCAACCCGCTGCCCGGAATCACGCGCGAAACGCTCGTCACCGCACCCGTCACGGGGTCCACGCGCGTCTGGCTCACGGTCTGCGTGTCCACGCGGCCGTCGCCGGCGTTCACGTTGCCGTTGAGCGAGCGCACGAGCAGGTTGCCGCCGTCGTAGGAGGCGATGCGCGAGTCCTGCACGTTGATATCGCCGCCAGCGATGACGTTGATGTCGCCGCTGCTCGCGGAGAAAATCCCGCGACCCGGATCGTTCTTGAATTTGATCGCCGCGTCGGGCGAGCCGAGCTGCACTTTGCCGCCGATGTTCAAGTCGAGATTGCCGCCGGCGGACGACACGATGCGTGAGGCGAACATGTTCAAGTCCCCGCTCAAGTTGAGGCCCACGCTCGCCGCCGGCCCGAGCGGCGCCAGCGCGGAATTGTCCGCCGGGCCTCGCGAAACGATGCCGGCGGTGTCGCCCAAATCCGCGTTGCGCGCGTTGATGGTGAGCTTGCCGGGCCCGGAAATCGAATAGCCCGTGCCGCTCTGCAAAGGCACGTCCTGGCTGCGATTATAGAGGTCCTGAATCTCCGCCGCGTCCAGGAAACGCGCCGGGACCAGCGAGTGATGCGTGTCGCTCAGGCTGATCGCGTTGCCATACACGTCCGGCAACGGGCGGCCAAACGCATCCGTCAGCACCAGATTTCCCTGACGATCGAACAACAGCGGATTTCCGTTGGCGTCCAGCCGCGGGACTTGCAAGTTTTGATACGCGTTAAGCTGATCGAAGGTCATGCGGCCCTGGAAAATCAGCCGATGCGTCTGCGCGTTGTAGAGAAACGGATTGCTCGTGAAGGCCGGCAACCCGAACGAATTTTCCGCCGCCCCGAAGGCGACGAAATCCGGCGCGGTGCCGAGATTTTCGTAGAACGTGTAAGGCACGCGGTTGTTGATGTCGCCATCCACCGTGAGCTTCGATTCGTCGAGTGGGCTGAGGTTTTGCGCGCTCAAACCGGCATTGAGCAAACTGCCATGCACCGTCACGTCCGCTTTCTTCGCCGTCACCAAGGTCAAGTTCTTCAAGTCGCCGCTGAGGGACACGAGCACCGGATTCGGATCGCCCGCATGCACCGGCGTCGCGGCGTGATCGGTCTCGCCGAAGTCGCTGGTATCCGTGAAGCGATTCTTCCCGCTGTCGGACATCACGATCTTCACGATGCTGCCCTGCGGGTTCACGCCGGTGAGCGCGCCACCGCTGCTCGTCGCGATGTCCAACGCCGCCAGCGGCGCGGGATAGAGGATGAGATCGTTCGCCACGTTGATGCCGCCCGCGCCCGCGCGCAGCGTGAGGCTCGGCGGATAAATTGGCGACGGCATCGTGACGTCCGCCGTGCCCGGTCGGTTGTCGCCGGAAAGGTTGATGGCATTGGCCGCCGTGAGCGAAACCGCCGCCGCCGGGTCGTAGTCGAAGTGGTGGTTGAACGCGCCGGAAAGACTGTTAAACACGCCGTTCGGGTTGCGCACTTCCTGCAAATTGATGTCGTGATCGGAGGTCACGTTCCACGCGCCCTTCACCAAGCTCAACGCCAGTAACTGCTGTGCGATCCCCGCGTTGCCATGGGCGAGCAACGTGCCCTGTCCGTTCGCCACGACATAGTGACCGGTCACGTCGCCACCCGCCTCGATGCGGACATTGCCGGGCACCGCGCCAAACGCCCCGCTGCCGGCGTCCGATTCCGCGCTGCCGGCGGGCAGGTAGCTGTTCACGTTGCCCCCCGCCTTGATGTTCACGTCGCCCCCCGCGCCGGTGCTGATGCCACTGAGGTTTGCCAAGTCCACGCGATAGGTGCTGCGGCTAAATGCATAACCCACGCTGCCCAAACCTGAATTTACATCGCCGCTCGCGGCGAAGACATCAATGCTCCCGCCGCCCACGGTGCGGGCGAAGCCGCTTTCGATGCCCACGTTCAGGCCCGCGTAAAGCGACAAGCGCCCGTTCTGCGTCTGCACTGAGCCGCTGCTGAAAAAGTTCACGCTGCCTACACCCGCGTTCACCGACGCTGCCGGATTTGCCGCACTGGGCACGGTGAAGTTTGCGCCGGCCACCAACTCGACGGACCAGTTGTTGCCCGCCGTGATAGCGTTGAAAACGTTGATGTCTCGGCCGGCCTGCAAACGCAGCGTGCTCGTCGGGTCCGCGCTGTTAGGCAAATTCCACGCCGAACTTACCGTGATGTCGCGCGTCGCTTGCAGGGTTATTTGCGCGAAGCTGGCAAAGGCCGAAGGCCGGAAAGTCAGCGTGCCTGCCACTGGCGGATCGGTCTGGCCCACCATTCCAGAGGCACTCCCACCGCTGTTGTTGATAACAATGTCGAGCGGATCAATCACCAGTTCGCCGCCCCGGCTGCCGCCAAACCCGTGCGACTCGACGCGCGAAGCGATCGCGTTCATCTGCGGGGCGGAGAGCGCCACGCGTCCGCCCGCGCCGCCGGCGGCACTGCCGGACACGTCGATCACCGAGCCAGTCGTGTCTGAAAATTGGTTGGCTGACTTGATGCAGACTTCCCCGCCCGGCGCTCCGGCTGCTTCGCCTTTGGCCAGAATCGTCGAGCTGGCCTGCAAATTCACGCCGTCCGCCGCGACCAGTTCGATCACGCCGCCGACGTTGCGCACGGTGTTCGCCTGCACCAACCCGCCTTGATTCACGACGCGCGCGTGCAGCGCGATGGTGCCCGCGTCGGCGATGAGTTTGCCCTGATTATCCACCGTGCCGTCAGGCAGGCTCACTTGTGCGCTCAAGCCGCGGCCATCGGGCCGTTCGCTGACCAGGACGGATTTACCCGCGTAAAGCCCGACGTTGCCATCCGGGGCGCTGAGGATGCCGTGGTTGAAAATCTTTTCCGCGATGAGGTAGAGCGAGCCGCCGTTCTCGGCCTGCACGGTGCCGTAGTTGATGATGCTCGCCAGCGGCGGCAGCGAGGTGAACTGCCACGGCCCGCCACCTGCCATGTCGGGCGTGATGGGTGCGGTGGTGACGGCCAGACTAGCCGCGCGCACAAATGAGTTCGGTCCGAAGTAAAAGCCCGACTGGTTCGCCAGCACGAGCACGCCGTTGGCTTCGACGCGGCCAAAGATTTGCGAGGGATTCGGGTCGTTGATGCGGTTCCACGCGATGGACGTGGCCGATGGTTGCACAAAGCGCGTCGTCTCGTTCGCCGCTACGTTGAAGCTGCGCCAGTCGAGGAAGGTGGTCTGGCCGCCGGTCTGAATCGTCAACGTGTTGCCATTGACCGAGACGTTCGCGCTGCCCGAGCGCACGACCGGACCCTCAGGGTTTGCGCGGGCCGTGGGCAGGCACGAGAGCGAGCACAGTGCCGCCAGCGGCAGCAGGGCCGGACGCAAGGCTCGTGGAGCGGTGGACTTGACTCGGTGAGACGACATTTCGCGGCTTCTCTTTACGTGGGCTAGGAGGAGTTACAAAGGCTGGAAGTGTTACCTTTCGGTGAACGTGTCCGAATAGCGCAGACAAAAGGTTAGAATTGCATACCGATCACAAACGTAGCGCGCAGACTGCCCACAGGGCTGACTGGTGTGCCGTCCAGCGCCCAGCCCAGCACGGCGCGCGCGTCCATCACTTGGCCGATGCCACCTTGGAAGGCCAGGCCGGCACTCCATAGACGCCTTGACCCACCGCGTGCCGGGTCCACGTAATAAACCTCCCCGTAGTCCATGAACGCCGAGGCGCGCACGCGCATCGGCAGCGTGCCATCCACCATGCCCAGGTCGTGGAACGGCGTGCGCGGTTCGAGTGACACCTTCCAGCCCGAGTCGCCGAATTGCTCGCCGTCCTGATAGCCGCGCACCGCCGAGGAGCCGGCGATGCCGAATTGTTCATTGCTAATCAACGGCACGTTGGCCCATTGCCCATCGGCGCGCAGCAGCAACGTGTAACCCGCCGTAAGCGGTTGCTCGCGTGACCAACCGAGCGTCGCCGTGAGGTAATCGTTCCGGGCCAATGAGGAGCCGGCGACAGTTTTGAAATCTGCTGGCGAGGAAAACACCGGAAGGTTGGCCGCCGCGCCGGCGAAGAGGAAATTTTGCCCGAACTTGTCCGGCACAGTCACATCCCAGCGCAGCGACGCGGGCAGATACGTGACGCTCTTATTGCGCGTGGGCTGCGGCGAAGAAACCAGCGTGGTCGTCTGCGACGGCACGCCAAACGCATCGAACACGGTGATGGAATAGGGAAAATTGTTCGTGTTGAAACTGGTCGCGTGATACCATTTGTAGTCTAACCCGGCGGCGAAGCTCGACTTGATCCCACTGAACTCGGGCAGCGGCAGGCTCACCCGCCAGCCGAAGCTTTCGTTCTTGCTCAAGTCCTGGCCGCTGTCGAACGAGTCAATGGTGAGAAACGCAGTGCGAGTGATGTTGTTGGTCGGCCCGAACTTCGTCCCGGTGTCCGTCGTGGAACGCGAGGCGAAAAAGGAGAGTTCAGGGTTTCCCGACGAAGGCGGCAATTTGAATTGCTTGGTCGCCTCGTCGTAACCGAATGCGCCCGGGTTCGCCGCCGCGAGTGGACGCAAGGCTTCGGGCCCGCCGAGTGGCATGCGATAGTAAGTGCTGTAATTAGCGATCAGCGGCGCATCGAAGAAGCGCGAGGTCAGCGGGTTTTGCTGCTTAAACATCTCGGGTGAGAAGCCATATTGAAAACCCACCGAGTGCTCGCGCTGCCAGAGGTTGTTGTATTGGGCCGAGGCATTCACGCGCAGGTCCGGCGTGCCCGGTGTGCTTAGATTGTTGAACTCGATCCGCCCGTGCAGCGGCAGATGATCCTTCACCTTCAGCATGAGTGAGCTGGTGCCCGGCTCGGGGCCGGGCACAATCTCCGGGTAAATCTGCCGGTCCTGATTCAGGTTCGCGCGGTCCAGCTCGGGATTGAACCACTGAAGCTGGATGAACTGATTCGTGCGCAAACTGGGCAGCGCGGCCATCACGTTGTTCGAGCTGAAATAGCGGTTGCCGCTGACATTGATCTCGACCAAGCGCCCTTCTGTCACCTGGAGATAC
The DNA here is from genome assembly GCA_009922615.1 of Pseudomonadota bacterium. Lineage (GTDB taxonomy): Bacteria > Verrucomicrobiota > Verrucomicrobiia > Limisphaerales > SXTU01 > SXTU01. The sequence goes on from RFVF01000003.1 coordinate 13,298, forward strand.
ACGACGCCGTTGGTGATTTTCTGCGGCGGGAGCGCCGTGCTCACGGTCACGTAGCCTTCGCGGCGGTAGGCGAGGTTCAAGGTCTTTTGCGCCAGCAGCACTTGCTCCACCGTCACCGCCGGGCCGATGAAATTGGTCAGGAGATTGGCGATCTTTTCGGGCGGCAACAGCGTGTTCCCCGCGACCTCGTAGCGCCTTACGTTGAATGTCGGCTTGGCGGGCGCGTTAGTGCTCGCCGCAGTGGTCGCAGGCGGCGCATTCGTCGGTGCAGCGGCCCACGCCGTAAGGCTCAACCACATTGCGGCGAGTCCGGCGATGACGGTGGTTTTGGTGCGTCCGGCGGGTTTGGCGGCCCGTTGCCGCCACTCGGAAGGCGTGGTGCCGAACTGGCGTTTGAACATGCGGTTGAATTGGCCCACGTTGTTGAAGCCGCTCTCCATTGCCGTGTGAATGACCTTACTGTTGGACTCGCGGAGCAACTCCTTCGCGCGATCCAAGCGGAAGAAAATCTTCTTGGTGCGGAAGTTCACACCGAAATGGTTCTGAAACAAACGGCTAAAGTGCCGCTCGCTGCACCCGCACATTCGCGCTAGCTCGCCTAACGTGTGATCGTGCAGCTCCGACTCGGACATCTTGCGGAGCAACAGCAGAAAGCGGTCGTGCGAGTCCTTGGACTCGGGCACGGGCTCAATGGTGTCGAGCTCTTCGCCCAGCGCCAGGCCCGCCAGCCGCAGCAAGGCCGCGCGCCGCACCAGCTCGTTCGCGGGCTTGGTCACCCGACAAACTTCGGCGAACTCTGCCGCGAGCGGATGCGTCGCTTCCAGCACGCGTGGCGCGGCGACTAGGCGGTTGGTGATCTGGGTCAACAAACCTTGCTCCGCCATCGTGAGCAAACCGCCAAGCAGTTCCGGCCGGACGTAGAAGTATTGCAATTCCGCAGTCTGCAACTGGCTCGCGCGGAATCTCACGCCCCCCTGATTGGCAAATTCCACCACCGAGCCGACCGTCAACTCCCGCCCGAGGTTTTTGCCCAGCAGGTAGCCTCCGCTGGCCCGACAAAAGCCCAGGCCGGGCTGATCCGGAGACCACTCCGTTCCCAATGGGAGCGGAATCGTCAGCAAGGTCAGGCTCGGACAACACGTCATAGGCCGAGCAGGTTTAGGTCTGAATGTTACTATCAGTTGTCCATTGTGCGACGAATGGGAAAAGCCTGCGTGCTACCGACAAGTTTAGCTTCTCCTTACGGGTATTTTATTACCTGAATGTGGTTATGAATCGTCTGTGGCTAAGTTCTCTGCTGGGTAATATCATCTTGTCCGGTTTGGCATTATATCTTTGGTCGATTAACCGAACATCTCACCGTCCCCCCCAACCCGTCGCCACCGTGGGGCTCCAGCCTGCCGCTGTGCCCATGGCACCGTTTCATTGGCAGCAACTAGAATCGCCCTCTTACCCCGACTACATCGCCAATCTCCGGCGCGTTGGTTGTCCCGAGCAAACCATCAGCGACATCATCAGTGCCGATCTGGCCAGCCTGTTTGCTACTCGCAGGGCAACAGCCACCGCCCAGACGGCGGACCCCGCTGAGCGCGCCCGGCTTATGGCGGCCTTGGAACGTGAGGAATACGCAGTCCGGCAGCGGTTGCTCGCCCCCCCGGCGCACGCCGTGGCTGCGCCGCCAGCTCGGCCTGCCACGCGACGTCAGCCAGTGACGTCGGCCCCGTCGCCCGCTCTGGAGCCGGCGGATAACGCGAGTTTGATCGCCCGACTCAACGAGCGTGGCGACTCACTGGCGCAATTGCAGCAACTCTACCAAAGCCTCCAGCCCAGCGAGGTCGAGCTTACTCTGATTCAGGACTTGAGCCGACAGCTCCACGACGACTTCGGCACCGCCCCGTCCACGCCTGACCCGCAGTGGGACCAGCGCCGCTGCGCTGCCATTCAAGACAGTGAAGACCTTCTCCGCTCTCTACTCGGCTATCAACGCTACAATGAATTTCTCCGTGACGCCGTCGCCCGGCAGACGCCTGGACCACCCAAGCCATGACTCGCCCGCGCGCCTAGCCCATCGGCGGGCTGCACCACCTTACAACTCAGTGACAAAACCCGCCGCCGAGCGTCCCTTCGCGTCCGCGTCCCGGAATTTCCGCAGCAAACCACGGTATCACTCATGTCGGATAACGCCTACTCAATGGCTGATTGAGCGATGCTCTCAATTTTCCAGCCCGCTACCATCGCGCCGGTTTATAAGTTGAACCGGAACGATTCGTATGTGGAAACAATTCGCCAAGTTAATATCTATGCTCGGTCTTACCGGCCTGCTGACCGCCGGAGCCACCACGGCCACGGCTGGGCCCTTTGCCTACACGATGAAGGACCTCATGCTGTGCTTCCGCAAAGTCGGCGGCACTTCTGACTTGGAGGTCAACCTCGGCCAGGCTTCCATCTACTACAACGCCACGCCCGGCGCGATCTTCACCATCACTAATTTCACCGCTGGGCAGTTGACCAGCGCCTTTGGTAGCTCGTATGCCAACGTCAGTTGGTCCGTCTCCGGCGGGGTCAACATCGCGGGCGACCCCAATGCCCCGCGCAACACCCTCTGGCTTTCCGCCCCGCGCACCGACCCCGCGGTGCAGAGCCTCCCCTGGCTCACCGGCTCAATCGCCGCCCAAGGCAACACTGTCTCCCCAGTCTTGACCGTGGGCTCGACCGCTGCCAGTTACAGCAGCAGCGTGGCCGCAGGGGCGAATAACACCGCCACGGCGGTCATCATCCCGGATGGCAACCTGCAAAGCTACCACGCCACGATCGGCGATAACGGCGACTTCGGTGCCTTCCAGGGTAACATTGAGAACACCACTCCCACCCCGTTCACCGGCAGCGGCAACTTCGTCCGCTCGGACCTCTACACGCTCAAGCCCAATGGCACGGCCATCTTCCTCGGCTACTTCGACCTCTTTGCCAACGGCACCATGACCTTCACCGCCGCCGGGGGGGTGGTCGTCCCGCCGCCCACCATTGCCATTGCCAACACCTCGGTGCTCATCGCCACCAACGGCACCTCCAACGCCGTCTTCACCGTTACCCTCTCCACCAACTCTTCTAGTGCCGTGTCCGTTGACTACTTCACCGCGAATGGCACCGCTTTGGCTGGCACCGACTACACCAGCACCACCGGCACGCTGAACTTCCCGGCGGGCACGACTAATCTCACCATTACCGTCCCCGCGCTTGGCCGCCCCACGTATAAGAACACCGTGAACTTCACCGTGCAACTGGCCAACCCTGTCAATGCCACCCTGGGCACCAGCTCGGCTATGGGCACGATCGTGGATGCCTTCCTTCCCCCCGTCACCACCGGCGCCTTCGCACTGGCGAACCAGACGGCCACCCTGTCCTTCTCCTCGTTTGCCGGGGTGAGCTACACCCTGCGCTATACGAACTTTGCAGGCCTGCGCTCCCCCGTCAGCACGTGGGCCACGGCGGCAGGCAGCGTCACCGGCAACGGCGAAACGCTCACGCTCAACGACAGCACGCCAGACCCTGGCCGCATCTACGTGCTCCAAGCCACACGCATCCCTTAAGCCTCGGCGCTAAGGCGGACGGTCTCGTGTCAGCCAGCTTGCCGCCCCTGCCCGTAATGCTCCGCCAGCTCACTCGCACGGACCCCACGGCCCTTTTCGGCCGCCTCCTGCGACTGCCCTTGCGCCTCGTGCCGCGCGGCCTTGTCGTCCGCATCCCCACCGGCCTTAACCGGGGTTCCCGGTGGATCGTCGGCTCGGCCATCCACCGCTGCTGGCTGGGCACCTATGAGAGCGAGAAGCAAGACTTCGTCGCCCGTTTGGTCAAGCCCGGTAGCACCATTTGGGACATCGGGGCCAACGTAGGCTTTTACACCCTCGCCTTTGCCCGCCTCACGGGCCCCACAGGCAGAGTTCTCGCCTTCGAGCCGCTGGCCGCCAACGCCGCTTTCCTCCTCCGCCACCTGGAGCTCAATGCGGTCACCAACGTCCAGTTGCTTCAAGTCGCGCTCTACGGCGCCACGGACCTGCTGGGCTTCAGTGCCACCGGGGCCAGCGCTGTGGGAATGCTAGCGGGTCGCGGCTTATCCTACCTCGTGCCTGCGTTAAGCCCGGCGGCGGTTCTGGCCGCGCTGCCGAACGCCGGCCCACAGTTACTCAAGCTAGACATCGAAGGGGCGGAAGGTGCCGTGCTCACCGCGTTCCAGCCGATCTTGGAGCAATATTCCCCGGACATCCTCCTCGCCTTGCATGGTCGAGCGCAGGAGGAGCAATGCGTGCGGCTACTCCGTGACATCGGTTACACGCTCACTTATCTGGATGGCCAGCCGGTGGTGCACAATCGGCCCCTAAGCAGCGATGAAATCTTCGCCACGCGCCCCAGCCGTTGAGGCTGGGTGTATGATAAATATCCCTCGCTCCGATTCACGTTAATTGGGGGTAGCGAGAACTTTGGCGACGGATAGGCCGCTCGCGTTTGCCGGACCAATTCAGTGATGGGATCAGCCGCCCGGGCGCTGAAGACAAAAAAACAGCGCGGGCTGACGCCCGCGCTGTCGTGAAACGAAGGACTCGTTGCCTTAATATCGCTGGGCGATCGGGCCGCCGTCCACGGAACGGGAGACGTTCATCGATGAGGCGGGGATGCCGATCAGGGTGGTGCCGGTGCCGAGGTTGGCCGGGATGGCCCCGACGATGTTGGCCTTGAGGGTGGTCAAGTTGGCGTTGATTCCGGACTTGTTGTAGAAGTGCTCGTAGCTCCAGAGGGTGTAGGAGCCGTTCTGCACGGCGTTGGTGCTGAACGGCGTGCCGTCGTAGGTAAGGTTCAACGCGCCAGCGCTGTTGCCGGTGACGCCGAAGGCATCTTTGACGCCGAGGTATCCGATGGCGTAACCGGTGCCGTAGGTGCTGCCGTCGACTAGGAGGGCTTGGCTGATGTTGTTGCCGAGGTCGGTTTTGATGCTGGCGCCACCGAGGTAGCCGACGTTCGGGTCAGGCGTGACGATGGTGAAGGCGGCGGTGCTGCCCGGGCCGGCGGTGGCGCTATACTTGTAGTTGACGGAGTTCTTCAGCGCGCCGTAGCCGGTGTCGGCGAAGACGGCGGCGCGGGTGCCCGAGCCGTTGTAACGGCCGATGAGGCAGGCGACCTTGTTCGTGTCGCTGCTAGTGCCAGTGGTGGTGTCACCCGTGATGGAGCCGAGGGAGACGACGCCGTTGGCGAAGAGGTTGATGGCCTGCTGGTGGGTGATGTTCGTGAGGTTGGCGGTAGCGCCGTTGTTCTTCACGAAGACGAAGGGCACCACGCCACACGCCAGGGTCTGGAGCGTGGGGGTCTTGTAGATGGTGGTGGACTGGAACACGTCCGAGAACGCGAAGTCCGCCACGGCGGTGGTGCCGGCATCGCTGAACGAGGTGGTCTGGCTGACCGCCGTGCTCAGGAACGGAAGGCTATTGCCTTGGGTGAGGTCGCGGATGCCCTCCACGGAGCCGCTCCAGTTGCAATAGATCGTGACGATCTGCGAACCGAACGCGGAGTTCATGGTGCCACTGAACGTCATGAAGGCAGCGCCGTTGTAGGTGCTGTCCGACGTGGGGCGGTTGGGTGCTTGGGCGTTGGCGATGGTGGTGAATGGGGCCGCCGTGCTGCTGGAGGCGTTCACGTTGAATCCGGAGTCGTAGAGCGACGCGATGGCCGCATAGGCCGCCGCGCGGAACGCGGTAGAGCCCGTGATGTATACGCTGAAGTCGGCTTTAGCCGACGTGGCGAGCAACAGGCTCGCCGCAGCCGTGAGGAATAGTTTATTGATTTTCATGGTTAGTGTTCTGAGTTGAGGACCGAATTACAATGGTGGGAACTGAGGACTGATGTGGATGGAGGCTAGTTGAGTTAGGAGGCGGCGAGGCTCTTGCGATGAGCGCGCATGAGGGCGAGGGCCATGAGGCCGGCACCGATGGAGGCGGCAAATGTGCCTGACTCAGGCACGGCCACGAAGGACAACGCCCCGGCCTGGCTCAGTTCGAAGTAGCCGAGGTAGGTGCTGGCCCCGTTGGGCGTGAGCGAGTAGTAGTCCGACCGGGCGACGGAGCCGCCTGAGACGAAGGTCGAGCCGAGGGTGTTTTCAATGTTCCCTTGGAACGTGCCAAAGTCACCGTTGGCACCAATGGTGTCAGCGTAGGAGTTGGCCCCGTTGGCGATGACGGCCGCTGTGCTGCTGCCGGCGTTGCCGCTGGCAGCGGCGAAACCGCCTCCGATCGTCAAAACCGGGCTGACGGTGTTGCCTTGTGCCGTGGTGGAACCGGTGGTCCAAGGTGTGGTCTGGGTGTTGATGTCCGCGCTGTTGATGCCGCGCGCGCTGGTGAGCCACAGGGTGTTCTTGGCAGCTCCGCTGACCTGGCCGGCAAGGTTGACCGCCGCACTGACGGACCAGATGGCGTTGTTGAGCGTGCCGGAGCCCGCCGTGCCCACGCCCGCCGTGATGTCGGCCGAGGTGAACTTGCTGCTGAAGGACAGGATTTGGCCTGTGCCTGCGATGTTCAAGATCTGGGTGATGGAACCCAGGTCCACTTCCAAGTTGCTGCTCCCGGAGGCGGAGCGGAACCCGAGGAGCATATCTCCGTTGCTGTAAGCTAGCGTCGCCTGTGCGCTTTGGGCCATAAGCATAGCCCCGGCGCCGGCTAACACCAGCGTGCTGAGTTTCTTCATATTTGTTTCAGTGTGTTGACTAACATTGTTGTGCTAATTCCCGCAGGGACACTGCGGCTGTGAGCGCCTGCCCACGCAATTCAAGATAGGTGAGGTCACGCAAGGATCGCTGCCGCTTTCAGGACATACAAAGGCGGCATTTGGACCTCCCATGGATACGTTGCAACCAATTCAAAAACAGATAGTTGCATCAATTGATAAGGCTTAATGCGAGCCCCCTTAGGCCATTTGTCACCAAGGGGTAACTTACGGCTGATTCCGTGGCCTAACGGTGACGGAACGACGCAGAAAACACGGTCCAAGAGCCGGGTTGAGTGTGCGCGCATTGCGTCTTCATGGGCCAGCCTTCCCCCCCTTCCTCGCGACTACTCTCGCCCCGGCTAACCGAACGCTTTCCGCCATTACCAGAACGCTTGCGATGGTCTAAACTTCTGTCACGACAGCTAGAACAACTCTTGTAACGGCTGAAATATGCCTTTCGGCCATCGAAACAACTCTGGCCTCCGTCAAAACAATCCAAGCCAGTGCCAAGGTAACCGTTTTCTAGCAAAACCAACTTTGGGTGAGTTGGTTTCACCCGTCGATTTCGCCTTCCTTCTCCCTCGTAGTAGCGACCGGCCATCTGTCACGGCAATGTAACTCTCTGAGGCTTCCGTAACGCGGACTTTCCGGCTATGAGAAGGCGCTTATTTCGGCACTGTGCCCAATGTGTTCAAACGAAACTCTATGAAACTCACCAACCTCCTCGGTTCCTGCCTCGCGCTCGCGTGGGGCGTGACGACGGCCCTGACTCCCGCCTCGGCTTATGCTGCGGACGCCGCCAGCATCACGGTTAAAAATGTCACCCCGCGCGCTTGGGCCACCGGCCCAGACGGCAAGAAAGTCAAGCTCACCGCCGGCATGACGTTGCCCGAAGGCTCCCGCATCACCACCAGCGGCAGCGGCACGGTGGATGTCTTCCTCGGTGCCGCCGCCGCCACGTTTCAAGTCACCGCCAGCTCCGAGGTGACCATCCAAAAAGCCACCGCCGCCACGGCTGCCAAGCCCGCTGAAGTGAAAATCACCGTCACTGCGGGCGGCTTGGTCGGCAACACCATGGCGATGAAGGCTGACACGCAGTTCGCGGTCGTCACGCCCAAGGGCGAACTGACGGTCAAACCCTCCGAGTTCGCGCTCACGCCGGAAGGCAGCGTCGTGGTGAAATCAGGCAGCGTGGAAGTGAAGACCGCCGTCGTGCAAAACGGCCAGACCGTCGCCAAAACCACCACCGTGGCGGCCAATCAGGAATTCACCCCCGCGTCTACCACCGGCGGGAATGGCAGCGCCCCCGTCGTGCAAACCACGCCGCCCGAAGTCAAAGCGGCCTTGGAACAAAAGTTCACGGAAGTCGCCAAGGTGGAAGCGAGCGGCACCACTGGCGGCGGCACCACTGGCGGCGGCACCACCGGCGGCGGCACCGGCGGCGGCGTGACCTTGACCTCGACCCTCAAAGCCCTTGGCGACAAGAACAGCAACCCGTAGTTGGCCCGCTGGGGTGATGGTCAGCGTAAAGTGAGGGCCACTTTGAGCCGGTCGGGGTTGGATTATCTCGTCATCGCGTTGACCGCGCTTGCGCCGGCGATGGCGGGAGCGGTGGAGTTCCCCACGCAAGTCCCCCTGCTGTGCGCCGCGACCTTGTTCATGGCGATGGACCCACGTCGCGCGGCGGCCCGCGTGCCGTGGTCGGTCATCGGCCTGGCGGTGCTCCTCGTCGCGTTGGGCGCGAGTGCTTTTCTGCCGAGTGCCTGGCTCGGCGGCACGTCGGTGAAAGCGCGGCTGGAGGAAGCGTTGGATCTGGAGTTGTCCACGCGCGTCACGCTGCAACCGTGGCTGACACTGGAGGCGCTGCTCGTTCTCGGGTCGACGTTGCTGTGGGGTCACTATCTCTTCACGCGCTCGTGGACGCTGCGTCGCGCGCAAGCGATCGGGGTTTACTGCGGGCTCATTGCCGCGCTCGCGGTGGCGTCGCTGGCGTCGTTCTGGCACGGCTGGCGACCGCCGTTCTGGCCGGCGAACATCCCGTTTGGCCCGTGCCCGAATTATAACGAGACGGGCTTTATCTTCGGCACGGCGGCGGTCCTGTGCTTCTGCCTCGCCTTCCGTAAGACGCATCAAATGTCGGTTCCCGGCCGCGCGGTGTTGTGGCTGGGTCTTTATCTGGTGCTAGGTGCGGCGCTCATCTGCAACCGCTCCCGCAGCGGCGTGCTCATCTTCCTTGGCGGGCCGCTCGCGTGGTTGCTCGCGTGCGTGGGAGCGCAGCAAATGAAACTACGCGAAGCCGCGCGAATCGGCTTGGCCGTGGGCTTGGCCGGCGTCTTGTTCCTCATCTTCGGTGGGGTGGCGTTGAAACGATTCGGTGACGTGCCGGAAACCTTGGGCGGCGATTACCGCGTGCTGGTGCAGAAAGATGCGTTGCAACTGGCGCGCGCCGCGTCGCTCGTCGGCGTGGGCGCGGGCAACTTCAGCGTAGTGTTTCCCTTCTATCGCGAGGCGTCGTGGAACCTGAAGCGCGCGTTGCATCCCGAAGGCGATTGGGTGGCCCTCGCCGCCGAGTTGGGCTGGCTGGCCGTGCCGGTTGCGTGGGCGCTACTGGCCTGGGGCGTGCGCCGGGTGGTGAGCGAGAGCGGCCAGTCCGAACGCCCCATCATGCTGGCCGCTGGCGTGACCGGCGTGGCGCTGTGGCTGCATGGTTTCGTGGACATGAACGCGCATCGCTTGGGCGCGGTGTGGCCGGTTTTATTCTGTCTCGCGGTGAGCCAGCCGCGCTCCGCCGAGCCGGAGAAATACGCCCGCTCGCTTGGCTGGCGCGCGGGCTTGGTCGGTCTGAGTCTCGTGCTCCTCGCTGCGTGGCTGGGGCCGACGTTCAAGCTGAACTTCCCGGGCACCATGCTGCGCCGTGAGCTGGATGCGTCGTTCGATGCCGCGATGAGCGCGCGCGATTTCACGCAGGCCCAATCTGTATGCGACGAAGCGCTCGCGATCACGCCGCTGGATTGGCGGCCGTATTTCCAACGCGCGTGCGCCACGCTCGCCCGGCGCGGCGCGGTGAACGACGCGGTGCGGGATTTCTCCCGCGCGCGTGCGCTCGAACCGAACGCGCCGGACTTGCCGCTGCTCGAAGCGCGTTACTGGTGGGATCACGACTGGCCACTGCAAACCGAGCTTGCGCTCGAGGAAGCCTTCCGGCGCGGCGGCTTCACCGAGGCGACGTTCGACCACGTCTTCAACGCCTGCCGCCACGATCCAGGCATGATCCGCGCCTTGCTCGGCCCCGCCGCGTGCGGGCCGGCCACGCAGTTACGTTACCTGCGCGACGCCCCGCCGCTACTCTTCACCGAGATGCTCGCCGTGGTGTTGCGCGGCCCGCTCGGGACGTGGTCGGAGGCGCAGCGCAAGACGCTCTTCCGGCTGTGGGCCGAGCACGCGGAACGCGAGCAACTGCTGGACTTTCTCACGGCGCACCCCGAGCAGTTGGCGGCGGCCTGGCCGGCGCTCGCACGCGTGCTGCTGCGCCAGGAAAAATCCGAAGCGGCCTGCGAACTCATCACTCGCTGGCAAGTGCCACCGAAGTTGCCGCAACTGGAATCCTCCGCTTCGCTTGCCGCGTTGCACCGCCGCCTCGAACTCAACGCCGCCGACTACGGTGCCGTGTTCCTCCTCGCCACGCGCTTTCAGGAGTCCGGCGAGTTCGACGCCGCCAGCCAAGTGCTCGCGCACGGCGTCGCGCGGCCGTCGGCTCCGGCTTACCTGCACTACCTGCGCTTCCAACTGCTCGCCGCGCGCCGCGAGTGGCGCGCGGCCGCTGCGAGCTGGCTGCACTACGACGAAGCTACGTTACGGGCGGCGGCCAATTCAACACCTGCGCCACAGTTGCGTGACAAGTCGGCAACTTCCCGTTCCGCCCCTTGAGCTTGCCCGCTGTGCGCATACTATCGCCGGCTCGTGAATACAACACTACCGCCCGCCCAACGGCTGGTTAAGCTGGCCTTCCTCGCGCTGATCATCATCGGCGGATTGGTCGGCACGCTCTACGCCTCATATCGCGGCTACATCCAATGGCGCCAGACGCGTCTCCTGCGCCAGACGCGCGATCACCTCGCCCGCGCGGACCTCAAGCAGGCTGTGCTCACCGTCCGGCAGGCTGTGCAAAACGCGCCCAACGACGTGCCCACGTGTCGCCTGATGGCCGAAGTCGCGGAACGCGCGGGCTCGCCGGTCGCCGTCTTTTACCGGCAACGGCTCGTCGAGCTTCAGCCCGAGGCCAGCACTAACCGCGTCCTGCTCGCGAAGACCGCGCTGGCCTTCAGCGATTACCGCGTCGCCGATCAGGCGCTCAAGGACGTGCCCGAGGCCGCGCGGCAGAACTTCGACTTCCACTGGACTGCCGCGAACCTCTGCCTACCGACGCAACGCGAGCTCGAAGCCGAGACCCACCTGCTCGCTGCAATGCGATTCGCGCCCACCAACCCCGCCGCGCCGCTCAAGCTCGCCGCGCTGCGCCTGCAAGCCAGCGACACCAACCGCCAGCACCAGGCCCGCGCCCTCCTGCTCGCCTTGCGCACCAACGCGACCGCCAAGGCCGACGCCCTGCGCATGCTCACCGAGGACGCTGGCCGCAGCGGCCAGGCCACCGCCGCGCTCGCTTACTCCGCTGAGCTGTTCAAGAACTCTGAGGAATTCCGCGACAGCCTGCTGCGGCTCCAAGTGGTTTACCGCTTCCAACGCGAGGACTACCCCGCGCGGCTCGTGAGCCTCAAGGCCCGCGCCAAGGAAAACCCCACCCAGGCCTTCACGCTCGCGCAATGGCTCCGCAGCTCCGGCCAGACGGACGACGCCGAGGCTTGGCTCAAGCTCGTCCCCGAGACCGTCCGCCGCCAGGTGCCGCTTGCCCCGCTCTACGCCGGTGCGCTCGACAAGGAGGCCGATTGGGCCGGCCTCGCTGCCTTCTTGCGCGGCCAGCAGTGGGGCCGCCGCGAACCCACCCGCCTGCTCTTCGCCGCCCGCGCCCAACGCGCGCTCGGCAATCCCCTCGGCGCCGCCGTCGAGTGGCGGCAGGCCCTCAAGACCGCCGACAAAGACCCGCTGGCCTTGCGCGAGCTCGCCGAGATCATCGAGGCCTGGAAGTGGGACACCGAATTGCTCGAAATCCTCTGGCAAATGCACAACAGCGCGCCCAAGGACAAAGCCGTCTTCCTCGCGCTCAGTCAGCAGTTGATGAAAGCCGGCAACACCGCCGGCCTGCGCACGCTCTTCAGCCGCGCAAGCCAGGCCGAGCCGGACAATCTCGCGCTCAAGAACAATCTCGTGATGACCAGCCTCCTGCTCAACGCGCAGGACAAGGCCAGTCACCAGCTTGCCCGCGAGATGTTCACCGCCGCCCCCACCAATCCCATCATCGTCTCCACCTACGCCTTCTCCCTCTACCTCCAAAAGCAGCCCGCCGACGCCCTTGCCGCCTTCGCGCAGCTTAGGCCCGAGCAGCTTATGGAGCCCAACGTCGCCGCCTACTACGGACTCGTGCTCATCGCCAACGGCCGCTCCGCCGACGCTGGCAAGTTCCTGCAAGCCGCCCGCCAAGCCAAACTCCTCCCCGAGGAAACGGCGTTGTTCGCCGCGAAACCCGGCGCGTGAATTCCGCCGCTCTGACGCTGCCAACTCCGTGCCACGAGCCCGCCGGAATCAGAACCCCGGCCGCGCCCGCAGCCGGGCGACGGCAAGTTTATTTCGATTCGCTGCGGGGTGGGGCTGCCTTGCTGGTATGCGCCGGTCACTTGCGCCACTTCCTGTTCGTCGAATGGCGCGAGGTGAGCCAGCCGACTGTGCTGGCAAAACTCTTTTACGCGCTCACGTCGCTGGGCCACGCGTCTGTCGTCGTTTTTTTCGTGCTCAGTGGATTTCTCGTCGGCGGTTCAGTCTTGAGCCAAGTCCGCGCCCAACGGTGGTCTTGGGGGAACTATGCCAGCCGTCGGCTGACGCGCCTGTGGGTGGTGCTAGTGCCCGCTCTGGCGTTGACGGCTTTGTGGGATTGGCTGGGCCAGACGCTGGGCGGCGCGGCGGCGTATGCCGGTGCTTATTCCGCGCTCCACAGCAGCGGCCCGACACCCGCTACTCCAGCCAATCACACTTGGGCTACGGCTATGGGCAACCTGTGCTTCCTACAAACGGTGTGGACCAGTGTGTTCGGATCGAATGGCCCGCTGTGGAGCCTCGCCAACGAGTTTTGGTATTACGTCCTCTTTCCACTCGGCGTGTTGAGCGTGCGAGGCAACTCGGGGAAACAACGCGCGGTGTCGCTCGCGCTCGGAGCCGGTCTGGCGGGGATGCTGCCGGGCGAACTCACCCGCGCGGGACTCACATGGCTGATGGGCGTTGCGATGGCAGCGATTCCGGCGGCGTCCCCCGCGTTCAACTTCTTGCGGGGGCGAGCAGCGGCAGCGGTCTTGGCGGTCTTGCTGGTGAGCAGTTTCGCGGGACATGCACTCCATAATTGGCTGGGAGCTGACGGATTGATTGGCCTGTGGTTTGCCGCGCTGCTGCCGTTCCTCCTGAACCAATCGCCCCCGGAATGGCCTGGCGCGGCGCGGCTCGCGACGGCGGCGGGGGAACTTTCCTACACGCTCTATCTCACGCACTTCCCCTTCTTCGCGTTCGTTGCGTGGCACGCCGGAGCGCCGCCGCGCCTACAGCCCGACGCTGGCGGGCTGATCGTTTTTGTTTTCTTCCTGTTCGTAAGTTTGGCCTACGCGGGGGCCGTCTGGTGGCTATTCGAGCGCAACACTGACCGCATTCGCAATCAATTGGAACTATGGCTGCGCCCTTCCCCACCATCCTCGCCCGTTGCCTGAGCTTGATTCTGGCCGCCGGGTCCGCCCTCCCCGCCCGCGCCGTCCTCTTCTACGGCACGGGCGACCCGAGCTTCAACACCACCGCGCCCACGGGCGGCCTGCTGGACAGCGGCTGGCAATATCAAGGCACTTGGGGCGGCTCGCTCGGCACCGCAATCGCCCCGGACCTCTTTGTCACCGCCAAGCACCTCGGCGGCAGCGTCGGCGACACCTTTACTTACGGCGGCACCACTTACCAGACCACTGCGGTCTATGACTCGCCCGCCAGCGACCTTCGCGTCTGGCGGGTGAACGGCACCTTCGCCACCTACGCGCCGCTCTACCGTGACGGCTCCGCCAGCGCCCTCAGCCAGAGCGCCGTCGTCTTCGGGCGCGGCACCCAACGCGGCAGCGAGGTCACCGTCAGCGGCCAGTTGAAGGGCTGGACTTGGGGCACGACCGACCAAGTCCAACGCTGGGGCCAGAACACCGTGGACGGCGTCACTGTCGGCGGTGCCTCGCTGGGCAACCTATTGCGTCTGGGCCTCAGCGCCACCGGCGGGGCCAACGAAGCCCACCTCAGCAGCGGCGACAGCGGCGGCGCGGTCCAGCGACGGCAACTGGCAGCTCATCAACGGCGCGAACCCCGTCGAGAGCTCCTTCTACGCCACCAGCATCAGCGACAACCTCAGCTTCCTGGACGCGCTTATCACCCCCGTGCCCGAGCCGGGTGTGATCGCCTGGCTGGGGTGCGTTGCCTGCGCTGTCCTCTTCGCTTGGGAAACTCGGCGTCGCCGCCTCCGCCCCACGCCCTAGCGCGGCCCGCGAGGATCGCAAACCGGTCGGAGCGCAGGTTAATGCACCCGCGCCCCGCGCGCGACCAAGTTCTCCAATTGCCCGCGCAGGGCGGCGACGGACTCGGCGGCGGTGGCGGGGCCTTCCACCGCGAGTTCCAACACTTGTTGCCCGAGGTGCCGCCGTCCCGCGCGGACGGCATCTAGGCGGCTGCCTGACGTGCCATCTTCCGTCCCGCTGGCCGCCGTGGGCGAGCGGTCTTCCCACAGGCAGTAGAAGACGAACAGCGTGCGACCACCGGCCTCGAACTCGTAGTGGCGGAAGGGTAGTTCGAGACCGCGGACGGGGAGCCGGAGCGGACTGTGCTCGGCGCGCAAGCGGTGGCCGGTGCCCGGGAGGCAGATGTCGGGCGTGTGGCCCTTGGCGAGCTGGGCCGAGTTCTTGCCGGGCTCCCAGCGGAGGAAATACATCTGCCACTGATGCGCCTGTGCGTCCAGCCAGCGCGCGCCGCGCCCAGTATCGCAGCGCAGCAGCGCGCGCGCGGTGTCGGAGATTTCCACTTCGTCGAAGCTGCTTTGCGTCGTGGGCCAAGCGATGGCCCAACGTTGGTTGGCGACGATCGTCTGCTCGTGCGCGCGATACCACGCCTCGGTGCCGCCTTCGGTCAGCGCTAGGACGGCGAGGAGCAGCGCGGCGGATTTCACCGTCAGCCAGCGCGGGCGAGCGGATGTGGAAGGCGTTTCCGCCGAATTCCCCGTCGGAGCCGGTGTCGCGCCGCGCCGTAACCAGAGCGCCACGCCCCAGAGCGTCGGCAGCACCAGCGAGATCACCACCATCCCCGCGCCATCGTGCGCGCGGTGCATCGCGTCGAAGCCCTGACGCGCCGCGACCCACACGAGGAAGAAAGTGCGGCCCACGTTTGCCGGCAGGGCGATCAACAGGCCCGCCGCGACGAGCCCCGTGCGCCGCGCGCCGCTGAATCCGTAAAGCTCGCCGAGGAACAGTGCCACCATGAGCGTCGTCTGCACGGAGCGGACGCCGCTACAGGCTTCGTCCACTCCCACCAGCCCGGTGCTGATCTCGATGAGATTGCCGTGCCGCAGAGCCGGGAGGTCCACGAGCCCGGCTAGCTCCACCGTCACGCTCGCTACGCCGCGCATGAGGTTTTGAATTACGGTCTGTTCGAGCCACACGGGCCAGGGAACTGCTACGAGCAGGAAGAGCACGGGGAACGTGAGGTGCCGCCGCCAGGCCGCGCCGCCCACGTGCTGGAACAGCGCCAACGTGAAGCCCGCCAGCCCCGCCGCGTGCGCCCACAGCACGAGCCGCCACTCGGGATTGGCTTCCTCGATCAAGCGCAGCGGCGCCAGCAGCACCAACGCGCCGAAGAGGAACCACGTTAAGTCGCGCCCGCCGGGCCCCGGCGCGGGTGCGGGCCGCGTCGGCCAGCGCCGCGCCAGCAACGCCAGCGCCAGCGGCGGCACCGCGAAGCCGTAGGCGTATTGCGGGTTGATGGCCCAGTCCGAACGGAGCTGGATCCAGAGTGGCAGCCACGCCAGCGCGAGCACGGCGGTGGTGGGTAGGAGTGGCGGCGCGTTCATCCGAGCGCCTCGCTCGCGCGTTTCCCGCGCACTTCGTCCCCGACGGCCAATGTGTCGAGGTGACGGGTGAATTCCTGAAAAACTTCCGCCTGCTCGAATGGCGCGACGTAGCGCCGCCCCGCCGCGCCGTAGCCCGCCAGGCGCTCGGGTTCCTCCGCGAACGCCGCGAGCGTCCGTGCCAGTTCGGCGGCGCTGTCCGGCGGGACGTTGACGCCGAAACCGCCGTCCAGAAGCGCGCGCGCCAGCTCGCTGTCCGCGTCCGCGACCGTCAAGACCGGCCGCGCAAGCGCAAGGCTGCGCAGAAGTTTACTCGGGAAGAAAAACGCGCCCGTGCCGGTCTGCTGCGTGACGAGCGTGAGGTCCGCATCCACGAGCAGTTCGAGGTAATGCGCCTCGCTTTGCAAGGGAAGGAGCCGGACGTTGGTGAGCCGCTGCGTGCGGATGCGCTCCTCCAGGCGCAGGCGCATCGCGCCATCGCCGCAGATGACGAGTTGCAGGCGCGGGTGCGGGGCAAGGGCCGCCGCGTCGGTTAGAATCTCCAAGCCTTGCTTGACGCCGAGGTTTCCGGAGTAAACCGCCACGAAGTCATCCGTGCGCAGCCCGTGCCGCGCCCGAAACGCACCGCGCGCGGGCAGTGTCGCGGGCAGCGTAACGCCGTTCGGGAACGAAATGAGTTTCGCGGCGGGCACGCCCTTGGTCGCCAGCGCGCGCAACATCCCGCCGCTGATTACGGAGACCCGAGCCGCCCGCGCGTAGGCGAAGGCTTCGAGCGCGTAGAGCAGCCGCATGAACCATCCCGGCTTCAGCATCCCCAAGCCGAGCGCGGCATCCGGCTGCAAGTCCTGCACATGGAAGACCACGGGCGCGGGCTTCACGCGCGTGAGCAGCCACGCCGCCGCACCGAGCAGCAACGGTGGCGACACGACGACGAACACGTCCGGGCGCGGCAGGCGCAAGAGCCGCAGCAGCGAGCTCGCGACGAAGCTCCCTTCGTGCAGGATGCGCCGGAGCGTGCCCGGGCGCGCCGGGACGTAGTGCCAGCAACGATGGACGGGCACGCCCTCGACCACGTCGTCACGATAGAGCTGGCCACCGTCCGCCGCCGCCTTCTGCCACGCCGGATAATACGCGAAGCTCGTGACCATCCGCACCGTGTGGCCGCGCTGGCGCAGGAACTCGCACAACGCGGTGTTGTAGGGCGCGATGCCGGTCAGCTCCGGCGCGTAGTTGATGCCCCAGACGGTGATGTTCATCGGCTTTTCGGCGCGGTGACGTGGGCGGCTAGTTTCAGCTCCCGCGTGTGCAGCACGATGAAGTATTCGTAGATGGCCATGAGCAGCGCGTAGGCGAGTCCGGCGCGGCCATCGAGGAACGCGCGCCGCCAGACGACCAGATAGAGGAACTTCACGAGCGGCCGGCAAGGCAACTGGTAGAACAGCCGTTTCTGATGCACGCGGCGTTGATGAAAATCGCCGCCGAAGAGCGCAGTCTTCCACGAGCCGGGCTCGCGATTTTGCTGCACGAGCATCCCGGCCTCGACGGCGGCGTAGCGGATGTGCCGCTCCAGCCAGAAGCCGATGCCCTTGCTGAACGGGTAGTGGTCAAACGGCTGCGTGAGCTCGCCGATCTCGCCGTCCACCACCGCCACTTGATGCACGAGGCGTTCGTAGCGAATCCGCGCGGGCCGGAAGAGCCGCACATACCACGGCGTGACTTGCACGTATTTCAGCCACGCGCCATCGAAGAAAAAATCCCGACGGCGGATGCGGAAGGCGGCGCGCGGATCGTCCGGCGGAAGCGCGCGCAGCTCCTCCGCGAGCCGCGTAGTCACGCGCTCATCGGCGTCGAGGTGCAAGACCCACGGGTGTTTGAACACCAGCTCGCGCGCCGCGAAGTTCTGGTGCGCCGCCCAGTTGTCAAACGCCCGCTGCGTCACGCGCGCCCCGGCGCTGCGCGCCAGCTCCACCGTGCGGTCCGTGCTGAACGAGTCCAGCACCTGCACATCGTCGCACCACGCGACCGACGCGAGGCACGCGGGCAAGTCTTGCTGTTCGTTCTTGGTGAAAATGAGGACGGAGATCACGCGGCTGGTTCAGTAGAAGTAAATGTCTGTCGAGGTGACGCCCGGACGGCACGGGCCGATGCTGCGGAATTCGCGCCACGACTTCGCGCGGTTCGCCGTGCGCAGTTCCGGGTAACGCCACGAATCATCCACGATGATGAGGCCGCCGGGCTTGATGCGCGTCTCGGCGAGCCGGAAGCACTGCGGCCGCACGGGCGTGGCCTCCTCCATGCCGTCCACGACGATGAGGTCCACCGGCGCGGCCGGGAGCGAATTCAGGTAGGCCGACTGCGCGAAGTCCGCCGCGTGATGGAAGTCGTAGGGATGATGTTGTAGTCGGGCGTTGGTCAATTGCTCCGCCGCTAGTGCCGTGCGGACGCGGGTCAGCCAGTCCGCGTTGTCCTCCGTGGAAAGCACCGACGCCGCGCGCCGCGCGAAGAACAGCGTCGAGCCGCCCGCGCCATACTCGAAGACGTGCATCGCCTTCGTGACGTGGCCTTCCAGAAACTCGATGGCCGACTGCGCGAACCACGGCACACCCAGCTCCAGGGGCGTGCGCCGGCACAGCGGCCCGCGCGTGACATACGTGGCCGCGTGCCGCGGGTGCGTGGCGAGGTGCGCGAGGACGCGGGCGACTTTGGTGAGGACGCTGCCTTTCATGCGAGGGATGGGGACGCGGTGTCGGGCTTCTCGATGACCGCGTTGATCTGGAGCAAGTTCTTCACGACCCAGTCCTTCACGCTGCCGCTCCGCAACGCGTAGCGCGTGAGCGGCCCGCGTCCGCGCGCGAACGCCCGCAGATCGAAGAGCGACACGAGATGAATCGCGTCGCGATCGCGCGCCCACTCACGATGAAACACCGACGGATCCGTCGTCACGAGGAACGCGGGCGGCCCGCCCAGCGCGGTCCATGCCCGCCGTCCCAGTAAGTAAATTGCCGTCAGCCAGCGAACCAACGCTGGGCGGTGATCGAACGACGGCGGCAGGTAAAACGGCACATCGTAGCGCGGGCAGAAGAGGAAAAGCGCCCCGCCCGGCTCGACCATTTGCCAGGCGAGTTCCAACGTCGCGCGCGGGTTCGTGACGTGCTCGAAGACGAACGTGCTGAAGATGACATCGTAACGCCCCGTGACCGTTGGGAGATCGCCGATGAACACTTCGTCGGCCTGCGTGCGGAGATAATCGGCGTTCAACCCCGTCACGTCTTGCACGGCGAAGTGCAGGGCGCGCGCGGAGTAGAATTGCCGGAAGCCCGTGCGGCCCGCGCCGATCTCCAAGGCGCGACAGGAGCCTTTGCGCCGCACGATCGCCTCGATCTTCGGCACCACGAAACGCCAGCACTGCGACTGATCGCTCGGCGCGACATACCCGCCGTAGTTGGGCGAGGTCTGGTAGAAGCGGTCGAGCGCCACGCGCAGCGTCGCGGCGTCGGGATGCGTTTCGTTGACGAGGGGGAGGTTCATGCGCGTGGCGGGAGCACCCGGCACGGGTTGCCTGCGTTGATCGTGCGGGGCGGCACGTCGCGTGTGACCACGGAGCACGCGCCAATCACGGAATCGGCACCCACCGTCACGCCCGGCAGGACGAACGCGCGCGCGCCGACGAACGCGCGCGCGCCGATCACGATGGGCGCGGTTTGCAGCGCCAGCGTGGGGCTCGCGAAGTCATGCGTGCCCGTGCAGAGATACGCCTCCTGCGCGACCGTGGCGTCCTCCTCGACGCAAATTTCACCGAGTGAATACGCGTTCGCGCGGTCGCCGAGGCACGCGCGATGTCGCATCTCCAAGTTCCACGGCATCGCGATGCGCGCACGCTGATGCACGAACGGCACGCCGCTGAGTCGTGCGCCGAACGCCCGGAGCCAGAGCAGCCGCCACGCGTTGAGCGGCTTGGGCGTCCACGCGCAGAACAGCAGCCAGCAATATTCCCACACGAGCAGCTTGAGCCGGAATCGCACGGTCCACGGACTGACGTAGGGCGAGGACTGGTTGTGGGTGGTGAAGGCCATCAGGCGAGTAGGGATTGAAAATCAGCAAGATAACGCGTGGCCACGGTCGGCAGTTCAAACTCCTTGGCCGTCGCGTAAGCGCGGGGCGCAAACGCCGCGAGCCGCTCGGGCGCGGCCAGTAACTCGCCGAGTTGACGCGCCAGCCCGGCCACGGGATCGGCGGCCCGATGGTCGAAGACAAAGCCATTTTCACCGGCGCGTAGAAAATCCCGGAAGCACGCGAGATCGGACACGAGCGCGACGCGGCTGCGGGCCATCGCTTCGAGCGGCGCGAGGCCGAAGGTTTCGCCTTTCTCCGCCAGCGACGGATAAACGAACAGCGTGGCCGCATCGAACTGCGCGTTGAGTTCGGCTGCGCCAAACAGCGGACCGGTGAACTGGACGCGCTCCGGCGCGGCCAGCGCACGCAGGGATTGATAGAAGGCTTCGCCGCCGCCGCCGAACTCCGTCTGCCACGGGCCGACGATGCGCAGTTGGTGCGGGACCGGCAGCTTCGCCACGGCGCGCAGCAGCAATTCCAAACCTTTTTCCGGATGCACCCGGCCGAGATAGAGGATCACCGGCGGCTGGGAAGTGGGTTGTGGCGAGACGTGATACTGCGCCGAGGGCAGCGGGTTGGGCAGCGCGCAGACCTTGTGCGCCAGCGCGGGCACCTGCGCGCGCACGGCGTCGGCCACGGGGTTCGACACGGCCTGCAACCGCGCGGCGCGGCGATAGAGCCGCATCTGCCGCTTCGGATAACGCGCGACGTGGACGTAGATTTTTCCATGCCGTGGATTACGCACGAGCAGCGGCAGCCAGAACGTGTTCGTGACCAGAATGTCCGCGTCCGGCAGGGCGCGCACTGCGCGCAGCGAGTAAAGCAAATCTTCGCACTGCCGCCGCAGCATCCCGCGCGGTGAATCGAAGCCCGGCAGCCGCACGTGCCGCACTCCGTCGCGGGTTTCCGCATCCGGCAGTTGCGGGTGACGGCGAGACACGTGCGTGACCGAGTGTCCGAGTCGCGCAAACTCCTGCGTGAGCGCGGACCACACTTTCTCCACGCCGCCGCCCATGATGGGCGGGACGGGCAGGAATGCGCCTTGCACAACCGTGATCTTCATCCGGCCACCCCACTTTCGTTCAGCGTCGTCGCAAGCTGTTGGGCGACGCGCTGGATTTCGTAGCGTTGCTCGAAGCAAGCGCGCGCTCGGCGACGCATTTGTGTGTGCTCGGCCTCCGGAAGCGCGGCCCAGCGGTCCAGCATAGCGGTGGTTTCGGCCAGGGCATCGCGTGCTACAAAGCCTCCACCGTCGCGCTCGATCTCGTGGCAGATGTTGACCTGATCGGAGATGAGCACGGGCACGCCGCAGGCCAGCGCCTCGACGACGGCGAGGCCGAAATTCTCCTGATGCGAGGCCAGCACAAACGCCTCGGCGGCCCGCAACGCGCCCCACTTCAATGCGCCTTGCAGCAAGCCAGTCCAGTGGACCCGCTCGCTTACGCCGAGCGCGCTGGCGAGCGTTTTCAACTCGGCGAACAACTCGGGCGTGCCGGGGCCGGCGATGACCAGATGAAGATTTTTCGCCGGCCCCGAGCGGGCTTGCACGAAGGCGCGCAGCAACAGGTCCACGCCCTTTTTCTCATGCACGCGCCCGAGGAAGACGAGGTAGCGCCGGCCGCGCAGTTGCGGGTGTGCAGCCAGAAATTGTTCTCGCTCCGACGACGCGTCGCCGCCCGGATCAGCCGTGCCGAAGCTCACGACGCGCTCGTGGCAGCGGTAGAGCCAGAAGGATTCGCGCGCGAGTTCGCGCTCGCGGTCGCAGGTGAAGAGCGCCGCCCGCGCGTCGCGGAGGACGCGGTATTCCGCCCACGGCCAGTAGAGCCATTTTTTCAAATGCTTCAGCGGGTAGGTGCGCTTGAACCACGGATCCAGCATCCCGTGCGGATAAACGAAGTAGGGCGTGGGCGTGCGGTGCAACGCCCGCCACGCGCCCAAACTGTGGTATTGCCAAAGACCGTCCACGATCACCGCATCGAAGTCTCGGGCGTGCGCGCGCAGCCATGGCACGAAGCCCGCCGCGTAGCCGTAGCCGCCGTGGTGATGGCCGAGCGCGTGGAGCGGCAGGGGAAAACCGGCGACGCCCGGCTCGTCGGGCGCGTCGAGGCTCGCAACGGTGACGCGATGGCCCAGCGCCCCGAGCACGGTGGAGACTTGTTTCAAGCCCTCGACCGGCCCGCCGCCTGCGGGGTTGACCGACCGAATGACACGCAGCAAGCGCACGGGTTAGCAAGGAATGGGTTGCCGCACCGGCGAGGTGCGGGCGAGTTGGTGCTCCACGGCCGAGTGGACTTCGGCGACCGAAATGTTGGTGAGGCACTTCAACCGGTGCGCGACGCACTCGTCCAGCGCACACCCGAAACACGGCTCCTGCCGATACAAAATCGTGTGACCGTCGCCGCGCGGGAACCACTGGCCGGGCTGGCTGCGGGCGGAGAACACGACGACACAGCGCACGCCGACGCACGCGGCCAGGTGCATCGGCCCGCTGTCCACGCCTACGAACAGGCGTGCCCGCTCCAGCACGGCGGCGCTCACGCGCGGACCACAGCGGCCCGCCAGATTCGCGCTCGGGCCGGGCCAATTGGCGGCGAGCCGATCGTTGCGAGCGTGGTCATCGTGCCCCCCCAGCAGCACGAGCGGCTGTGTGGAATGGTGGTGAGCGAGTTGCCCGAGCAGTTGCTGCCAACGGGCTTCGCCCCAATCCTTGGCCGGGACTTTGGTGCCAACGGCGAGCGCGAGAAACGGCGAAGTAACCTCATTTTCGTCAAGCAAACGCCGAGCTTCCGTGCGTTCGCCGGGCGTGAGGCGGAGATCCCACAACAAATCATCCGCCAGCGAGGCCGGGCCGAATGCGGCGAGCCGATCCAACAAACGGCGTGCTTCCCACTCGAACTCGGACTGCCCGGGCGCGAGGCGGTAGGCCAATTGGCGGACGCTGAACGGCACGCCGATCACGCGCGGAATGCCGCAGGACTTGAAGAACAGCCAGTCGCGCAGGCTTCTCGCCCGGCCCCGCGCGCTGGCGAGGGAGATCACGCCGTCAAACCTCCGCGCGGCGAGTTCGCGGCGCAGCGCAACCTTCGCCCGCCAGCTACCGAGGCCCACTGGATACGCCAGCACGTGGTCGAACGTCCCGGTGTTTTCGAGCACGGAGGCCAGTGGCGGCGCGGCCCCGGCGACGGGTTGATTCGTCAGCACCGTGATCTCCGCATTAGGAAACGCGCGACGAATACGGTGAAAGCTCGGCAGCGCGATGACGGTGTCACCGAGGCTGCCCAAGCGATAAACGAGAATGCGCCTCATGCTTCAGAAGCGTTCAGCAGTGGCCCGCGCGCGCGTGCCGGCGAGATTGCCGAAGTAGAACGGGCGTTGTTTGCGCAGCCACGTTTCCGAAATACGAATGAGTTGGCCCAGCGCGTAATAACTCAGCGGAGCCAGCACGAGGCTGATGAGCAGCGAGGCAATCGGATGCTCCGTGAAGCTGTGCTGGAAATCGCACATGAGAAACACGCACCAAACGTTGCGCTCCAGTGATCCGGTCAGCGTGCGGTAGATCAGCACGAAGGCGGTCAGCAACACACACGGAACGAGGAACGCCCCCCACCACTTGAAGGCGCTGAAGCTGTCCGCGATGAAGCCGAACGAGACCTGCGTGCCCTCGTCGTTGTCACCGAGCATCTTCGCTTTGTGGCCGAGGAAATTGCCCGTGTTCATGGCCGGTTTCGAGGGGTTGAGGAAGCGCGGCACGAGCATCCGGAAGCCGTGCGAGATCGTCTCCCAACCCGAGATGCCATCGTGTAACGTCTCGATCACGAGGATGTCCACCGCCTTCACCATGCTGAAGCGTTCGAGGAAGCCGCTCGCGCCGTGGAAATAGGCGAGTCCCTGTTCCGAAGTGTTCTCGTCCACCTCGACGGCTGCGTGCAGTTGGGCAATGGGTTGTCCGGTGCGCACCAACGCATCGATGAAGGCCGACGTGTGCTCTACGGATTGCACGATGCCGTAGCCGCGCACGAAGTTGCGGGCGACTTGGGAAAACGGAAACAACACCACTTGCGCCAGCAGTCCCAGCGCGACCAATGCGGCGAAATGCGCAGGGCGAAACGCGTAACCAAAGGCAATGGCCGTCACGGCGAACAGTAGCGGTGGCTCGAACATCATCTGCTTGCTGGCCGTGAGCAGGCCGAACATGAACATTGCGCCCATCGTGGCGCAGTTCAGCCAGCCGAAGGCCTTCCGTCCGCCGCTGCGCACCAGCGTGTGCGCGGTGCTGAACACGACGGCGAGTTTCATGGTGAACGAGAGTTGCCGCAAAATCCCCGCGACGCCGCCGACTTGAATCACTCCATCCTCCGCGCCCATCGTGATCATCCCGAGCATGCTCACCAGGCCGATGCCCGAGGTGAGCCACGCGGCCACGCGCAGCGTTGGCTCGTCTTGAAACGCCGCGAGCAAGGGCTTCTTCACCGTGAAGGGCCGCGTCAGCACGCCGGCGACGGTGATGCCCGCCAGACCGCACAGGAGCACGAGCAGTGTCGTCACCGGCTCGGATAGCTCCAGATGCGCGGGTTCCCAGTAGGCGACCTTGCCCACCTGACTCACGACGACGGTTTTCAAACCCAACACGGCGACGCAAAAGCCGGAGACCGTGTGCAGGCCGCCGAGCAAGTTCACCGTGAAGGCCATCAGCATGGTGAAAATGAATACCAGCTCGGCAAACAGCAGGTTCGTGCCGCTGGCCACTTGTAGCACGAACAGCGCGACGGCGAAGCCGAGCGTCCAGTCCAGCCGCACGAACTGGGGGATGGGAATTCTCAGCTGCACAACATGACCCTTCTCGTCGCCGTGCTCCGCGACGGCTCCGTCACGCAAGCGAGAATGCGCGCCAAGGTGACTTCGTTCCCCAAGCCGAGCGCTTGCGCCCGCTGTTGCCCGGCGGCGGCAATAAAAGACCGCTTCCGTTTCCTCGCGATACATGGCCGAGTGCTCGCGTGTCCGCTCGGCGCACAACAAGCCGCCAATGAACGGAATCTCCGCGCTGCGCTGCGTGTGCCGATCGCGATTGCCGCGCGAGACCAGGCCGAGGCTGATCTGTGCGCCTTGGATGGCCCTCACGTAGTCCGCGCCCAGCACGCCGGGACCGCGCCACACGCGCCGCAACGCCGGCCACTCCGGCGCTTTCTCCCAGCGGTTTCCGTAAATCGCCAGCGGCACATCGGCGCGCGCCAACTCCGCGAGCAAGCCGCCGCGCTCCGGCATCCATGTGCCGACAAACGCCACCGGCGCACTCCATTTCTCCGCCTCACTGGCGGACCAGGCGATGGGAGCGTGGGCGACTTCATCGTAGCCCCGATAGACTTGCAGCACCGCCCGCGCGCCGAACGCACGGAACTCAGCGGCGCTTTCGTCACGCACCACGACGCACAGGTCGTAGGCCGGCAAGGCGCGCAGAAACGTCCGCCAGAAGTTGCCGTCCCGCGTGCCGGTGGGATCGTCGAGATTGTAATTCACCACGCGCCCGCAGCGGGACTTGAGTTCGTTGACCAGCTCGCGGCTGACCATCGCGCCACCGTCCACCCAGACCAGATCGAACGTTGCTTGGCGCGCCTGCTCCAGCACCCAGCGGCGGACGCGCGCCGCTGCGAGCGTGTAGCCGGTGAGGTAGTGTAGCTTGCCTAGCACGCGCGAAGGCCGGAGGGCAATCGCGGGATTGAGGTGCCGAACCGTGTGGCCGAGCCGTGTGAGCGCCTGCGCGCGCTGGTTTGCGCTGCTGCACGGATCGTCATCGCCGAGATAGAAAATCTTCATGGCTCTAGGAGGGCGCGCGCGGCGGCCTCGATGCTGTAGTCGGCGAGTTGCGCGCGGCACCAATCGAACTCGCGCGGCAACGCGGCCAGCGCGGCGAGTTGTTGCGCCAGTTGCGCCGCGTCCCCGGCGGGGAACACGCGCACGCGCGCCCACGACTGGAATTCCTCAGCGCAGCCGACTGCATCAGACACCACCGCTGCGCAGCCCGCTTGCAAGGCTTCGTTCACCACGAGGCCCCACGTCTCGCCCAGACGCCGCGAGGGCAGCACGACGATGTCGGCAGCCAGATAGTAGTCGGCCAACTCGCGTTGATTGATGAAGCCGGTGAAGAGCGCGTTCGTTCCGGCGGAGCGGAGTTCCGTTTCCATCTCCCCGGAGCCCACGAACAGCAACCGCACGCGCGCCCGCAGCGGCGCCTGCATTTGCGCCGCAGCGGCGATCAGCAGGTCCGGGTTTTTCTTCGCGATCAACTTGCCGAAAAACGCGACGGTGACTTCCCCGTCGCGCAGCCCGAGCCTTTGGCGGACGGCCCGACGCCGGTCGGCTTTTTCCGCAGCGCTAATGTCGCGCAGAGGATCGGCGACACAGTAGCGCGCGGGCCGCAACCGCTCCGGCCGCACGCCGTGGCGGAGCAGATGGCGGCGGTTCAGCTCTCCGATGAAGAAGGCGCGTTGTAGCGGGCGGTAGAGCGCGTGGTAGCACACGCGGCGGAGCGCGGTCTTCCACGGCGGTCGTTCGAAGGCCGCATCCTGCGTCTCCGAGCGCAGCCATACGGGGATGCCGAGCCGCAGGGCGGCGAAGTAGGCCGCGAAGTCGAGCTGATAGACGAGGCCGTTGAGCAACAAAGCCGCGGGTCGCTCGTGCCGAAGTAGGTCAAACACGCCGCGTCCATGCAGGCTGGTGCGGTGCGCGATCGAGTCGCCGCGCTGGTTGTGCAAGACGTGATGCGCGTAGCCGGTGAGCAGCGGCACGTCCCACTTCACTTCGCGGCCAAAGCCCGGATCGCGCTGGCCACGCGCCGCGCCGTCCGTGCCGAAGATGACTTTGCACGCGCCCGCCCGCAGCCGCTCCATACACTGGTAAACGGGCACGCGATACTGAATCGGATGGGATTCAAGAATCAGCAGCATGGCTATGGGAAAGTTGCTGGCAGAGGGTGAAATACTCGCGGCCGTAGGTGTCCCAGCCGCCGAGCGAACGAGCGCTCGCGAACGCGCCTTCCGCGAGCGCGCGTTGCAGCGGCGCGTCGTCCGCGAGTTGTTGCAGGCGCTCTCGCAACGGCTCGCTCTGGCCGGCGGGAATGACGAAACCGCTGACGCCCGGCGCGATGAGGTCCGGCCCACCAGAATTTTCCGACGCGATCACCGGGCAGCCGCAGGCCATCGCCTGGCCCATCACGAGGCCGAAGCCGTCGCTCAGGCTCGGCAGCACCAGCACGTGACTGGTGCTCATGAGCCGGGGCAGTTCCGCCTGTGGCTGGTGGCCGACGAATGTGACGTGGGGAAACTGTTTGCCCTGACAAAACACCGTCATCTCCGGCGCCATGACGCCGACGAGCACGAGTTCCTTGCGCGGGTGCCGCAGCGTGGCGAAGGCTTCGAGCAGGTAGGGAATGCCTTTGTTGAAGGAAATCGCGCCGACGAAGAGCACGACGAATTTGTCGGTCGGCGGCTGGCCGACGCGTTGGAAGCGCGCGAGGTCCATGCCGTAGGCCACGCGGCGCACCCGACTGACCGGCACGCCTTCGCTTACGAATGTGCGTTGCGCAAACGACGACGGCACGGTGATGAGATCAGCGGCCGCATACTCAGCTTCCTCCTGCGCGCGATCGCGCGGGTCCGTGCCGACGTAGGGCACCTTGCGTTTGGCAAATTCTTCGCGCAACAGCCGGTCATGCACGGCGATGTGCGCCGAGCCGCGATCACAAATGTATTTCGCGCCACGTGTTTGCGCTCGTCGGCCCGAGGTAAGCGACACACCGGAAATGCCGACGAACACATCGCAGTCCGGCAAACTGCGCCGCACGAGCCAGTCGTGCGAATGCCGCACGCAGCAAGCCAGTTCGCGCTCGAGCCAGGGTTGCGTGAGGCCGAGGCGACCGCGCGCGAGGTAAAGCGTCGGCAGCCACGGCAGCGTGCGGACCTTGCTGGCGGGCAGTTGCTCGTGGCGCAACTTCCAGCGCGGGTAGCCGGTGAAGAGGCATTCCAACGCGCCGCGCTGGTGCAACTGACGCGCGAGGTCGAAGTGGTGGAACTTCCCGTGACAGGATTGCACGACGCGCATTCAGCTCTCCTGGCGGTGAAGGTTGAACGCGGTCCACGCCCGCTGCGCTGGCTGGAAGAGGCCTTCGCCCATCAGCTTGAGCGCGGCGGCGGCGGCCAGTGCGGCGCAAAGCACGGCCGCTCCCAGTCGTTCGGCCAGCGGCATTCCTTCGCACATCGGCAGGGCAAACCAAAGGACCGTGCCCACGCCCAGCGTCAAGCCCACTGGCCGGAACAGCAACGGCGGCAGGCCCCAGCCGAACTCGTGGAAATTGTGCCGTTGCAGCAGCAACGCGAGGAGGAGTTCCGTCGCGAGCCACGCGCCGAGCAGGCCCGGCTCGCGCCAGAGTTGCGTCAGCCCCAGCCCCGCCGCCGACATGGCGAGATAGCCGAGGCTGATGAGCACGGTCGCGCGTTCGTGACGGTTGGTGGCTAGCGGCAGGGAGTTGCGCTGATCCTTCAAGATGGTTGCCAGCGTGAACGCCGCGAGCAACGCCAGCAGGCCAGTGGACGGCGTGACGCGCCCATGCAGCCAGTGCTGCATGAGCCACGGACTCAGCAGCGCGCTGCCCGCGACGAGCGCGCTGCCGCCGGCCAGCGCCACGACTTCGCTGAAGCGGTAGAGCTGGCGCAAGGGCGCGGGGTCCGGGTTGCCGAGCGCGCGGGGCAGTTCCTGTTGCACGGCCAATTGTATAGGCGTCAACAACTGCCGCGCGGCCGAGAAAAGTGTGCGCGTCGTGGCAAAGGTCACGACGGCGACCGGCCCGAGCGTCCATTGCAGAATCAGCAGCGGCGCTTCGTAGAGCACGAGAAAGTTCAGCGTCGTGAGGCCGAAGAAGAGACTGGGACGAAACATTTGGCGGGCTTCGCGAGCGTCCCATTCCTGCATGGTCGGAAAGGCCAGGCTGCGCCGCGCGTCCCACAGTCCCAGACCGATGGCGACCAGCACGCAAGCGACGTGGGCGGCGGCCAGCCAGAGCAGGCCGCTGCGCGTGTGCAACAGCAGGAGCGCGCTGCCCAGGAGCAACACTTTCTGCAAGTTGTCCCAGTGCTGCGCGCGGTGCGGTCGCCCCGTGGCCCGCAGGCCGGCCGCGAGCTGGCCTTGCAACAGGCGCAACAAAACCCAGGCCCCGAGCAGGAGCAGCACGAGCCGCGCTTCCGGCGCGGGCCAATCCAAGCGCAGCCAGCGTTCGATCGGAAACCACTGGGCGACCAGCAGCACCAACAGACCTCCGCCTGCCAGCCCGAGCGCCGTCAGCAGTCCGGTGGATTGGAGTCGCCGGAAGGCCGCGTGGTCTCCGGCTTCGTGCAACATGGTGAGCCGGTTGATGAGGTATGTTTGCAGCCCGAAATCAAGGTTCGCCATCTGCCCCGCCGCCGCCATCACCACGAGCCAGGCGCCGTAACCTTCCAGGCCGTAGTGCTGAAGGAAGGCCATCGGGACCAGCCACTGATGCGCGACGTTGACGCCTTGCCCGAGCGCAAGGCTGAAGGAGTGCTGGAGCAGACGACGCCACATGACTCGGAGCCCGCCGTCTACTAGGCGCGGACGGCTTTGGACTTCTCTGCCGGGCGGGAGCGCACGCCGTAGGTTTTGTAGCCGTATTGGTAGTAGACGTCGGACACGGCATCGGCGCGGTTGAAGACGAGGCCGAGGACTTTGGCGCGGCGTTGGTAAAGCATCTCCAACGCCTGCGTGAGCACGCCCGCGCGGCTGTAGCGGCGGCGCACGACGATGAACACGCCGTCCATCTGCGGCGCGAGCGTCACGGCGTCCGCGCCGGCGAACACCGGGGCGCTGTCGAAGATCACGTAGTCAAAGGACGTGGCCCATTCCTTGAGCTGCTGGCACTGAGCAGGGTTCAGGTAGAAGGAGTGAGGCAGCTCGTTCATCTGTCCACGCGGAATCAGGTGCAGGTTCGGATGCGCGACGGAGGTGACGACTTTTTCAAACGGCAGCGCTTGCGTGAAGAGTTCGACCAAGCCGGGCGCGACCGGGGCGCCGAAGGTCTGGTGCAACGCGCCGCGCGTCAGGTCCGTATCAATGAGCAGCACGCGTGAACCGGCGAGGGCCATCGTCATCGCCAGGTTCGCCGCGATGGTGGACTTGCCTTCGTCCGGCACGGCACTGGTAACCAGGAGGTATTTGGGCGCGCGGCCGTTGCCATCGCGGAACTGGAGGGCGGAGTAAACGTGTCGGATGCTTTCGGCGAATATGGAGCGCTCGTCGTTCGCGCTGATGGGCTTGAGCGGTCGCCGCCGCGAGACACCGGGCACCTGCGGCACTTGCGCCACGACAGTTTCTTCAAACTGCTCCTTTAGTTCGTTGAGGCTCGAGAGGCGGTCGTCGCTGCGCTCCCAGATCACCAACAGGCCAAATCCTAACATCAGGCCGACCGTCGCGGCGACGGCGAGCTTGAGAGGCAGTTGGTTCAAGGCGATGGCGAGCGTGGCGCGTTCAAGTGCAACAATGCTTTCCGGCTCAAGGTTCTTGTTCACGTCCACGTTCTGGAGCAGACGCAGCAGGTGGTCGTAGAGGGCCTGCGAACGCGCAACGGTGGCTCTCAGTTGGTCGAAGTCGGCCATGCGGGTGTTGGCTTCGAGCACCTTGGCTTCCCACGTTAGGATAGAGGATTCCACGCTGGTGATCCGCAGCGCCACCGAGCGGCGCGCGGACTCCAACTGGTCGCGGCTCTGCTGATGGTAGACCTCGATGAGTTTGTCCACGCGCGCGATGTCTTCGGCCAGCTTCACCAGCTTCGGATGCTCGGGGCGCATGAACTGTCCCCACTCGTCGCGCTGGAACTTGAGCAACTGCACTTGCTGCTTGGCTGTGAGGTAATCGGCCGGTGGAAGGATGCCGGCTGTGGTGGAGTCGTTGACCACCTTGGAGTCGCTGCCGCGGGCCTTGATCTGGTTGGCGACATTTTCCTCGGCAGTGAGCGCGGCGAGCACTTTCTCTTCGACCTGAAGGTCGGAAAGTTGCGTGGTGAGGCGCGCAAGGTAATTGCCGGCGGCCGAGCCCATTTCTTGCAGGAGCGCGACGTTGTTGGCTTTTTTGAACTGGTGTAGTTTCTCTTGCTCGCCCTTCAACTCCTTCTCCTGCTGCAGCAACTTGGCCGTCAGCGAGGCCAGCGTGTCGTCAGAAGCGACCACGCGCATCTCCTTCTTGTAGGCTAGATACTCGTCCACGAGCGCGTTCAAAAATGCCTGCGCGTAGGCCCCGTCCAGGCTGGTGGCTTTGAGTTGGAAGATGGAGGTGCGCCGGATTTGCGTGACCTGCAATTGGACTGCGGCACGGTTGAGATCGGGCTGGGCGGCCTTCACGGCGGCGTGTGCGCGCTCCTTGATTTTCTCGCTCTGCATCAGCTCGATCTGCGTGCCGAAGAAATTCATCGCTTCCTCGGAGAAGAGGCCGCCTTCGGGGAGCTTCACCTTGCCGCCGACCATCAATCGGGCGAAGGAGCTGTATTCCGTGGGCTCGTTGAGGGCCACATAGGCTTGGCCGCCAACGCAAGCGATGATCGTAAGCGCCACCAGCCACCATTTCCGCGCGACGAAGCGTAGGTAGCGGTCAACGCGAGAAACTTGGGGGGATTCCGTCAAAGTTTCGAAGGGGTCGCTGCCGTTTCGATTGGTCATGATGGCTTAAAAGTTCACCAACCGCGCCGGCACGAACACCAGATCGCCGCTCTGCAACGGCAGGTCCTTGTCCATCTTGCCCTTCTCGATGATCTCCGACACATCCACGGTGAAGGTCTCCGGCTCCTGGCCGACGGCGCGTTTACGCGTGACCTTGACGTGCTTCTTGTCGGCAAAGTCCGTGAACCCGCCCGCGCGCAAGATCACCTTGGTGAGCGTGAGCGCTTCATCGCTGGGAATCTCCTGTGGCCCGGAAGTGCGAAGCTGGCCGACCAAATAGATTTTGCCGCGATTCTTGCTGAAGAGGTCCACGCCCAGAATCACGGTGGCCTTATAATAATATTTTTGTTCGAGCCGGGCTTTGATTTCCTTGGCCAACGATTGGCAGGTCTTGTCCGCCGCCGACACGCGCCCGATGTAGGGGACTTCCAATTCGCCGGTGTCCGAGATGGTCAGGGGGCGGGGTTCGTCCTTGTCCTCCACGATGCGAAAGCTCAGGCGGTCGCCGTTGGAGAGCTTTTGCTTGTCGTCCAGCGAGTCCATGTTGAACGAAGCAGTGGTCGAAGAGTCGTTGGTGCCCGCCGTCCCGTCCGCCGCGCGCAAAATCTCCCCCGAGATCAGGCAGCAGGCGAGCGTTCCCAGCCGCAGCCAGCGGGGACAGGCGAGGGCGGGTCGTGTCGTCGTTTTCATCACAGAACCGATACTGGCCCGCCTACGTGTCGGACAGATGACTGTTAGGTGTCGTTTCCGTGAAACGCGCTAAGATTCAAGTCGGCTTTAAAACCGGTAGCTCAAGTCCACTGTCACGCTGTTTTGCCGGTAGCTGCGCAGCGCGAGGTCGGAGTCCTTCAAGGTGAACGAGTAGCCGAGGCCGCCCCGCAGCCGCTCCGACAACTGCCGCGTTAAGGCGGCACCGCAGCCGAAGCGGTCGTAGCTTTCTCCGCCAGCCGCTTTCAATTCCCGACCGTTCTCGTAGAAGAAGCGCGGGCTCAACGAAGTCTGCTGCGTCACCTTGAAGTCCATCTGGTAACGCACCGACCACACTTCGATGACGTCGGAAGCGATCCCTTGTTGCAACTCCCGGCTCGCCCGCAAGGTGTGGCCGAACTCCTGCCCGAGCCGGTGTTCCGCTGACAAACCGAAGTAATACGATTGCTGGCTCGGTGTCTGCCCCACCGTGCCGCCGGAATCAAAATCGTAGAGGCTCAGGCCGGCCTCGGCGCTCACCTTGAGCCGCTGCGTCACGGCCAGCGCGGCATCCAAGCCCACGCTGTAGCGTCGTTGAGAAAATTCTGATCGTAGTGTGTGAACCCCGCCGTGGCCGAAAGACCGACGGAGAGAGTGCGGTTGAACTGTAACGTCCCGTGCGCGGCCACCGTCTCCGCCGCGTTATCGAGCTGCTCGAATTGCCGCGTGCTGCTCAGGAACGAGACGTGGTCATAACCTAGGCTCAGGATCAACTCGTTGAAATCGCCGATGAGCCGCGTTCCCGCGCGGTTGTTGAAGCCGCCGAAAGCCGCCGAGCCGCTGACGCTGCCGACTGCGACCGGGTCCTGCGTGTAGGAGAATTGATCGTGGAAGTTCAGCAGGAAGTCGCCGAGATACAGGTCCATCGCCAGCTCCGAGCCGGGCGTGATGAGCACCCGGTTGTATTCGGAATGCTGGACATAAAGCGCAGGGCTGACGCCGACCGAGAGGTTCAGCGAGTTGATCGTCGTGACTGGAAAGTAAGAGCGCAGTTGCACCTGCGGCCGAACGATCAAGTCCCGCTGCCGGCCCGTATCGGCGAGGTTGATGTTGTCGTTGGCTTCGAGGTTAAGGCCCGTTTCGATCTGCGCCTTCAGCCGCTCGTAACGGAAGCTATACGGAGCAGCATCCAACGCCGCGCGCTTGGCCAGCGCGGATTCTTCACCGGCGATGGAGTAACGCGGTGCCTCCTGGGCCAACGCTGGTCCGGCCACTCCGCCGATAACTCCGAGAACAGCGGCTAGGTGCGACAACGGGCGCATCCGGCTCGCGGGGGAAATTGCGCTGCCGATTTCAGGGTTCACGCTCAGGTAATTTTTCACAATTGGGCTCAGAAAGAGTCCCCAAGCATCCCTCACTTTCTTCGCAGCGAACAAGCGACATTCCGGTGACGCCGTAGCCAACTTGTGACATTGCCCCGCTTTCACCGCACCTTGCGATGCGTTATATGAGCGGTTGTGTTCTGTCCGCGTTCCGTCGCCAACGCTCCCGTCGCCCACCCCGGCGGCGCGCTTTCCTGACATGGTTTCTCATCGCACCCGGGGCGTGTATTTGCTGTGCGTGTATGGGCATCTGCTGTTGTCGCAGGCTTGTTTCTGGATGCTGGCTGGCGTGTTTCACTTGAGCGGCATCATCACGCTGGTGGGTTCCGAAACGCCGCCGCATTTTCTCTACAGCGAAATTCTTTCCATCGGCGTGGTCTGGGCGATGACCTTCATCCGCGAGCGCAACCAGTTGATCACCTCCGACAGTCGTCTCGCCCATCACTTCGCGTTGAAACAAGTGGCGACTGCTTACGCCCTGCTGTTCCTCTATCTGGCCGCCACGAAAGACACCGGCATCAGCCGGCTGTTAATGTTCTCGCTGCTTCCCGCGCTCTACCTCACGCTGCTGGTCGCCAACACCTGGTTGCCCGGCTTCATCAGCCGCCAGATGTTCCGCGGCGAACGCGCCGAACGAATTCTGCTTGCGGGCAGCAGCGCGAGCGCGCGGCGCTTGGACCAATGGCTCCAACGCAAAGGTCTGGTCGGCTACCAATCTATTGGGCGACTCGACGATTATCCCACCGGTCCCGAAGTGCTCGGACCGCTGGCCGATTTGGAAGCCGTCGTCCTCCGCCACCGCGTCACCCAACTCATCGTCACCGAGTTGGTCATGCCGACGGGCTTTCTCGCTGAAGCCACGGGCATTTGCGAGCGACACGGCATCCGCCTCCTAGCCGTCAGCGACGTGGACGATCAATTTCACCACCCGGTGATGCTGCTAGAAGACGACGGCGTGCGGTTTTTCACCTTGCGCGATGAACCATTGGAGAACCCGCTCAACCGCATCTTTAAACGCGCCTTTGACATAGCCCTCGCCACGCCCGTGACCGTGCTTATTTTGCCCATCACCCACCTGCTGGTCTGGGGGCTGCAACGATGGCAGTCTCCCGGTCCCGTCTACTTCACCCAGACACGCGCCGGCATGAAAAACCGGCCCTTTACCATCTATAAATACCGCTCCATGCGGCTGGACAACCCGGACGAAACCCGCCAAGCCACCATCAACGATGACCGCGTATTTCCGGCCGGGCGCTGGCTACGCAAACTGAGCTTGGACGAGCTGCCGCAATTCTACAACGTGCTGCGCGGCGACATGAGCGTCGTCGGACCGCGCCCGCACATGATCCAGCACAACGCCCTCTTCGCGCAGGCCCTGAAGAACTACCAAGTGCGCACCATCGCCAAGCCCGGTATCACCGGCCTGGCGCAAGTGCGCGGCCTGCGCGGCGAGACCAGCACCCCGGAAGCCATCGCCGCCCGCGTGACCGCCGACGTGGAGTATCTCGAAAATTGGTCGTTCGCCGGCGACTGCCTGATCGTGCTGCGCACCTTCCTGCACATAGCCTCGCCCCCAAAGCGGGCCGTATAGCTTGGACGCTCTCAAACTTCAGATCGCACCAGAGGAGCAGCGCACCCGCGAAAACCCGGCGGCTCGCACGACCGACCTGCTCAAGCAGGTCTTTGGCGCGGTCAAGAAGCAGTGAGCCGTCGCCGGACCTGCGATGCTGGAAAAGCTGCGGCGTGTTTGGGGCTACAAGGAGAGTAGTCTCTGCCGCCGCCCACCTCGCCCGGCCAACATCATCCACCCCACCATCTGAGCCTGGTCGTCGGCCGCTCCGCGTGCTAGGCTGCGACCACTATGGATCAACAGAGAGTCCGCGAACTCGTTGCGCTGCTTCCGCCGGGCGCCACGTATCCCGCCCACCCGCGCCGCAGTCCTTTTCAAGCCCGTCCGAGCGCGTCCGAACGCTTCGCGCTGGCTCTGCATGACCCGGCCTTCGGCTGGCACTTCGTTCAGGAGCACCTCCGGCTGCGGCGCTGGCTGCCCGACACCATCCACGAATGGGAACTGCTGCAATGCTTCCTGACGCAGTGGTTGAAAGTGACCGATCCGCTGATGCTGGAGGTCGAGTCCTTCCGCAGCGAAGTGCGCCGCCAAGAGCGGGATCTTTTGGAGGCGCTGCTGCTGGCCAGAAGCGTCACCCTGGGAGATATCGCTGGCCACCTGCACACCACCGAGGAAGTTGTCGAGGCGTATGCCTGCTTATTCTGGAACGTGCGCGACCGCCTCGACGAGCGCGGCTACCTCAACACGCTGCTCTACCCGGCCGGTTGGCAGGCCGCCATGCGCGACGCGCAACCCAATGCCATCGGCGACCGTCTCCGTCTGCTCCGGGCCGGCGCGCAGAACGACGTGGAGGAAGTCCTGGCCTTGGCGGGTTACCAGCCAGGCAGCAAAGGTGGGGTGTTGACCGAGGACAGCGGCGAGGTGGAACGGCGGATGCAACAGGACGCCCAGCGGCGGATGCGGGCTGGCTGTCGCATGGAGGATCAGGTTGTCCGCGCAGTTCATACGGCCGCCGTCCGGCGGAAGGAAATTGCCCTGACCGAGGACGAGTTGGCCTTGCACAAGATCAATGCCGTGTCGCCCGCCCTGGAAGAGATCAGAAAATACAACGGGTTAAAGGGGCTGCCACCGCCGGATTACCGCGAGCTCATCGGGCGTGCCCGGGCGAACGCGGCCCCGGTGATCCGGGAGCTGCTTCCCCACGGCGACGGGAGCGGAAACTGAGGATGACCGGCCGCGCCGGCTCACTCCCCACCGACCGGACATTCCGGCGCGCTCGCAGAAAGCACAGGCGGCAGGCCGGTCAACGGCAGGTTCACTGGCAACAAATAATCATTGGTGACTAGCGCGTCTTCCGGCTCGGTTACCAGCTCCAGCCTCAGGCCATTCGCCGACGGCACCAATCGAATCGCTTGCTCCGCTGCAGGCGTGGCCACCGGCGTGGCCGGCGGCTCCGACTGCGGCTGCACGAGCTGCGCGAGGAACTGGTTCAACCCGCGCACGGCATCAGCTTCTGCGTCTTGGATGAGCCGATGTAACTGGCCGGGCAGCGACGCCAGGGCCGCAGGGCTGGCCGCAAAGGTCTGGTCGCGGCCGGCTTCAATGACACGCGCGCTCTTGCGCGCGTCCGCGAGGATGACCAACACGGAGATCGAGATTGGCCGGGAGTCATCCTCCCTTGGAGGCGTTTGTTCAGCGCCGTTTGAGCTTACGGAATTGGGTGTGTTCATAGTGTTGTCAGACTTGTCAGTTGAGGGGTCAGACCGTCACGAGTCGCCGAAGCTGGTGTTCTGCGAGCGAAAACATTCCGCCGGGCAGTTCGACCACGAAGCCCTCCGCGACCAATCTTTCGAGAACGGGCCACCATCGGTCCGTTGATTGACCCGGCAGAGCACGGTAGAGAGTTCTAAAATCCACCTCACCCAACTGCTTGAGCTTGGCCAGCAGGCGCTGCCGGTCCGCCAGCTGCCCGGCTTCCCTGAGTTCACGTTCGGCGGCCTCGTGGAGGCCCAACATCGCGCGACCGAAGCTGCGGGCGAGTGCAATGCCCGCCTGCGCATGGGTCGCCAGAAGCGGCTCCCCCACGTCATCACCTGCCAGATGCAGCACGAGAGCGAGGCGGCGGGCCATCGTTGGCCAGCCATAGACGACCGCCTCGACCGCCCAGGCCAGAGGGGGTCCGGCGCGAGCAGTTCCGTGTGGAACGCGTTGAAGAGTCGGCTGGCCTCGGGGCTGACCTTGACCCCCAGCGGAGACGGGTCACCACGCCGCGCAAAGACGCGGCGCAGCAAGTCGGCCCAGCGTTCGGCGAGGGCGGTTGGCAGTGTTGGGTCGGCTGGCCAGCGCGTCGGACGAGGGCCGGCGTCCACGACGAGAAACCGCGTGCTGAGGTCGGCGGAGAGTCCGGTGAGAAATTCCCTGCCAGCCGGCGCATCTGCCTGGGCTTCGATGAGCACGTTGACGACTTCCCGGCGAGGCACCCCCTGCTTCGGCACCTTCGCCCGTCCGGCGAGGAGTTGCTGGAAGATGCGCCACCGTGAACCATTGTTATCGGCTTGGAGGTCTGGCAAAAACCGCCCAAATGAGCCGGCGTCGAGCGCCACGAGCACCGAGCCATCGAAGCTACGGGGCAGCGCGGCTTGCAGCTCATCGAAGGTGGGCGCGGTCAGCAGCACCACGGGTTGCTGGCGTGCCCGGACCTCGGCCGGGTTGGTGTGACTGCCCGACAGTAGAAGTGATGGCGGCTCCTCGCCGGCCAGAGCCCACAGCTGGTTCTGCACCGCGACCAGCGGACCTAGGAGTGCCTGCCGTGCCAGCGCGACGGTGGAGCCGGGTGGGGTGACGACCAGCGCGCTCAGCTCCGCCGCCAGCGGCGCGGTGGCACCTTCCACCAGTTGTGCCGCCGGCCCTGTGGCCGCTGACAGCACTTGAAGCACGAGCGCGTTGCCTACCGGGACAGGCAGTTCGAGTCGGTCGTCCAGACAGCCGACGAGAGCGCCTAGGAGACCCGGCAGCGGTGCTGGGACGGCAGGCAGGTTGGCGGTCGCCACTGAGAGCGACGGGTTAATCATGCGCCCCCTCCGCGCCCTGCGTCGGGGCGTCCGGTTTCACCCCGCGGTTGTGCTGGTGCACCGCACGAAGGTGCAGAACCATGGCCGCTTCCAGGAGCCCAGGGGAGTGCTGGCTTTCGGCCACGCAGGCCAACAGGGTCCCCACGGCCTTCAGCGTGGCGAGGCCCGGCGGCTGAGGGTCCGTCGGTGGGCTCGGGGCTGCGGCGCCCTGAGCCGGGCGGCGCGTCGCATGCAGCCGGGCAAAGGCATCGAGCAGCGATGCGACCACGGTCGGCCACTCAGGATACGGGAGGGTTTCGTTGGGTGCTGGCCCCACGGCGGGGGGTGATGCGTGGTTGTCGTCGACGTGGGAGTTAGATTTCGGCGGTGTCATTTGTAGGGTTGAAGCCCCCTGCCGCCCAGATAAACCGGGCGGCAGGAAGCATGGTTCAGGTGTTTGCCTTCAGAGCCTGGAGCGCCGGGACTGAGAACGGGTCCGCCGGCAATGCTGGTGGTGTCCACGCGGCTCGTTCCACTCCGGGCCATTCACTGATTCGTGACCACCAGCCGCCGAGCCAGACCCGATGTTCAGCATAGGCGATGGCGCTCAGGCGATTAAGTTCGGCCCGCTGCTCAAGCGTCAGCTTTACGCCGGGATGATGGCGTTTCCATGCGGCCTTTCGGATCTCGTGGAAGCAATTCTCCGATTTGAGATCGGCGTCGGGCCACAGGTGCAGCTTGCTCTCCAAGCCGAGTTCCTGGGCCAGCCGCTGCACCATCCGCAGCGAGTCCATCGCGTAGGCGCGCCAGTCGTTGCGGGTGGCAAAGACGGCCGTGTTGACGATCTGGCCTTCGGCCGCGGCGTGTCTGGCAATCCGTTCGATGTTGTCAGCGCGAACATTGACCGGCTCGGCGTAGATGGTGAACGGGTTGAGCGCCTTGACGGCCGTCAGTGTGGCGCGGACGTCGGCCTCGTCGCACTCGGCATAGGTGGGCGCAACCGCCACAAAGATGTTAAGATCCTGATCCCGGGCCGCCTGCAACGTGGCCAGCCGCTGCGTCGGTGCCGGCGCATTCGGCTCGTAGATGCGAGCGAGCTGATTGTTCAACGTCGGCAAGCTCATCCCGAACATCAGCCGGTTGCCGAACGACTTGAACAAGTCGAAGTCCTGCCGGGCGAGCGGACTGCGCGTCAGAATCCGCACGTTCAACGTCGAGTGATCCCGGATCAGCTCCAGGATTCGCCGCACCATGTGGGCGCGCTCCGCGTTCAGCCGCTTTTGCAGCGCCTTGTCCGGCGCGGTGATAGTCTGATAGGGATCCGTCGTGGTGCAGAGCATCACGGCCCGGTTGCCGTCCAAGCTCAATTCACTCAAGGGACGATTCTCCGCTGCCTGGATGTCCTTCATGACCCGTCCTTCGTCGAACGGGCGAAGGAGCACGTAGTCGCCCCACTGGGCACCGGGGTCCTCAACGCCGTAGCGTTTCTTCAGCACGGGTTTGAGGAACTTCGTGGATACCGCCGGCACGTAGCAGAATTCGCAGCTGTGGCCGCAGCCAAGGGAGATGTTGCACTTCCAGTCAGAAAGGCTCTTGAACTTGAAATGGTTGAGCTCAATCCGAACTGGCTTGTGCCAGAAGTCCACCATGGCGGCTGGAGCTGCTGGTGTAGCGGCGAGAGGCTTCATGGTGCCCAACGCGATCGACTTTTCGTGCGCCTGTCTCAACGCCGCCGTAACGAGGTTGTTGGCGGCGTGGATGTTGTTGGCCGATTCGGCCGCGGGGTTTACAAGGGTCACTTGCATAGTCATGTTTGGGTAGAGAAGTGATCAGGCAGCTGCCGACAGGGATTGTTCGCCCGTGCTGTCAGGCACCGCGCGTGTGTGGAGAAACAAAGAGTCGGATCCGACGGCGGCTTCGACGGCGCTGAAGAGCGCCTCGAACTCTTCCGAGTCCCAGTAGTGCTCGATCAAGTCGAGGGCCAGCGAGCCAAGCCGGGTGGTGAGCTCGTGCAATTCGCAGAGGCTGACGGTGCCAGGTTGCTGATTGTGCCGGTCCATCAACCGGTCATGCTCGGCCTCAAGGAACGCCGCCTCGTCAGCCTGCTCCTCAACATATTCACGAACGTCGGGCTCGGCGGCGCAAGGCAGGCTGAGATCCACGGCGCGAAAGTGCGCGATGAGCGAGCCGCGCAAGATTCTCCAAAGTGCGCGAACGTGCTTGGGGTCAACGTGGCCGGAATTGAATCCCGCGCGGACAGCGAGGCAGACGCCCAGCTCTTTGTGTGCACTGTGGAGCAAGCTGATGGCGTGTGCGTAGGCATCCTTCAGCGTGGCGTCGGCCGACAGAGGCGGAGCGCCCTCAGGCTGCCGGGCGCTATGATACAAGTCGAGGTCAGATGCCCGACTCCAACCGGGAGGGTTGGCGATGTTGATGAAGCCCGGCGGCAAGGCCGCGAGCGCTGCGTTTTGATCTGTCATACTGCTGGTTTGCATGTTTTTTTTCTGTTGTTTTACCGAACTTCCCTCCGCAGCCAGGCCGACAGGCCCGGTTGAACTGCGGAGAAATTGGTGACCGGAAGGGTAGGCAGGCTGGAATCGGCGCATGCCAAAAGGAGCGCGTTGAGAGTGGTGATGGGAATCATAGGGTGGGGAACTTTCCAGGTTTGTGGAGGAGCAGCAGTTCAGCACGGAAGCCGGGGAACCGATCGGTGATGACCTTGATGAACTGCAACACCGCAGGCGTCGTGGCGACGGAGTGTTCGATCAGTTTCGAAGCAGGGCGCTGGGCGTTCTCCACATCCTCGCGGCGACACGGATAGCCGGAGGCAGTGAGCCACTCCGCCAGTTCCGGGTAGTTCATGACGCGGGAATCCAGCCCCCAACGGTTGCGCACAAAGGCGCGGAGGAACATGCGCAGCGCCACCTTGGAGGCACCCCTCGGCGCGGTGGTCCTCACAGCGCGGCCGGGCGGTGTGGCGCAGAAGGCGCGGAAGTCCGCGAGGTCCCCGACGGTCTTCAACACGCGCTGGCGGCGGAACACCTCCCAGTGAGCGCGGCACTCTAGGAACGCCTCGACGTTGGGCCAAGGCCGGGACTCGAAGGCAAGGTGAGGAATCTCGCGGATGTCCCGCATGCATTCGCCGACAGGTTCGCGCTTGAAGTCGTAGTCGAGGCTGGCGCGGCGCTCCACGGGCACGGCGACCAGGTCGCCGCCATGACGGTGCAGGTCCTGGAGCGAACGCAACTGCGAGTAGGTGACCTTGCTGTCAGCGTCGCGGCGGACGAACTGGTCGATCAGCCAATCATTATGCAGCGCCTTGTCCTTAATGGGCGGCTTGATGCCGGCCTTGGCTAAGACAATTGGCTCGCCGGCAAGGGGAACGAGAGTTGCCTGGCCCCGGGTGCGAATGCCCAAGGGTTGAGCGATCCGGTGCTTGATGTCGTAAATATTCGGGTCGCCAGTGAGGCGCTGGCGGGCGAGGGAGTAGGCTCGGCAGAGCTCACCCTGTGTGACGGCACCGATGTCGGCCTCCGTCGCGGTGCTGAGGAAACCGTCGGTCGTGGCGCTGCACACCACGACGTGTGGTGGCAGCGCGTTGAGCATTTCACCCATAACACCCCGGATGAAGGAGGTGATCCACGCCGCGAAGAAAGGATTTGAGATGCGCCCGGGACGAAGCCACTGCAGCTGTCCAGTCCGGGAATCGAAGGCGCGTTTGGGGCGCGTGCCCTGCGCAAGGCGGCCGTAGGTGGAATTGGCCAGTTCCTTCCAAAGCGCGTTCTTGACGTCGCCCTTGGGGAACTGACTCCGGCGGCGGGTGCATTCCCGCACGAACAGCTCAAAGGGCCTGATGCTGTCGTCCACCGGCAGCACCACGCCGTGGAGGATTTCAAGGTGCGCCCCCAGCTTGCGGGCCAAGCAGATCTCCGGAGAGCAACAAAAGGAAGTGCCGGACAAAGGGAACAAAGGACCGTGCTCGGTCGCAACCGGAAGGCAGGGGTAGCGCGTGCCGGGTGGAAAGCGGAAGCGGACGTGGGCAAAGCCCAGGGTGAGTGGGCCGTAGTCGTCGAGGTTCGTGGAGCTGCGCAGCCGCTCCCAGTCGGGCATGCCGATGAGAGACATGGCCACCGAGTAGGCACCGGCCAAGTCCACGTCGAGCCAGGTGCCCATAGGACCTGCACCGAAGAGGAACTGCACGTTCAGTCCGCCGTGGAAACACTCGGTGGCCAAGGTCTCGAACAGGTGGCGTGACGCCTCCGGCCTGACTGACTTGCGCGGCAGGAGCCGACCTTTCGCAGGATTCCACGCCCGCTCAACTAACTCCTCGATGCCGAGCACCTGCTGGCGAGAGACCCCCTTGCTCTCCCAGAGCCCGAGGAGGAAGGCCTCACCGAGACCAGACAACGTCACCGGCACTTCGGCCCTGCCGGTCAACCCCTCATTGAGCTGAAGGAGCTGCAGGGCGTGAGCGACGCAGATCGTCGGGTCTTGGCGAGCGTAACGATCGAATAGTTCGGGATCACGCTCCAGCGGCTCAGCCATGCGCTCAATCTGGCCGTCGGACAACTCAACCCTGGGCTCACCAAGCAGGGCACCGAGTGAGTCCAAAGACTTGGAGCCGCCCGGCGTCAGCAGCAGCGTGTCCCGGAGCGTGACGGCGATGACATGGCGATGCTTGCTGGAGTCGTGGACCGGCACCTTGAGCGGATGCTGCAGGGTCACGTAGGTGTTCCTGATCGAGCTGAACTGGAGCTGGAGCTTGGGGAAGTCCGCCAGCATGGCGAGG
This sequence comes from Pseudomonadota bacterium, assembly GCA_009922615.1. Taxonomy (GTDB): domain Bacteria; phylum Verrucomicrobiota; class Verrucomicrobiia; order Limisphaerales; family SXTU01; genus SXTU01. Next base: position 56,585 of record RFVF01000003.1, read on the forward strand.
TCCGACAAGGTCCAGTGCCCGACCAGAGTCAGGGCCTTGGGCCACCGCCGCAGATGTCCTGCCTTCCGCCCTGCCTCGATGATGTGACGAAGGAGAGAGGCTAGGGTGAGGCGCTTGCCGTCCTGACAGTAGATGACACCGGACCAGGAGGGCCCGCCTAGCAATTGGCCGTGGAACGAATAGCAGAGTGCCCGGTTAAGCGAGGCGTCCTGTTTGTCCCACTCGCAGTCGAAGCCCACCACTATGATAGGTGCCCGGATAGATGTCCGGCGATGTCGCGGTGGAATTCAAGTCAGGCATTGTGTCCTCCGTCGTCATGAACTTCCGGCTCCTCGCCGCGTTTGAGGCGCTCGTAGGCGTCAATCGCGGACTGGTAGTCGTAGAGCGATTCGCGGCCTGGCTTCCCTTGGCGAACGGTCTTGATCCAGCCGGCCTTGATCAGCTGGCCAGCGAGCGTCTTCGAACCGAATAGCCGGTTCAGGTCGCGGCGGTTCACCATGAACGGTGTGGTAGTCGTGGGGCTCATTCGCCGCCCTCCTGCTGACCTGCCTCAGCATCGGACCGAGGCGTTAGTGACCCGTCGATGAGCGGGTTCGCCACCTGCGCGAGTTCACCTCGCTCGGCACGCTCGATGAAGCGCTGAAGCTCATGGTCGGTTATGTAAAGTCTGCCGGCAATCCGGATGGGTTTGATCCAACCGCGCTGAACCCAGCGCCAGCCGGTGACACGGGATCGCCCCAACTCGTCCAAGAAATCCGAAAAAGATTTCACGCGCGGCTGTTGCGCCGGCCTTTGTTCGCTTTCATTTCGTTGCACGAGTGGGCCGACGACGCCCCATTTGCGGTTCGTTACTCGGCTAATTTTACGTTTTGCGGCCGAAGTCCCTAATCGGTCGTTCCGCTTCTCGTGAACCCGGCAAACCCCTGCTCCACCTCATCGAGTCACAGGCAACAAAGGGAGATGGCATCCGCGATTTTGATGACGGCCCGCAGATTGGCTCCACTCTGCCGACGATGCCGCCGAAGAGTTTGGCGGCGTCGAGTTTCAGCAACGGGATGTTTAAGGCGTCAGCAGTGGCCTTGGCGGTGAGCGACTTGCCGGTGCTGAGGGTGCCGGCGATCCGCAGACTTTGCGGGAGCGGGCAGCCCCGGTCCTATTTGAGGAATCGGGGGGGGCAGTTTCGCAATCCGCGCCCTTGAAACTGACGCTCTCGATGTGGATGTCACCCATGAGTGACACGGTGATTTCGACGGTGGGTTTAATAGGGAGGCGAGGACGATTCGGCTCAACTGTGCGGAAGAGGCTCAGGGACCGGTTAGAATGAGGGTCAACTGGCAGCGCCTCACATCCGGTGGCGGGATCGCCGACTATGCCAGACACCCGGGAACACGCAAAACCTCCCGCTCAATCATTTGTTCTGCCGGGTCTGCGGGCGTGCCTTCAGGCCGGGGCAGGTCCAAGTGCAAACGACCGGACCTCGGCACGGTGATTTGCTGCGGAGATAAAGGCTCCAACACCCAGGGTGGAGCGAACGAGAAGCACCAGGCGTCGCGCATTCTGATCATCATGTCCAAGGCTGAATTCTTGAGCCTCATCCAATTGGAAGAATTTGGCCTGAGGGTTCCGGTGGCTTTCTGAACCTTGATCAAATCGCCGGCAAAATAGACCGAGAGTCTCAGGACAGACAATTCGTTCATCCGGCTGTAGATAACCCCTGGATTCTCCCGCTTGCCAACGCCGCGACGATTGTGCGTCACGGCGGTCGGATCCCAGGGCGGATTACCCCGGAGTTCTGCTTTGACGTGCTGTCGGACCTTTTCCGCATGCAAGGTTTTTAGCTGCTCACGCCGCCGCGTCACAATTTGGGCCAGCCGCCGCAAAATCTGTTTGTCCGTGCGATGAAAGTTGATCCGGACGAACAGATCAGCGGCGTCACCCAGGTCCGCCGGATCATGATCGCAGTCACCCACGGCGGTGCGGTAAGTGTAAATGTCCAGATCAATCTCCTGCACGGTTTTCTGATCAAACAGTGACGTGTGCTCATTAATTCCCACCTTGCGCAGTCGCGCTCTGCGTTCGGTTTCGGGTATCGCAAGCCAAGGGTGCGCCGGAAATTCGGGGAAATGCTTGACGAGGAAGGTGGCGAACCGGGGCGGGTTTCGCCGCTCCACAGGCAACTCACCCTCTTGGCGAGGTGTGGGCTTCTTGTCCGATCGTAACTCCAGCACCCACTTCACCATGGGGCGATAAGAGCGGGCAAACTCGTAGTTGAGCCAGCCGTTCAGTTCCCAGTCGGCCAAGACCTTTTGCGCCCGGGTCGGCCATTTCCATTCGTTGTCATTTAGCATGATGGGGATCCCTCTGCGTGGGGTGCTTGGCTTTTCATTTGAACTCAATCCGTTGCGCCTGCTTTTTGGTGTGTTCGTCGTTCAAATGACCATAAACTTTGCCGATTAACACCCCGCCATCCCTGTGGCCGACCCATTTGGCGATGGTCATGAAGTCGACGCCCGACATGACGCACATGGAAATGAAAAAATGGCGGCAGTCGTGAAAGCCAAACGCTGGCAGACCAGCCGCGGCACGGGCCAGTCGGAGTGACTCGCGGAAGGATTTGGCGCGCTCGTCCCGCGCGCCGCGTTGGGGCGAAGGGAAAAGCCACTCGGAGTCCGGGGCGCGACGTGACTCCATATCACGGAGATGAGCCTTGAGCCGGGGATTGAAATCCACCACGCGGGTCTGGCCATTCTTGGTCAGCTTGTCCGTGCCAATCTGAAGCTGCTCCGTGGTCCAGTGCACGTCGCTCCATTTGAGCCGCAGGGTTTCACTCATGCGGGAACCGCACCGCGCCAGCAGGCGCACGAAGTCGGCGAATTGCTGCGCGTTTTTTAGGGGCACACCCGGTTCGCCGGACTTGGCCAGCTTCCCACCGGCAAAGACGGGACGAAAGCCGGCCGCGCAGATCGCCTCCACTTGGGCGTCGGTGAAGAGTGCGCGTTGGTGGGGTTTGCATTTGAGCGGCTTGTGGTCGCCGATCGTGACCGCTTTGAGCAGCCCTTCCTTCACGGCGCGGTGGAGCACATTGCGCAGGCAGATCACTTCCAGGTTCACGGTGCGCGGAGCCGCCCCGGCCGCCTGTCGCTGGGCGATGAACTGGTCAACCATCTTCGAAGTGAGGCGATGCAGACGCACGCCGCCCAGCTGTTTCAGCCAATGGCTCAGGTGGGCGCGTTCCGAATTCAACGTGCTCGGTCGTTTCTCGTGCATGGCCTGCTCGTAGTGGGCGAAATACTGCGGGACATACTCGCTCAATTTGGGCGTCTGGCCCAGGGTGGGCAGGCTCCGGTCCTCCCGCTGGATGAGCAACCGGCGCAGCGCGGCTTGGGCTTCGGCGTCCGTGCCGGCTTTCTCCAGCGGGACGCGGAGCACTTTGGCGATGCCCGTGCCGGGATTTTGAACGGCCACGCGGGCATAGTAGCGCCCGTTGCGCACCCAGAGTCCGCGCACGGGACGCTTGCGGGCGTCGTGCACCTTTTGATACGTTCCGCGACGAGATGGGCGCTTGCCTTCGATGTTGTCGGCCGGGGCGCCGGGATTTCCCGGCGTTGCATCACGTTGCATGGCGTTACAGTGGCACAAAAAGTGGCACAACGTCAAACGATGTGGCTGAATTCATGTGCAAGTTGTTCATAATCAACAGTGGGCACGTGGCGGAATGGCAGACGCGCTGGACTTAGGATCCAGTGGAGCAATCCGTGCAGGTTCAAGTCCTGTCGTGCCCACCAAATCACCGTCAGTTCACCGCATCGCCGCCTCCCGACACCTGCAGAACCCGGCCCAAAAAGATTCGCTCCGCAAGGCCCCGCTCACTACAACAGCGCCCCGATGGCCCGCTCCGGTCGGCACAACTTCACCAGCGCCTTGCAAGCCAGCTTCGTGCTGGTCGGCTTGATGTTTCTCATCAAAGCGGTGGAAATGATCGCGGGCATTTCGTTCGCCGGGTTCGGCATCGCGCCGCGTGACCAGCATGGGTTGATCGGCTTGATCTTCAGCCCGCTCCTGCACGGAAATACAGCGCACCTCCTGGCCAACGCCGCGCCGCTCTTCATCCTGCTCACGTTGCTGTTTTGGGATCGCAAATATCATCCAGGTCGCACGCTCGTGCTGATCTGGCTCGCGAGTGGGCTGGGCACCTGGCTGATCGGCCGCGCGGGCGATCCAGCGCATCCGACGGTGCACATCGGGGCCAGCTCGGTGATCTATGGACTCGTGGTGTATCTGCTCGTGGCAGGATTTTTGATGGACAGTTGGCGCGCGGTGTTCGTGGCCATCGGGGTGGGCGTGGCTTACGGCGGGATTTTTTACGGGATGCTGCCGCAGTCCGGCCCGATTTCGTGGGAAGGCCATTTGTGCGGGGCCATCGCGGGGTTCTTCACCGCTCGTCACAATCACGCGTGAATGAGCGAACAATAACTGGCGCTGGCTTCAGCATTCGTCATTCGACATTCGAAATTCCCCTGCCACTCTCGCGCCATGGACACTGAGATCACCGCCCGGTTGGCGAAAATTGAATCCGCCCTCGCGCATCTGGAGCGCCAGCACGAGGAGCTTAACGGCGTCGTCGTGACGCAGGCGCAGCTCATCAGCCGGTTGCAAAAGGAAGTGGCCCGCGCCTCCGAAGCGATGGAAAATCAGGAGCTGGAACGCATCCGCGCGAACAACCAGAAACCGCCGCACTATCAGTAAAATCTCCGCGGCGGCGCTTTGGCGAAATTCGTCTCGCGCAGGTAAATCGGTTCCAGCTTCTCGCCCGGCACGAAATCCGTGCGTGCAGAAGCCAGCCGGGCCAGCTCACGCGCGGAAGGCGCAAGGTGAGTGACATTGGCAAACGGCAACTTCGCGTCGGGACTGACGAGCGTCACGTCGCTCAACATGGGCACTTGCGCCGCGCCGTAATTGAGCAGCTTCAACTCGCTCGTCTCGTGCCAGCCATTCGCTGCAAGCACCACGGAGCGCACATAAAACTCTCCCCGCAACGCATCAATCACGATCACCGCCATGCCGCGAATCCCCGCGGTGTGAGCGGTCGCCGCCAGCACGTCCGCGCTGCTCACGCCGAGCAATTTCACCCCGGCGCCGAGTTGCCAGCCTTGCGCCATCGCAATGGCCGAGCGCACGCCGGTGTAGGAACCCGGCCCCAGGCCAACAGCCACGCACTCGATCTGCTCGCGCTCCAGCCGCGCATCGCGCAACGCCGCCTCGACGAGCGCGAACGGCCCCGGCACGAGCCCCTCGGCCTCCGCGCTGCCCAGCACTTGCCCGTGCTCGGCCACCGCCACCCCGCGTCGCGCGGAGGAGAATTCAAGCGCCAAAATCTTCATACTCGATCGACCGTGTTCCTTCCCCCGGCGCGGAAAACTTCACCCAGCGCAATTTGGAATTCGGAATTCGGAATTCGGAATTCGGAATTTCTCCCCACCACCGCTCGGCCCACTCCACCACCGTCACGCCACGCGGGGTGAAGATGTATTCGTCCAGCCCCGCGCCGGCGATTTGCTCGCGGGTGTCCAGCCGGTAAAGATCAAGGTGGAAAAGCGGCACGCGCCCGCTGGTGTGCTCGTTCACGAGCGCGAACGTCGGCGACGCGATGCGGCCGGTGATGCCCAGCCCGCGCGCAAGCCCCTTGACCAACTGCGTCTTGCCCATGCCCAGATCGCCGCACAGCGCGAGGGTCCAGCCCGGCGACACTTCGCGCGCCCACGCCTCGCCCAGCGCGGCGGTTTCCTCCGGCGAGTTGGTGAGAACCACTTTCATGAGCCACCGATGGGCACAGATAGCCACAGATGAAGCGGGACGGAATTAGCCACGAAAGCGCGCATGGAGCGCAAAGCCGGATTCACCAAGGCGGCGCTCTGCGTTCTTTGCGCCCACTTGCAGCCATCCCATCTGTGCTGATCTGTGTTCATCTGTGGCTAAGAAGCAAAGTGTTCGTAGCCGCGCAGGTTGAATTCCCGCAGGCCGCGTTCATCGCGCAGCCGCAGTCCGGGCGTGGCAGTGATCTTGCCCACACAGGAGAGCTTTACGTCAGGGAACTGCGCCTTCCACGCGTCCAGCAGCGGCACCGCGCTGCGGCTGGCCACGGTAAAGAGGAGTTCAAAATCCTCGCCGTCCGTGAGCGCGGCGAGCAATGGCGGCTTGGCGGACGACTCTTCGCGCGCCTGCAACTTCGCCGCTCGGCTCACGGGAATCGCCGCCGCGTGCAAGTCCGCCCCCACGCCGCTCGCGTCCAAAATATGCCGCAGGTCGCCGGCGAGCCCGTCGCTCAAGTCAATCATCGCGTGGATCGTGAACCGCTCGGCCAGCCAGCGTGCCTCCGCCAGACGTGGCTCGAAGTCCAGATGCCGCCCCGTCAGCGAGCCGCCCAGCGTGCCGGTGACGAAGATGGCATCACCCGCCTTCGCGCCCGAGCGGAGCACTTGCCGGCTGCGCGGCACGGTGCCGAGCAATGCGATCGAGAGCAGCAATCGCTCGGGGTTCATCGTCGTCTCGCCGCCGACGATCGCGACGCCGTGCTTCCGTGCGAGCGCGTTCATTCCGGCGTAAATGGCCTCGATGCGCGCGGGCTCGAACTTCGCCGGCAAGGCCAGCGTGACCACCGCGTGCGTAGGCGTGCCGGCCATCGCCGCGATGTCGCTGAGGCCGCGCGCGAGCGCCTTGTGCCCGATCTTCTCCGGCGACGCATCGGCGGTGAAGTGGACCCCCTCGACCACGGCATCGGTCTTGAAAAGCAGCAGGTGATGCGGCAGGCCGAGATCAAGCACGGCGCAATCATCGCCCGCGCCGGCGAGCACGGAAGCGTGCGTGGGCAGCGTGGCCTTGAGCTTCGCGATGAGGTCGAATTCTTTCACGGTGCTCCGTTCAGGAATTGGTCCAGCTCGCTCCGATACAGCAGCATGGTGAAGTTGGCCGCGTTGAACAAACTGTGCGTCAGGATGGGCGCGAGCAAGTTGCCGGTGCGCTCGTAGAGGAACACCAGAAACAGGGCCAGAAAGGTCAGTGGAATGAACGTGCTCAGGTTGGCGTGCATCAGGGCGAAAACGAGCGACGTGCCCCAGAGCGCGAGCTGTGGAAACCCGCGCTGCTTGATGGCCGGATAAAGGATGCCGCGAAAGAGAATCTCCTCCACCAAAGGCGCGAACACGATCGCGAGCAGTGCAAAGAACACGCGCTGTTCCGTGGTCTCGGTTTGCTGGAGTGTCTGCACGAGCTTCTGCGCCTCGGGCTTCAAGTTCACCGCGTCCACCTTGTGCGCGACGAGTTCCTCGTGCAGACTCATGAGTCCGCGCTGGGCAAGATGCTGAAGCGTCAGGGTCACCGGCAAAGCCAGCAGCACACCCAGCAGCCCCAGCCCGAGAGCGCGCGGCAGGCCCGCCTTCCGCCAGCCGAATCCTTCGCGCCAGCCGATGCCGTGTGCACGGAGGAACGCCGCCGTCATCAGCAGCACGCCGCCGTGTAAGACGACCGCGTTGGTGACCAGCATGTAGAATTTGCCCTCCAGGGTTTCCGCCGCCGCGCGGGGCAGGAACGCGCTGGCGGTCAGCACGCCGATGGAGAGACAGAAACACACCCCCGCGACATAGCGCAGCAGCGGCTCCGTTTCCCATTTTCGTTCCGGCAACACGCGCGCAGGCTAGTCGCGGCGCGGCGGCGAGAGAATGGAAAAGATGGCTGGGGAGCGGACGCCCACGTCGCCATCGTGCGCTCGTCGAACCTCATCTCAGAGTTCGCGCAGCTCCATCCACATCGCTGCGCGGAACGTTTCGCCCGGCGCGAGCACGGTGATTTCACCGGGCTGCGCGCGGGTAAACGAGTTGGGGAGCGCCGTCCACGGTTCGAGGCAGTAGAACGGCGCTTCCGTGTTGCGCGACCAAAGAGCGCAGTAGCGATGCTGCGGTGCGCCTTCCCAGTTCAGGATGATTTCCAACTCGCTCGCCGGGTCCACGAGCGTGAGTTCGGGTTTGGAGAACTCGCCGAGGAACAGTGTGTGCGCCACGTCCTCCGCGACGCTGAGTTCCGTCGGCGCTTGAGCCGTGGCGGTGAACTGCTCGTGCCGCGCGTCCGGCGTGAGGCGCTGGCACGCGGGGATTTTCACGAAGCACTTGTTCCGCTCGCCGTGCGGCGTGAGCGGCACTTGGAAATACGGATGAATCCCCGTGCTAAAGGGCATCGGCCCCACGCCGCGATTCTCCACCACCTGCTCGAAGTGCAGGCGCCCGCCGTCTAGCCGGTAGGTCACGCGATGCCGGAACGCGAACGGATACACCGCGCGCGTCGCCTCGCTGTCCGTCAGTTCCATCGTCAACGCCGACTCACTGCGTGCCACCGCGTTCCACGCCGACCGCCGCGCGAAGCCGTGCTGCCCCAGCGCAAACTCGCGCCCGCCCCACCCGTAGTGATGCTCGCGCCCCGGCAGGTGATTGAAGCTGACCATCGGAAACAACAGCGGATTCCCCGCCCACATCTCCTTCGGATGCCGGTCCGCGACCGCCTGGCTGAAATGCAGCGCGTCCACCAGCCCGCGCTTCGCCGTGGGCCGCGCGTAACGCAGCAGCCACCCGCCGAGTTCCGGCGCGATGACGGCGAGAGAGCCGGTCGAATCGGCGAGTTGGATGAACTTGTCTTCGTTCATGGCGTCGTTTTCAAGGACGAGAAAATGCAAACTATGCACATAAAGCGCAACCTCTGGGTGATTCCCACCTTGCTGGCCAGCAGACAACTGAACGAACGGCGCTTGCGGATGGTTCAAAATCCCCGAAGACGAAGGTGACCTTGGAAATTCTGAGCACGTAAAATGCCCCGCCGCAGCCGTCGCGAAATCGCAACGAGAGCAGAAGCGGTGATCCTGAGGCCCGTCGCTTCGGAGTTGGGGCCGACGCCGTCTGCCCGCAAAAAACGCTGGCCCGTGCTCAGGCCTGGCGCTTCCGCCACTCGCGGAGGATTTCCACCAGCATCGGCAACACGGAGACGAAGATGATGCCCAGCACGACCAGCTCGAAGTTCTTCTTCACCCACGGCAGCGCGCCAAAGAACCAGCCCGCCGGCAGGATCAACCCGGCCCACGCGAGCGCGCCGGTCACGTTGAACAGCATGAAGCGCCGGTAGTCCATCGCGCCGCTGCCGGCCACGAACGGCGCAAAGGTCCGCACGATGGGCACGAAGCGCGCGAGGATGATGGTCTTGCCGCCGTAACGCTCGAAAAACTCGTGGGTCTTCGCGAGATACTCGGGCTTGATGAGGCGCGGGTATTTCCGGGACAGCATCGCGCCGGCAAACTTGCCCACGGCGTAGTTCACCGTGTCGCCCAGCACGGCGGCGACGATCAGAACCGCTCCGGCCGCAAAAACGTTCAATCCGCTGTCGGCGTTGGCCGCAATCGCGCCGACGGCGAAGAGCAGCGAATCGCCCGGCAGGAACGGCGTCACCACCAGGCCCGTCTCAGCGAAGACGATGAGAAATAGGATGCCATACACCCACGCCCCGTGTTCGCGCGTGAGGTGATGCAGGTGATCCTGCAAGTGCAGGAAGAGGTCGAGGACTTGCTTGATGGCGTCCATGAGCGGGCGACGCTGCGGAAATCACCGGGGCGACGCAAGCGTCGAGTGCGGCCGGTCACCCACCGCGATACACCGCCTGCGCCGTGCAGGTCTCGGCCACGACCACTTCGGTGAGCAGCGGAAGGCGGGGCTTAAGGTGGTCCCAGATCCACACGGCGACGATCTCGCTGGTGGGATTTTCGAGGCCCGGGATTTCGTTGAGGTAATGGTGGTCGAGCTGTTCCCACAACGGTTTGAACGCGGCTTTGATGTCCGCGTAGTCCATGAGCCAGCCCAGCTTCGGATCGCAGTCGCCAGTGATGACGATGTCCACCTTGAAGCTGTGCCCGTGCAGCCGACGGCATTTGTGCGTCTCAGGCAGCAGCGGCAGCAGGTGGGCAGCCTCGAATTGAAAAGTTTTGCGGAGTTCCATCATCATAGGTGAAAAGTTTCTAGTTTTCAGTTTTCAGTCCCGGGCGGCAGTCGCTTCACTAAAAACTGAACCCTTGAAACGGAAAACTTGTGTTCATTGTTCCCAGTCCGTCCAGCGGACCATATCCCCCAGAAGGAGCCGTCCATCATGCCGCCACGTCAACGGCGGGTTTTGCATCTGACCCAGCGGGCACAGGCGGGTAGCGCCCCAGCGGGCAAACTGCTTCGCGAGCCCTTCCAACTCATGCTCCTGCGCGGCGAGGCCGACGGTCGAGGTGTGATCCCGCACCGGGTCGGCCCCGCGCAGGGCCTCGCCCACGTCCAACACGGGCTTCACGTAGATGAAGCGGTTCAGGCACGAAAGCGCGAACCGCGCATCAGCCTCATAAACCACCGTCCACGCCGTTGAATCCGCGCTGCACCAATGACGGGTGGTTTCGGGGGAATGCGCGGCACGCACTTCGTAGATGGCCCGGCGCGCGGCGATGTGCGCGGCATCCTCGGTGGAAATCTTCCCGCGCGGCTCGGCGGCCTCGCGCCGCTCCAGTTCGGCGGCGAGCTGCTCGGCAAATTGCAGCGCGAAACCAACATTGTTGTCCTCGACGTAGAAAACGTGCGGTGAAAGACAGCCCAGTTGGTCCCACGCGACCACGTCGGCGGCGGCGGCGGCAACAATCTTCTTCGCCCGCCAGCCGGAGATGGCTTCGCGCGTTATGTAGCCGAAACTGACTTGGTGTCCGTAGCCGGCGAAGCGCACGCGGGGCGGCAAAGCGCGGCGGACCTTCTCCACGGACACGTCCTCGCCTGTGGCCGTGACCGCGTCGCACTGCGCGAAGAGTGCTTCCTCCAGCGCGGGAGAGCCGCCCCGCCAGGCGGCAATTTCGATGCACGCCGCCAGCTTGGGCTCGCTGCCATAAAGGGAGTGGAGGAATACGCGCGGGAGGAATGCACCGCCGCGCGAGCACTTGATGAACTGCGCCGAGCGCGTAAGCAGACCGAGGAGGATGGCCATGAACGCGGCGTTCGGCACACAGCCCGCCGTGATGTGGCCGACCAGTTCCGGTCCCGTGGCGAGCGCGAGCCGGCGGGTGCGGCTGTCGCTGTTGCTGGCGCAGAACGCATCGAACCGGTGGGCCGGGCCGAGTTCTTGCGCCAGCAAGGCCTCGATATTTTCGCCGGTGAGCTGCTTGAAGAAATGGTCGAGCCCCGTGGCGAGCGTGTGCGCGGAAAAGCCCGTGTGCAACGGCCCTTCCTTGAGCGCGAACCGGCGGAAGGGATAGTCGTCACACAGCCAGTCCTCACCCGTGCGGACGAGCGTGCGCAGAATGCTGGGCGTGTCGCGCACGGCGAGGTAGTGCGCGCGGTTGCGCTTCAACGTGAGGCACGCATCGGTGACCATCGCGGGCGTGAGGTCAGCCTCCGGTGGCAGGTCGGCAAGGAAATAGTTGGGCAGGGTCATGCGAGACGGAGTCAGGCCGCGAGCAATGAACAGCCACGCGCCTCGGCCGGCGCGGCGCGCCCGAGCAGCTCGAAGCCATCGCCGCGCCGGACGGCGAGGTCTTCTGTTTGCAGGGCGAGCACAGAGCCGACATTCGCGAGGTCGAAGATTCTGAGCAAGCCGGTTTCGCCGTCCGGGACTTCGCGTCCGGTTTCCGGCGAGACGACGAGCGCGCGGCACCAAGGGGGGAAATGGAAGACAGAGTGATTAGCGACGAGCGAGTAGGCCTGCGAGCTGAGTTCGCTCATGCCGTATTCGCAGACGATGGATTCAGGAGGCACGCCCAGGCGGTCGGTGAGGAGCGCGTGCAATTCGGCCTTGGGCAACTCACGCGAACGGCCCTTGTAGCCGCCGGTTTCCATCAGCCGCGACCCGGGCGGGAGCGTGAAGCACAAGCTGCGTCGAGCCAGTTCGTCCAGCATATGCACAAACATGAATGCGGTGCCGAGCAGCACTACCGACTGGCCGGCAGACTCTGCTTCACGCAAAGCGTCGAGCGCAGCGGCGGAGTCGAGCTGCCAAGCCTTGTCCGCGCCGACGGTGGCGAGGAAGCGCGAACCCGATCCGCCAAACGTTGCGCTTACGCAGGCGAACATGTGGACCAGCGAAGAGTGCGGGGCGAGTTGCGGCGGCGGCGCAAGGCAAACCATCGCCGGGCGAAATGCCGACCATGCAGTAGGTAGCACGTGTCGCGCGAACCACGGTCGCAGCGCGGCTTCATACACCGCCAGCGAGTCGGCGCTGTGGAAGTACCGGCTGGGCCGGTGCTCTGTCGTCCCGCTGGAGTGGAAAACGGCGACGCATTCGGATGGGGCAAGGCTCGTGAGTTCGAATTCCTTGAACGCGGCGGCAGGGACGGCGGGAATTTGCCGCCAGTCCCCAAGCGATTCCGGCGACACGCCCCGCGCCTCGCACAGCCGCCGATACGGCGCGACATGGGCAAATTGCAGCGCGAACAACTCGCGGACAAGCGTGGCAAACGCCGTATCGCCGCCGCCGCCGCGTTCAATGAACGCGCGGATGCGATGCGTGCAGGCGGTGAAAGATGACGTCGTCGTCATGCGGTTTTAAGAGCTGGTGGGCCGCGACAGCGCGGGAAACTTCGTCCGTTTGCCGCCGGTCGTCGAGTGAGAAAAAGTCAGTGGTTTGAAACCCGCACGCCAGGCAGCGCGTCTCCGTTGCCATGCAAATCAATCGCTTGCTGGTCGCGTTCAGCACTTTTGCCCTCGCCACATTGGTTTCCGCCGCCGAACCGGCTGCGGACTTGCCCACGACGATGAGTGAGCGCGGCAAACTGCTGTTCAGCGATGACTTTGCCGGAGACGCGCCGAAGGCCGAGTGGGGCCAGTTGAAGGGCAAGTGGGCCGTCGTCAACGGGGCGCTGCGCGGCTCGGAAGTGGAGACCGACAATCACGCGGCCGTCACGCGCAACCGCTTTGATTATCGCAACGCGGTGTTCCAGTTTTCCTTCAAGCTCGAGGGCTGCAAAACCGCCAGCCTGAGCCTGAACAATCAGGAAGGCCACGTCGGCCGCGTCATCCTCACGGCGAAGGATTTCACCGTGCAGCGCGACAAGCCCAACAAGAAGACCGATGCCAAAGCGGCGAAGCTCGACACCAAGGAAGCCAAGCTCGGCGACGGCCAGTGGCACACGCTCGTCGTCGAAGTGGTGAGCGACCGGATGCTGGCGAAGCTGGACGACAAAACCGTGGCGTTTGGCGAGCACGCGGGCCTGGACGTGGACAAGAAAGACTTCGGCTTCACCGTATCGGGCACCAGCCTGTTGGTGAAAAATGTCCGCGTCTGGGAGGCCGCACCGAAGAAGGACTTCGACAAGAAGAAGCTGGTCGCACTCAGGAACTGACCCCTGCGGGTCAATTTAGGGTGAGGCCCCGCCAAGCGAGGGAGAGCCGGGCGGGCGAGGTCCGGCTCCACTGTCCGCCGTTCAGTTCAATCACAGACATATGAAAAAACTCCTCCTTACCTCGCTCACCATCGCCGCACTTGCCCTCGGGCTGGCCGTCAACGCCACCGCCGAGAGCAAAGGCAAAACCATCACCCTCTCCGGCAAGGGCTGCTGCGCCAAGTGCTGCCTCAAAGAATCAGACACTTGCCAGAATGTCCTCACCGTCGAAAAGGACGGCAAGAAGACCAAGTATTATCTCGTGCAGAATGATGTGAGCAAAGACTTCCACAGCGAGATCTGCAAAACGATCAAGAACATCACCGTCACGGCCACGTGCAAGAAGGTTGGCGACAAGCTGGAGTTGACGGCCGAGAAGATTGAGGCCGCGAAGTAAGGCTTTCGCGAGCGGCTGGGTTATGGGTTCCCAGTCGTTCGTGGGTTGAGCAGCAGGGGGCAAGGCGCTCCTAAAAAACCGGCCCGGGTATTCCTTTCTTCCCGGTGCCGGTTTTGAAGGGGCGCCTTGCCATTTTTATTTTCAACCAGCAACTACCTCCCGACGCGATACAACGGACTGCCAGCAATCAACGTGGGCAGGCTCAACAGCAGGCGACCGCACGTCACGTAGAGCGTGTGGCCATTCAGGCCGCCGAAGGCGCAGTTCGTGATCGTGTCCTCGGGCGTTTCCACGAAGGCCACCAGCTTGCCTTGCGGCGTGATGACGTGGATACCCGGCCGGGTGTCCAGCGTCTCGCTTGTGCCACGAGTCTTGTGCAGGCCGGCGGCAACGTAGAGGTTGCCCTCCGCATCCAAACGCATCCCATCCCCGCCGCGACCAGGATAAAAAGTGTAGAGCACGCGATGATTCGTGAGTGAACCATCTGCTTGGAGGTCGTAGGCGCGAATGTTCCGCGCGCGGTTTAACCGGCCGTCGGACTCGATCAGGTAGAACGTCCGGTTGTCGGGGGAAACGGCCAGGCCGTTGGGCATGTCGATGTCCGGTGCGGCGAGCACGCGGGCCACTTTGCCGTCGGGGTCGATGCGATAGACTGCGTTGACGTTGCCGGTGGCCGGGTTGGTGTTGGCCAGCCGCGAGGTGAAGTAGATCCGCTCGCTGCCATCCACGCACAAGTCATTGGGAGCGCCGAGCGGGAAGCCGTTGAATTTGTCACACAGCACGGTGTATCCGCCCCGCCGCAGATCAATGCGCGTGACGCAGCCGTTGGTCCCATCCGCCGCTTCGCAGGCGAGCAACCGGCCCTGACGGTCGAAGGCCTGGCCGTTTGCGCCGTTGGCCGGCTTGCGAAACGTGCTTAATTGTTTTCTAAAGGGATCCCACTTGAGCACCTCGCCGGTGTTGGTGAAGTAAACCATGCCATCGCGATCCACGGCGGGGCCCTCGGTGAAATTCTTCGTGCCGGGCAAGGTGACTTCCACTTGCAGCGCTCCGAGATACTTGGCGTTTTCCAGGCCGGAGTAACGATCGGCGGCCGACAGCGGGGCGGCGACCAGCCAAGCCAGGGCGAGGACAGTGAACGTGCGGGTTGGTTGCATGTGCAGTCCAGACGCTCCGCCGGGCTTGGGCTTTCACCGGGCTTCCGCTAGGCTGCCGCACAGATGGCCGACGATCCGCAACCCGCGCCGACGCTTGCCGAGGAATTCCTCGCGGAATTCCGCGCCGGCTGGGCCCGCCTGCCGGACAAGCCGCTGTTCTTCACGCTGCTAGGCGCGTGGACGGTGCTATTCCATTTCCTCGGTCATTGCTCCTTCAACTTCACCGACCAGCCCTCGCTCTTCGCGTGGATGTGGGGTGCGTGGAGCGCACCCGCGCTGGAGGCCGAGCATGGCAAGCTCGTGCCCGTGGTCGTGCTCTTCCTGCTCTGGCTGCGGCGCAACGAATTGCTCGCGGCTCCCACCCGCCGCTGGACGCCCGCGCTCGCGGGGCTGGGACTGGCGCTGGCCGTTCATAGCGTGGCCTTCACGGTGCAGCAGCCGCGCGTCTCGATGGTGGCGCTGGTGGGCGGCGTGTGGAGTTTCATCGGGCTGGTGTGGGGCCCGGTCTGGCTGCGCAAAACATTTTTCCCATTCCTGCTGCTGGGTTTCTGCGTGCCGTTGGAATCGTTCGGCGAAGGCTTCCTGTTTCAACTACGCCTGCTGGTGACGAAAATTTCCGTCGGCCTCGGCCACGACCTGCTGGGCCTGGACGTGGTGCGCGACGGCACACGCATCTTCAACTCCACCCGCACGTTCAATTACGATGTGGCCCCGGCGTGCAGCGGCATCCGCAGCCTCACCTCGCTGCTGGCGGTGACTACCATCTACGGCTGCGTGGTGTTTCGCGCGCCGTGGCGGCGCGCGGTGATGGTGGCGCTGGCGGTCCCACTGGCCGTCGCGGGCAACGTCGCGCGCATCACCACGGTGATCGTGCTGGCCGAGGCGTTCGGGCACCAGACGGGCGCGGCGGCGGAAACGAATCTCGGCTACGTCACCTTCGCCGTGGCCATCGGGCTGATGTTTGCCGCGGGATGGTTGCTCCGAGAGAAATCCATCGCGCCGCAACCGCACAGCGCGGCGAGCCCCGCGAGGAAGGCTGGTGAAACCCCGCTGACCCCCACGGTCACCCCGTTGCTGGGGGCACCACTGATCGCCGCACTGCTGCTCATGGCGCTGGCGGGCGGCGTGATTCATCACCTTCAGGCCCGTCAAAAGCTGGGCCAGCCCGGCGTGCGTGCGGAACCGGTCGCGGGTTCGCAGCGTTGGCGCATTCTTCTGCCGGAAAAAGTCGCCAGCCTGACCTCGCGCGAGGAGCCAGCGGCGGAAGTCGAATTGACCGCTCTGCCCGCCGACACCTCCATCGGGAAACGCATTTATCGCGCGGCGGACGGCGCGGAGCTGCTGCTGCAAATCGTGCTGATGGGCCGCGACCGCACGAGCATCCACCAGCCGCAGTATTGTCTCACCGGCCAGGGCTGGGTGATCGAGCAAACCGAGGAAGTTCGCCTGCGCCTCGCCGGCCCGTCGCCGCGCGAACTGCCCGCGCTCAAACTCACCGCGAGCAAAGTCGTCACGCTCGACAACGGCCAGCGCGTCTCATTGCGCGCCATTTACGTGTATTGGTTCGTGGCCGATGGCGTGGTCACGGCGCATCGCTCCGAGCGGCTGCGGTGGATGGCCGAGGAGTTATTGAAGACCGGCACGTTGCAGCGCTGGGCCTACGTCGCGTGCCTCGCCCAATGTCGACCGGGCGAAGAGGAAAAAACGTTTGCCTGGATGAAGGACTTCATCGCGGAGGCCGGGCCGCAGTTTCAGCGGTGAAACAGTGGTCGTGCCCCACGCGCGACACCGCCTTGAAGAAGACTCCTTCGACCGCGTCTGCAAACTCATGATTCCAGTCCGCCGTTTGCGTCGCTTCGTCCCGGTTTTACTTTCCTCCTGTGTGCTGGCTGGCGTGGCCCGCGCGGCCTCGCTCGACAACGTCGCCGCGCTCGCGCCGGGTTTTCGCGGCACGCAGCCCGCCGTCGCGCAGGCGGATGGGAGTTTTATTTTGGAAGCCGAAGAATTCGCCGTGAAGCCCGGCGCGTCTGGCTGGCGCACGATGAACTGGGGCGAGAATTACTACGCCGCATCACTGGCCAACACCTTCCTCAGCCGCAAAGCCTGTCTCGGCGCGCCGGAGCAATGCGCGCGCACGGAGGCCACGCTCGAAATCGAAGTTCCCGCCGCCGGTCGCTATCTCGCGCTGGTGCGCTACGAGGCGGCGTATCGCTTCGAGACGCGCTTTCGGTTGCACGTCGAGCAGGCCGGACAGGTGAAGCTCGACCGGCCTTACGGCGCGCGCGACCAACAGAAGATTTGGGCCTTTCGCCAAGGCTTGAAGACCGAGGTCGGCTGGGACTGGGGCCAGGTGGAAAACACGGTTTGGGAAGGCCACGATGCGTGGGTCAAGCTCGCACCGGGTCGTGCGCGGCTCACGTTGATCGCGGAGAACCAGCCCGAACCCGCCGCGCGCCGGCACGTGGATGTGATCGTGCTGACGAAGGACGAGGAAGCCGTGAAGACGCGCATCGCGAAGGAAAATTACCTCGCGCTCGACGGCTTGCTCACGCAGGCGGGTGACGTGTTCCTGAAGTTTCACAATCTCTCCACCACTCCGCTCACGTTGACGGTGCCCGTGGGCATCGAGCACTCGCCGTATTGGGTGCATCAACGCACCTGGAAGCCCAAATCGCTCGCCGCCGAGCCGGGCACAGTGACGGACTGGGAAGAAGTCGGGAGCCTGCTGGACACGCTCAACGACGGCCAGTGGCGCTTCAGCGCGGCGGCGAAGACGAAGGGTGCGCCGGTGCATTACCGGCTGGAGTTCGGCGTTAAAAACGCCGCCGGGAAACTCGAATCGGTCGCGAAGTTCGAGAGCCGCACCAATGCGCTCGAAGTGGCCTACGACGCGAACGCGCGCTGGACGCGACGCTTCCGCACGACCGACACGCTGCTCTACGAGTTGCTCGATTACTTAAAGAAGCAGCCCGTGCGCGGCAAGCCCCCGGAACGCACGTTGATTTACGGCTACACGTTCGACGAACGGCCCGGCGACGCGAAATACACCGCCGCGCGCGAGGAGTTTTTGAAGCTGTATTCGCTCAACGCCCGGCCCAAAGCAGCGAAGACGGCGAAGGCTTCCGGCACCAGCTACATTGATGTGCGCAGCGTGCCGACGGCGAAGCTCACCGAGCATTTCGCGAAGCTCGAACAAGGCGGGCAGAAGCTCGAAGACATCCGCGTGGTGAGCCTCGGCGATGAAATCGGGCTCGGCCGCCCGCCCGCGAAGAGCGACGAGGCGTTCCGCGAGTGGGCCAAGGCACGCGGACTGAAGCCCGCCGACGTGAACCCCGCCGCCGGCGAGGACTGGGCGAAGGTGGCTTACGATGCCGCGCCCGCCCTGCGCGAGTCGAACCCGCGACTCTTTTACTTTGCCACGCTTTATTCGTATCACTTTGGCATCCAGCAGTTGAAGGAGCGCACGGATCTCATCCGCCGCGCGCTGCCCAACGCGGACACGGGTGCCAACTTCTCGCCGCACCACGGTTCGTTTTACCTCGGCACGGCGCACCAGTGGATCACGCTCTTCCGCGCGGGTGGCATGACGATGCCCTGGAGCGAGGATTACATTTTCCAAGTCCCCGTCGGCTCGCAGCAGATGAACAATTTATTGCTCGACCTCGCGCGCGCCGCGAACCGCTACGAGCCACGCCGCGAAAGCCATTTCTACGTCATGCCGCACGATCCCGGCAACCGACCGGAAAGTTGGCGGCGGCTTTTCTACGGCGCGCTCGGACACGGCATGACGATGGTGAACCTCTTCGAGTTCCGGCCCGTGCAGGCGTCCTACACGGAGAACTACGTGAACAGCCCGGCGATGTTCAGCGAGGTGCGCCGTTCGTTCCACGAGCTGGCCACCTTCGAGGACGTGGTGCAGGACGGCCGCCCGCGCTGGGGCAAGGCCGCGCTGTGGTATTCCGCCGCTGGTGATGTGTGGCAAAACCATCGACCACCCTTCGGCCCGAACAAGCGGGCACTTGCCGTGGCCGTGCGCCACCAGCAAACGCCGCTCGATGTGGTCGACGAGGAAGACGCCTTGCGTGGCACGCTCGACAGCTACGCGGCGCTCTATGTCACGGACGAAAACGTGAGCCAGGCGGCGGCACGGGCAATGGTGGCCTGGGTGCAAAAGGGCGGGCAGATCTTCGCCACGGCGGGCGCGGGAATGCTCGATGAGTTCAATCAGCCCAACCTCCCGCTGCGCCAGCTCTTCGGCGTGCAACCGCAGGCGCTGACCATCGCGACGAATCCACTCGTGCAATTTGAGAAGACCGACCTGCCGTTTTGCCCGGCGCTGGATCAGGTCACACTAAAGTCGGGCGGAGCCATTCCGGTTTTCGCCGCACAAGGCAAGTTCACTGCCAGCGGCGGCGAGGTGCTCGGAACGTTTGGCGACGGCTCGCCCGCCGTCGTCGCACGCGCGCAGGGCGCGGGGCGGGCGATTTACTGCGGTTTTCTGCCGGGCCTGAGTTACTTCCAGCCCGCGATCCCGAAACGCCCCGGCGACCGCACCAGCGCGGTGGATTCGCTCGCGCACTTCATTCCGACGCAATTTCAAGCCGGTGCGCGGCAGCTCATTGCGATGCCGGGCGAGAAGATCGAGCGCCCGGTCGTTTGCTCCGAGCCGCTGGTGGAGGCGAACCTCCTCGAATCCAAAACCGCCGCAGCGCTCGTGTTGGTTAACTGGACTTCCGCGCCGCTGAAGGGCCTGAGGGTCACACTGAACACACCGTTGCCACAAAAGAAAATCGAGTTGGCCAGCGGTGGCAAAGTCACGGCCAGCAAGCAGGCCGGCCAGACCGTGCTGACGCTCGACCTTGCCGTGGCGGACGCGGTGATACTGCGGTAATGGCGCGCCAGTCGGCTAAATCGCGAAGTCGTTATATTCCGGCTTCACCAGCTCGGTGGGCGGGTAAAGCATCCCGGCGGCGACGGTCGCGTTCGTGCCCTGCTCGATGAGGATGAAGGAGCCGGTCAGCCGGTTGTTGCTGTAGGCGTCGAACACGATGGGCTTCGCGGTGCGGATGCGGACCTCTCCGATGTCATTCGCCGCCAGCTCGGCCGGCTCGGGTTCGGGGTCGAAGGTCTGGATGTTGATGCGGCTGTCGAGGCTCGTGACGATGGCCTGCACGGTCTGCGACGTGTGTTTGAGGAAGTATTTCTTTCCGCGCTGGAGCGGTCGCTGATTCATCCAGCAGACGCGCCCGCGCAGTTCGCTGGCCATGCCGGGTAGGTGGTCCAGGCCCACGAGGATGTCGCCGCGGCTCACGTCGAGGTCGTGTTCGAGCACGACGGTGACGGGCTGCGGGCAGAATGCTTCCTTCAGCGAGCCGTCGTAGGTCCAAAGTTCCTTGACCGTGCTCTTCATGCCGCTGGGCAGCACCATGATTTTCTGACCAACTTTCACGATGCCGCCGGCGAGTTGCCCGCTGAGGCCGCGGAAGTCGTGGAGGGTTTTGTCCGTCGGATTGTTCGGCCGGTTCACCCACTGCACGGGGAAGCGCAGGCCGCTCAGGCTCCAGTCGCTCGCGATGTGGACGGTTTCCAAGTGGCCGAGCAATGTCGGGCCGCAATACCACGGCGTGTGCTTGGAGGCATCGACCACATTGTCGCCGTTGAGCGCGCTGATGGGGATGAACTTCACGTCCTTGAACGCGTCGAGCTTGGGCAGGAAACTTTCAATCTCGTCGCGGATTTCCAGGAAGCGGTCCTCGCTCCAATCCACGAGGTCCATCTTGTTCACCGCGATGACGAGGTGCGGAATGCCCAGCAACGCCGCGAGGTAAGTGTGCCGACGCGTCTGCTCGATGACGCCCAAACGCGCGTCCACGAGCACGATGGAGAGGTTCGCGGTGCTCGCGCCCGTGACCATGTTGCGCGTGTATTGCACGTGCCCCGGCGTGTCCGCGACGATGAATTTGCGGCGCGGCGTGGCGAAGTAGCGGTAAGCCACATCAATCGTGATGCCCTGCTCACGCTCGGCGCGCAGGCCGTCGGTGAGGTTGGCGAGATTGATGGCCCCGCCGCCGGTGATGTCGGCGGAGCGCTCCAGCGCCTCCATCTGGTCTTCCATGATGGACTTGGAGTCGTAGAGCAGCCGGCCGATGAGCGTGGACTTGCCGTCGTCCACGGAGCCGCAGGTGTTGAAGCGGAGGAGTTCGATGGGATGTTGCGTGTGAGGCATTGAGACGAGGGTTAAGGCGTGAATGAGAAAATGGCCTTGATGTTCATCGCGGCTAGAGGGGAGAGATTTCCTGCACAAGCGGGACAAGCACCGTTTCTTGCAGGCAGAGATGCGCCGGCAGCGTGGCGAGGTGAACGATATGCTCACCGAGTTCGGTGGGCTTGGTGCATTGGGCGAGCGTGGCTGCGTCGCGTGGGGCCAACCCGGCGGCGTCCGTGAACTCCGTGACGCCCCAGGATGCAATGAGCGTGGTGACGCGCACGCCGTGAGGACGAAGCTCGAGCGCGAGCGATTTGGCGGACTGGTCCAGCCCCGCCTTGGCCGCCGAATAAATTCCCCAGCCGGGCCAGGCGTGCCGGGCGCAGACGCTGGAGATGTTGATGATCGTGCCACTGCCCTGGGCCTGCATCACCGGCGCGACACGACGCAAACCATAGAGTGGGCCAAGCAGGTTCAGCGCGATGCTCGCGGCAATGCTCTCGTCCGTCTGCTCCGCCACGGGCGCGATCTTGATCCCACCACCGGCATTGTTCACCAGCACATCGAGCCGTCCCGTCGCGCTAAGAATCGTCTTCACCACGCGATCCCAATCTCCCGGTGACGTGACGTCAGCCCTGATCCAGTCCAACCCGAGCCGCGCAGCAGTGGCTCGCAGCGCAACTTCATCGCGCCCAGTGATCCAGACCCGCGCCCCGGCTTCGCGCAGGCGCTGCGCGATACCCGCGCCGTAGCCCTTCGCACCGCCGGTGACGAGGGCGGTCTGGTTGGAGAGCGGTCCATTCATGCTTTGACGATCGTTCATTGCGCGAGCGCTGACCATGCCGTGCGAGCGGCTTCGGTGCGAGTCTTGGGCGCGGCCACAGCCTTCAGCTTCTCGCGCGCGGCATCGGGCAGGCGGGCGAGCAACGCACTCCACTCATCGGCACTGAACTCGCGGTCTGGCTGGAAGAACACGCTGTCGCCGTCCGGCTTCCACATGCCCGCGACGCTGAGCAGATTGATTGCTTCAAACGCCGCGTGCTCGGGCGGCAAATCGTGATAGGGCCAGAGCAACACGCCCGGGCCGCCGTTGCCCCGCACGAGCGTGCGCTGCACGTCACGGACACGCTGTGGGTTCGTCGCGAGTTCGCGCGGCTGCACACCATCATTCAGACAGAGCCAGGCAACCGTCGCACTGGCCTGACCGCAGAGCATCATCTGCCCGTGCAGGCGCAGCGCGGATTGCACGACGCTGCTGACGCCGATGTTCTTGCCCGCGCCGAGCAGGCCATCCCGCTCCACCGGCACGAGGCCGCGCAACGGAAACATCCCGCGATCAGTGTGCGTGCTCCAATTGCGCGTTGCCGTGTGGATCGTCGCCCACGGCGCAGCGGGGTCGTCGCCGAGGAACTGCCGGCGCGTCGGGTGAAAGTCGATGTTGAACTGGAAGCCGAACACCGCGTCGTCGGGCATGAACTTCGCCCAGCGCGGCTCGTTGTGCGGCGTGCGAAGGTCTTGCTCGCGAAGCATCGTGAGCGCTTCGAGCCGCAGGCCTTCGCGAACGTAGGGCTTGGGCGGCAGGCGGTCGGGGGTGCCGAACTCATCCGTGAGTTCCAGCCGGCGGAAGCGCGGCTCCAGCTTCTGCACGTGATGCAGCAGGCCGAGCGAATGGCGCTTGGCGTTCTCGAACACGATGCGGCGCTGCGCGGGCGTGAGCGCGACGAGATTTTTCTTCGACGCGCCCGGCTCCGTGGCGTCGAGCGCGTCGGCGACGGACTTGGGCCAGACGTCGAGCGGGTAATCCTGCGGCGGCCAGTTGAAGAACAACGCCTCGCGCTCGGGCGGCAACTGCTGGTGCGCAGCGTCCACGAGGCGGCGGTGCGTGTAGATGTTCACCGGCGGCGAGTAAGGCCCGCCGGGATGCGTGGTGTCCGCGAAAGCCGGGACGTTCATGAACAGCACACCCTTGGGCCAGCCGGTGGCGAGAAAGTTGGTGCGCGTCTCGCGGCTGCAACCGAAGTAGCGGCGCGGGTCGAAGCCCGGCGGCTCAGGGATGATGTTTTCCTTCGTCGAGCCGCGCACCACAACGCACCACGTGAGTGGGTTCATCTCGCGGCGATTGGATTCGGTGATTTGCTCGGGCGCGCTGGGTTCGCCGAAGCGCGCTTTCGCGTCCGGCCCGGCGCTCCACTTCGCGCCGCTGAGTTGAATGACATCGCCCCAGTCGCTCGCGTCAATGGTCACGCGGGCGCGGACTTCGAGGAGCGTGTTATCCTTGGTGAAATTCACGCCGGCCACACGGTTGCCCGCGAGTTCCACTTTCACCGGCTCCCAGCCACGTTCGATGCGGAGGCGTCCGCTCGCGACCTGCGGTGCGACGAGCTCCTCGAAGATGCGCGCTGCCTCGCGCGGCTCGACGGTCAGCCAGGCGCAGAAGGAATTCGCCGGCTCGGCTTTTCCGTATTTGCGTTGGTTGGTTTCCTCAATGGCGCGGGCGACTTCGAGAAACATCCCCGAGCGTGGGAAGCGCGTGCGCTTGCCGTTGACGGTGGTCCACTCGTCCACGTTGCCGACGCCCTCGGCGCTGAACTGCCCGCCGAGCATCGCGATGTCGCTGACGAGCACGACGCGTTTCACGCCCAGCCGCGCAGCTTGCACCGCAGCGGCGACGGCAGATTCATTGCCACCGACAACCAGCAGGTCGGCCTCAATGTGACGCATTTCCGCCGCGCGAGCCCAGTCGGCGAGCAGGACCAGAACGGCTGCAAGCAAACAATGGATTGAGACGCCGTGGTTCACGTGACGGGCCACATCAAAAATATCCCGCCTTCTTGCGGTCTTCCATCGCGGCTTCGCTGGCCTTGTCGTCGGCGCGGGTGCCGCGCTCGGTCACGCGCGCGGCGGCGACTTCGCGGATGATGTCGTCCACGGTGCTGGCCGGGCTGTCGATCATCCCGGTGCTGATCATGTCGGCGATGGTGCGGACGCGGCAGACCATTTTCTTCACCGGCTCTTTCGCGGTCGGGCGTGCGCCGGCGTAGGGGTCAGGGCGCGTGGCGTCGGTGTGCGCGGGGGGGACGGGGAGCCATTGGCCAGCGCGGCGGAAGCATTCGCGCTCGTGGCTGAAGTAGATGTTCGGCACTTCGAGCTTCTCGCGCTGGATGTATTCCCACACGTCCATCTCGGTCCAGTTGGAGAGCGGGAAGACCCTCATGTTCTCGCCGGGGTTGAGGCGGGCGTTGTAGAGGTTCCAGATTTCGGGACGCTGGGCTGGTTGCGGCTAATTTGGCCGGGTGTGGGCGTGGCGAGGCCCTTGGCGAAGGCTTCGTCCACGGTGCGGACGATGAGCTTCGCGCCGAGCTGCTTCGCGCGGCGGTCGCGGAACTCGATCAGTTCCGGGAACTCGTGGCCGGTCTCGACGTTGAGGAACGGCATCGGAATGTCGGAAGGGCGGAAGGCCTTCTCAGCGAGGCGCAGAATGCAGATGGAGTCCTTGCCGCCGGAGAAGAGGATGGCGGGGCGTTCGAACTCCGCGGCGACTTCACGCATGATGTGAATCGCTTCGGTCTCGAGATACTGCAAATGGTCCAGATGATAGCTGCTCATATTATTGGCCACGGATGAAACACGGATTGAACACGGACACGGACTTCATCGGTGTTTCATCCGTGTTCAATCCGTGGCTGAAATTAAGTTTGGGAAACGGCTTTTCCGCCCCAAGCGGCATGCAAACCGCACTCGCGCTTTTCGTCCGCCTTCGCGGGGTCGAAGTAATCCCACTCGTTCGGGAGGTTGTGCTGATTGAGATAGGCTTCCATCTCGGCGTCGGACCAGTGGAAGACGGGGCTGACTTTGAGAGAGTTGAAATTGCCGTCGGGCGAAACGATGTCGAGGCCGCCGCGGTTCGGGTTTTGCACTTTGCGCAAAGCGGTGAGCCAGACGGTGGGGGCGAGTTCCTTCATGCCGCGTTGGAACGGCTCCAGTTTCATCACGGTGCTGAAGGCTTTGATGCGCTCCTCGTTTTCCGGCGTCGGCTCGGGCATGCCGCCGTGGACGGCGTCGTAGTGCGCGGCGGTGAGTCGCGGGAGGTAAGCCTTGATGTTGAGCTTGAGCTGCGCCTTGAGCTGCTCGGCGTGCTGGTAAGTTGCCGCGCGATTGTAACCGTGATCCACCCAGAGCACGGGGATGTCCGGCTGCACTTGCGTGACGAGGTGGAGGATGACGGCCTCGTAAGGGCGGAAGTTCGTCGAGACGATGGCGCGGCCACCGGCTTGGGCGATGGCCCACTTCACGACATCGAGGGCGGACTTGCCGCGCAAGTCGGCGTTAGCTTGGGTGATTTGTTCGAGAGTCATTGGAGGCAATTTTGACAGGCTAAATGTTGAAGTCGTCCTTCTCCTTCACGCGGCCGAAGTCGAGCCGGTTCCAGACACGCTCGTGGACGTAGTAGAGGGCGATCTTGGTGAACAACTCGACGAAGCCGATGCTGATGGCCATCTTGGCGTGGCCGGTGATGAGCCATGAAATCAGGATAGTGTCGCACGTGCCAGTCACGCGCCAGGAGATGGCTTTGACGAAACTGCGATAGGGTTTTTCTTCGGCGGCCATACGCGGCGGTGATTTGAGCCCGAGAAAACGTTGGATTAATTCGCAGCTGAGGGCTGTTCCTTCAACAACACCCGGTCACACCAATCCCCAAACCGCTCGCCAGCCGTCCGCTCCGTCGCGAAGCGCGCGAGAAGGGGGCGCAGTTCGTTCTCCAGTTCGGCTTCCTTGATGACGTCTTTGAACAACTGGTTCAGGCGCGTGCCGCTGGCATTGCCGCCGAGCCAGAGCTGGTAGCGACCGGGGGCTTTGCCCACGAAGCCAATCTCCGCCATGTAAGGGCGCGCACAGCCGTTCGGGCAGCCGGTCGAGCGAATGACAATCTCTTCCGCGCCGAGGCCGAGATCACCGCAGAGCTTTTCAATGCGGTCAATGAGGCCGGGCAACGCGCGTTCGCTTTCGGCGAGCGCGAGGCCGCAGGTGGGCAGCGCAGGGCAGGCCATCGAGTTGCTGTGAAGGAGGCTGGCCTGTTTTTCCGTGCGGACGCCGTGTTCGGCCAGCAGCGCAGTCACAGCAGCCTTGTCCGCGTCGGCGACGTTGGCGAGGATGACGTTTTGGTTGCCAGTAAGGCGGAACTCAATGCCGCCGAACTTCTCCGCGACACGGCGCAGGGCGGTCTTCATGCGGTGGTCATCCGCGTCCTTCACGCGGCCACACTCGACGAAGAGGGTGAGGAAGTTCGTGCCGTCAATGGCACGGTGCCAGCCGTAGTCGTCGGCGGTGGTGGTGAAGGCGAATTTGCGCGCGGGCTCCAGCTTGAGACCGGCGCGCTTTTC
Source organism: Pseudomonadota bacterium (assembly GCA_009922615.1). Classification (GTDB taxonomy): domain Bacteria; phylum Verrucomicrobiota; class Verrucomicrobiia; order Limisphaerales; family SXTU01; genus SXTU01. The sequence continues at coordinate 83,151 of RFVF01000003.1, forward strand.
AATTTCGTTTCGGACAAAGTCCACGCCACGCTCGGCGACGACGTATTTGAGGCGTGCGTGCTTGCGGTCGGTGCGGTCGCCGAAGTCGCGGTGCACTGTGAGCACGGCTTTCGCAACATCCACGACCTGACTGGGCTTGATAAAACCAAACACATCTGCGAGGCGCGGATATGTCACGCTGTTTCCGTGGCTGCGGCCCATGCCGCCGCCGACGGTGAGATTGTAGCCGACGAGCTGGCCGTTCTCGACGATGCCGATGAAGCCGAGGTCGTTGGTGAAGACGTCCATGTCGTTCACGGGCGGCAGAACGAAGGCGGTCTTGAATTTGCGCGGCAGATAAGTCTTGCCGTAGAGCGGGTCCACGAAGTCCTTGTTCGCCGGGTCGTCGAGGTTGAGCTGCACGCCATCGAGCCAGATGGCGTGATAGGCCTTCGTCTGGGGCGCGAGCGCGGCGACCACGCGATGCACATCGGCGATCATCGCGGCGCGGGCCGCATTTTGCGCCGGCGCGGGCGAGGCCATGACGTTGCGGTTCACGTCGCCGCACGCTGCGAGCGTGGACAGGAGGCAATCGTTGATGCGCTTAATGAGCGGGCCGAGGCCGCTCATGACGATGCCGTGGAACTGGATGCTTTGCCGCGTGGTGATGCGGAGCGTGTTGTTGGCGTAATTCGAGGCGAGGTCGTCGAAGGCAATCCACTGCGCCGGGGTCATCACGCCGCCGGGGATGCGCCCGCGCACCATCATGATGAACTTCTTGCCGACCTTGCGCGCGTCGCGGTCATCCTGCTGGTAGATGCCGTGGAACTTGATGAACTGCTGGTCATCGGCGGAAAACTGGTCAGTGCCGCTCGCGACAGTGGCGGCGATGTTGCCAGCCAGCGTTGGGATGGCCTCTTTGATGACCTCGTTGTGAGTCAGCTTGGCAGGCGGTTCAGTTGTAATCATAAGTTAATTGATGACCTTACTATTTTTAACCAAACCACTTCGTCAGTCAAAACATTTTTTGCTTAACGGGGACACGCACCGCGCCGGTCGATTTCGGCGCTTGCCGCTGGGCCGGTGATTGCCTAGCGTGAGGCCAAAGCTATGAGTTCCAAAAACAGAATCCTTCTGTCCGTCATGATGTTCCTCCAGTTTTTCATCTGGGGGTCGTGGTATGTGACCGGTCCGAACTATCTCTCCACCATCGGGTTCAAGGCGGAGGACTTTGGCACCATGTATTCCGTCGGGCCCATCGCGGGCATGATCGCCCCGTTTTTCGTGGGCATGATTGCAGACCGGTTTTTCCCGGCGCAAGCGGTGATGGGGGCGATGCACCTGCTGGGCGCGGGTTTCATGTATTACGCGACCACAATGATGGCGGCGGCGAATCCCTCCGCCAGCGCCATCAACACGATGTTCTTTGCGCACATGATGACCTACTACCCCACGCTGGCGCTAACCAACACCATCGCCATGAAGTGCATGACCAACCCGGAGAAGGAATTCCCCGGCATTCGCGTGTTGGGCACCATCGGGTGGATCGCGGCGGGGCTGACACTCTCGTGGCTCAAGGCGGACACCACTGTCAACATGTTCCATCTCACCATCGGCTCCGGCGTTCTGCTCGGTCTTCTCAGCTTCGCATTGCCGCACACGCCGCCGACGGCGAGCGGCCCTGTCAGCGTCGGCCAGATCCTCGGCTTTCAGGCGTTCAAGCTGCTCCTCACCAACCGCAGCTATCTTATCTTCATGATTTCCTCGACGCTCATCTGCATTCCGCTGGCGTTCTACTACATGATCACCAGCCGCATCGTGGAAATGGGCGGTTTGCCCATCGGCCAGACCATGAGCTACGGGCAGATGTCGGAAATCTTCTTCATGCTCGTGATGCCGTTCTTCTTCGCGCGGCTCGGTGTGAAATGGATGCTCGCCGTGGGCATGCTTGCTTGGGTCACGCGCTACGGCCTCTTCGCCGTCGGCGCGCCCGATGAAGTCGCCTGGATGATCACCACCGGCATCCTGCTCCACGGCATTTGCTATGACTTCTTCTTCGTGACCGGCCAGATTTACACCGATCAGGTCGCGCCCAAGGAAATTCGCGCGCAGGCACAAGGCATGTTGGTGCTCTTCACGCTCGGCCTGGGCATGTTCGTCGGCGCGCAAGTCGCCGGGAAGATTGAGGCGCAGCACACCACGGACGCATCCAAGGCCCAAGCCGCCATCGTGAAGGCCAAGGGCGAAGAAGCCGGCAAGCTTAGCGAGGCCCTCGCCAAGGCGGACGCCGTCGGCCCCCTTGGTCGTCGATCCACCCAAGCCCTGACCAGACCGTCGGCCAGCCGGATCGTTCCCGCTTGGTTACCACCAAGCACGGTGAACCATCTTGATCATTCCCTCGACCTTCATGACGTTTGCGCCAATGCGCCGATAAAGGGGCGATGAGAAAAGATTTCCCCCGTTCGACGCTTACCGTATTCTTCCACCGCAAGCGCATTTCGGGAGCATCTTGTCTTTGCAGCGGAACAAACGCGTAAGTTGGTGGCAGGAGCATCTGCGCCGCATGGGTGCGGCGTATCTGGTGCTCGTGATCTCCCTTGTGCCCACGCTGCTCGCCTACCTCCGCGTCCGGGAGAATGCCTTCGAGCGGGATCGGGAACGTTTCGAGCAGGTGGCGCGGGCGAAGGAGGATGCACTAGAGCGCCGCCTGGTGCGATACGCCGACGAAGTCGTTAGCTTGGGCGGGTTTTTCGCGGCCAACGAAGCGATCGACGTGGGCGAATGGAACCGTTTGGTCCGCAGTATCGCGCTGACGGAACGGTTTCCCGGTTTCCACGCGCTGGGTTTTGCGGAATACGTGCCACCCGGCGCGCGTGCCGCCCATGAGGCACGCTGGCGGTCACAGGGCCTGGCTGGCTACACAATCCATCCCGCCGGCCCACGGGAGGACTTTAGCCCGGTGGTGTTGCTGTCGCCGGCGGACACCTCCGTGCCTGGTCTGGATGCGTTCTCCGTCTTGGCGTTGCGACCCACGCTGGAACAGGTGCGTGACACCGGGGTTACCGCCGTCAGTGTGCCGGCGGCCTTTCCCCGTCCCGACGCGAAGCCCGCACGGGTGGCCTTCATCCATCCGGTCTATTCGTCTGGGAAACCGTCGTCCACGCCGGCCGAACGGCAGGCTGCGCTGCGCGGCTACGTTTTTGGCGTGCTGGATTTGGACCGATTGTTTGACGGCGTGTTCGGCTCCTCAGGTGATCAGTTGGTGCATGCGGAGTTATTCGCCGGCCAGCGGGAAGATCCGGCGGAATTGATTTTCCGGGCCGGGCCGGCGGGTGCGTCCCACCCGCAATTCCTCCGCCACACCCAAGTGCGCACGGCGAATCGATCTTGGCAGCTGGTGCTGACTTCGTCGCCCGCGTTTGAATCCAGCCTCTACAAACGGTTGCCGCCCATCGTGCTCGGGCTGGGCATTTCCGTGAACCTCCTGTTGTTCGGTATCGCCTGGTCGCAGGCCCGCGCGCGCATGGAGGCCGAGCGGCTGGCGGCGGATTTGCGGCACGTGCAGGAGCGCGACCGGCTGCTGGAACGCGCCACCAACGACGCGATCTGGGACTGGGACATCGAGCACAACCGGCTCACGTGGAACGAGGCCGTGCAAGCCATGTTTCGTTATTCCGCCGAGGCTGTCTCGCCCACGGTGGAATGGTGGATGGAGCGGCTGCATTCCGAAGACCGGCGGCGCGTGTGGAACGGACGTGAAGCAGCCGTGCAGACTGGCGGTGAATTCTGGGCGGACGAATATCGTTTCCGGCGCGGTGACGGTTCGTTCGCCTACGTGATTGATCGCGGTTACATCATCCACGACCGGCAAGGCGTCGCCGTGCGGATGATCGGCTCGATGGTGGACATCTCCGCCCAGCGCGAGGCCGAGGAGGCGCGGCAGCAATCCGAGCGCAAACTCGCCCTGCACATCCAGCAAACGCCGCTGGCCGTCATCGAATGGAACCTCAACTTCCAGGTGACTTCGTGGAATCCGGCGGCCGAACGCATCTTTGGCTATAGTGCCCGCGAAGCCATCGGCCGGCACGCAGCTGAGCTCATCCTTGTTCTGTCGGAAAAAAAGGAGCCGGGCACCAACCTCTTCACCAATCTCCTCGCCGGCGTGCGCTTCTCCGAAGAGGCCCGCGAGCACGTGCAGCGCACTTGGCAGGATGTGCTCAAGAACGTGCTCCCCGACAAGAACGGTGCCGCCGACGCCACCCGGCCGAGCATCAACGCCTTCTCCGTCACCAATCGCACCAAGGACAAACGGCCCATCATCTGCGACTGGTATAACACCCCCCTCATCGATGCCACCGGCCAGATCATCGGCGTCGCGTCGCTGGTGTTGGACGTGACCGGGCGCAAGCAGGCCGAGGACGCGCTGGCCGCCGAGAAGGAGCGCCTCACCGTCACGCTGCGGTCCATCGGCGACGGCGTCATCGCCACCGATACCGAAGGCCGCGTCAGCATCATCAACAAGCTCGCCGAGGATCTCACCGGCTGGCGGCAGGGCGACGCGCTGGGCCAACCGCTGCCGACCGTCTTCAGCGTCATCCACCAGCGCACGCGGCAGACCTACCGCAACCCCGTTTCCCAAGTGCTCGCCACCGGCGAAATCGTGGACCTGCCCGACCAAAGCATCCTGGTTTCCCGTGATGGCACCGAGCGGATGATCGCCGCCAGCGCCGCGCCGATCCGCGACCTTCAAAGCAAGATCATTGGGTCGGTGCTGGTCTTCCGCGACGTCAGCGACCAGCAGGCCATCATGGAAGAGCGAGTGCGCGCCAGCAAACTCGACTCCCTTGGCATCCTCGCCGGCGGCATTGCGCACGACTTCAACAACATCCTCACCGCCGTCATCGGCAACGTCTCCTTCGCGCGGCTCTTCTGCCAGCCGGGTGAAAAACAATTCGAGCGGTTGGAAGAGGCGGAGAAGGCGGCGTTGCGCGCAAAAGACCTCGCCACGCAGTTGCTCACCTTCGCCAAAGGCGGCGCGCCCGTGCGTCAGACCGCATCGCTGGTCGAGTTGATCCGCGACTCCACGAGTTTCGCCCTGCGCGGCTCCAACGTGCGGTGCGAATTCCATCCCGCGCCCGATCTCTGGCCGGTCGAGGTGGATCAGGGCCAGTTCAGCCAGGTCATTCAAAACCTCGTAATCAACGCCGTGCAGGCCATGCCCAACGGCGGCGTGATCCGGGTCTCGGCGGACAATCTCACGCTGGAAGCAGATTCACCGCTGGGGCTTGCCCCCGGTCGATACTGCCGCGTCACCGTCAAGGACCACGGCATCGGTATCAAACCCGAGCATCTGAGCAAAGTCTTTGACCCCTACTTCACCACCAAGGAAAAAGGCACGGGCCTCGGTCTCGCTACCTCCTACTCCATCGTCAAAAAACACGACGGCATCATTGCCGCCGATTCCACGCTGGGGGTCGGCTCCGAGTTCCATGTTTACCTGCCTGCTTCCGACAAGCCGGTCAAACCCGTGCAGCCCGTCCAACCTGCGCCGGTGCAGGGTCAGGGCCGCATCCTCGTCATGGATGACGAGGAGTTGATCCGCGAACTCGCCCAGACCGCGCTGGAATTCCTTGGCTACCAAGTGGACACCGTGGCCGACGGCGAAGCCTGCATCAAAGCCTACGTCACCGCTCGTGACGAAGGCCGCCCTTACGCCGCCGTCATCATGGACCTCACCATCCCTGGCGGCATGGGCGGCAAGGAAGCCATCCAAAAACTCTTGGAAATCGATCCCGAAGTGCGCGCCATCGTCTCCAGCGGCTACTCGCATGGTCCCGAGATGGCCAACCACAAACAACACGGCTTCCGTGGCATGGTCGGCAAACCCTACAAGGTCGAGGAGCTCGCCCGCGAAATCACCGCCGTCGTAAATGGCAAGGGCGCGTGACCGGTAGGGGATGGGAAATAGGTAATAGGGGATAGGGCGGCGGCCGTTTTTCCCCATCCCCTATTCCCAATTCCCTATTTCCTCCTCCAGAGGAACATCCGCTCCAGCCCCGTGCGATTCGGATACGAGCGCGGCATCCACTCCTCCAGCAATTCAAAATGCGGCGAGAACCGTGCCCAAACCTCATCGCGGTCCACGCCGAAGGGCGGGCCATCCTTGTCCGGGATAAAATAATTCACCGCGAGGTAATGCCCGCCCGGCTTGAGCCAGCGCAGCACCGCGCGCACATAGTCATCGCGGCGGTCCGGAAGGATGGCGCAGAAGCAGGTGTGCTCGAAGACCCAGTCGAATGACGCGTGCGGTTCGTCGGCGAGAAAGTCGCCGAGGCGAAACTCCGTTCGCTCGGGAGTTGCTGCCGCCTTGGCCCGTTCGACCGCGCTCGGTGCGATGTCCAACCCGGTCGCCGTGAAACCCGCCCCCGCCCAAGCACGAACGTCATGGCCCAACCCACAGCCCGGCACCAGCACCGAGCCGCGCGGCACGTCCGCGTGCGCCGCCAGCCAGTCCAAAAGCCCTGGCGACGCCTCACCCTTGTCCCAAGGCGTGTCGTTGGCCTGATAGTGGGCCTCCCAGTCGGTGTTGCTCATGAGCTCTTCCTTCGCGCCACCACGAATGCGCACAGCATCCCGTAGCGCAGCGGCGTGAGGTTCAGCAGCCAGTCCAGCGGCGGAAACACGTAGCGATCTGTGCAGAGGGCTTTTTCGACCACGCAGCCAAAGCGCTCCAACTGAAACGCCATCTCCAGCGCATTGGTCATGATGATTGCGTCGTCGTCCGGCTCGAACGGCGTCTTCACCACCGGAGCCACGCGCTCGAAACGCACTTGCTCTGGCGCTTCTTTCATCTGCCGCCGCTTGGCCAGCAGCCGCTGAAGATTCCGCCACTTGTTGCCCAAGCCGCGCATCCGGTAGTGGTAATCGCGCACCCCGATGACCCGCAGAAAGTTCGGGCTGGAGACGACCACCTTACCGCCCGGCTCCGTCACGCGCACCAGTTCCGCGAGGAATGCCTCCGCCTCGTCCACGTGTTCGAGCACGTTCAGCGCGCCGACGCAGGCGAAGTGTTGGTTCGGAAACGGCAGTCGCTTCCCATCGTAGAGCTGGCACCGCTCGCTGAACTCCCGCGCGCGTATGATGTTTGGCTCTGAAACATCCACGCCGTAAGCTTCAATACCATCCCGCGTCAACGCCCCGACGACTTGCCCGACACCGCAGCCCACGTCCAGCGCGCGACCACCCGTGCGTTCCGGCCGCAGCGCGTCGGTGTATTTGCCGTAGAACGCCGGATCCCAGCTCGCGAGGAATTGCGCGTAAGCTTCGTTGTTCCGGTAATAGGACTCGTGCTGGCCCATGCCGCGCGGACTATCCGGGCAGCACGGGCGCGGCGGCAAGGGCAAGTTGGCACCGCCAGCTCGGTATATCCTTTCCCGCCTTCCCGCCTTCCTGATTCAATCGTCGCGCATGAAACTCTTGGTTATCGGCTCCGGTGGACGCGAACACGCGCTGGTCTGGAAGCTCGCGCAGTCGCCACTCGTCACGCGCATGTGGTGTGCGCCCGGCAACGCGGGCATCGTCGAGGAGCGCCTCGCCAAGAACGGCGCGCCCATCGAGTGCGTCGCCGTGAGCGCGGAGGACTTGCCCAAGCTGCTCGCCTTCGCACAGCAGGAGCGGCCGGACTTCACCGTCGTCGGGCCCGACAACCCGCTCGCGGCGGGCGTCGTGGATTTGTTTCAGGCCAACGGTTTCAAGATTTGGGGACCGAATAAACAGGCCGCGCAGTTCGAGGGCAGCAAGGCCTTCTCCCAGGACTTCATGGAACGCCACGGCATCCCGACGGCCGCCGCCGGAACCTTTTCCGACGTCGCCGCCGCGAAGAAGTTCTGCGCCTGGCTCGGCGGCAAGTGCGTGGTGAAAGCCGACGGCCTCGCGCTCGGCAAGGGCGTGTTGATTTGCACGAGCCTGACGCAAGCCGAGGCCGCCGTGGATGAAATCATGGTGAGCAAGGCCTTCGGCAGTGCTGGTCAGCGCATCGTGATTCAGGAACTGCTCGAAGGCATGGAGATTTCGCTGCACGCCCTCTGTGACGGCAAGGTCGCGAAGCTCTTCCCCACCTCGCAGGACCACAAGCGCGCCCTCGACGGCGATGCCGGCCTGAACACCGGCGGCATGGGCACCTACTCGCCCGCGCCCTTTCTCACCGATGCCGAGTTGAAGTCCGTGGGCGACGCCATCCTCCAGCCGTGGCTGCGTGGCTGCGCGGCGGACGGCATTGATTTTCGCGGTCTGCTCTACCCCGGCGTGATGCTCACAAAGACCGGCCCGAAGGTGTTGGAGTTCAACGCCCGCTTCGGCGACCCCGAGACACAGGTCTATCTCACGCGCTTGGAGAACGACCTCGTCGAACTCCTCCTCGCCAGCGCCGAGGGCCGCCTCGCCAACCACGAACTCAAGTGGAGTGCGAACGCCAGTGTCTGCGTCGTGATGGCCAGCGGTGGTTATCCCGGCAGCTATCCGAAGGGCAAAGTCATCACCGGTCTCGCTGCCGCGAACGCGCTGCCGAACACCAAAGTCTTCCACGCTGGCACGGCGAAGCTGGACGGTGCGACCGTCACCAACGGCGGTCGCGTCCTCGGCGTCACCGCATGGGCCAAAGATCTCGCCGCCGCCCGCAACGCCGCCTACGCCGCCGCGGAGCAAATCCACTTCGACGGTGCCCACTACCGCCGCGACATCGCGGCGAAGGCGCTTAAATAGGGCCGTGTTCCGGGTAAATCGATCCGTTTGGCAAAAGCCGAAAAATGGAAGGACACGCGGGGCGCGCTGTCCTGCTTGGTGGGACCACGCAGAGGCACAGGGAATAACTTCCCGTTGCCGCGCAACTCCCTTTCCCCCTACGTTCCGCCCATGAAGTGGCTCACACGGCAGGAACAAACAGTGCTTTTCACGCTGTTGTTTCTGGTGCTGCTCGGTTTGGCGGTAAAGACGTATCGAACGTCCACGCCCGCCACCCAGTCCAACCCGCCGTCGGCCGCTCGCTGAAATGCAAAAATCGCTCAACTTCGAAGAAGTCCTCGAAACGATCCTGGCGAAGGACACGCGTTATCACCGCGACGCCTATTTCTTCGTCCGGGACGCACTGGATGTGGCGCAGAAGAAGTTTTCCCAAGCGGCCAAGGTGGCGAAAGGCAAACAGGCTCACGTGAGTGGCCAGCAGTTGTTGGAAGGCATCCGTGCGCACGCGCTGGAGCAGTTCGGTCCCCTCACAATGATGGTGCTGGAGGAGTGGGGGGTGCACCGCTGCGAGGATTTTGGCGAGATCGTCTTCAACATGGTGGAAAGCTCGCTGCTCGGCAAAACCGAGAACGACAGCCGCGAGGACTTCAAAGGCGGCTATGAGTTTTTCACGGCGTTCCGCCGGCCGTATCTACCGACGGCGAAGACAGTGGTGTTTAAGCCGACGGCTGAAGGGTTGGGCTGACGCTCGCCGGTTCAGCCCATGCCGGCGAATTCATCGTCCGTCAACAGGTCTAGGCCCATCAGCACGTAATCGTGGGTGATGGCCTGCATGTCCTTCACGTAGGCCGGGAGCCTGGTCAACTCGCTGAAACCGATCAGACCGAAGACTTTCATCGCGCCGTCCTGCGTGCCGATGAATTCCGCTTCGAGTTTTTCCAGGCTGCACGCGCGGGCGATGTCCACGATCTCTCCGACCAGCGCCTGGGCCAGCCCGCGGCCGCGAAACTGCGGATGGACGTGGACGCTGACGCGGCCGATGTGGCGTTTCCAGCCGCCGAGGTTTTGGTGCAGCGTGCAGACGCCGACGATGGTCTCGCCATTCCAGGCGAGCAGCGGGAGGTTGCGGCCCAAATCAATGCTCTCGCACCACGTTCGCACCACATCCGGCTCGGTCACACGGTGCTTGATGTAGAGTAATTCCGGCGGCGGCAACGCAATGAAGAAGCGGTGAAAGGCCGCATGGTCGTCCGGCTCCAGCGGGCGGGCTTGCACGGCCAGCCCGTCACGGAGACGTAATTCCTTCGGGTATTCATCCAAGGCGGATTCGAGTGACATAGTGGGATGGGGTTGATCGTTCTTGCGGGACGAAGTTCAGCTTAGTTCACCGACAATACCGCGGCCGGTCAGAAAGTGCCGCCCGTCGAGTGAGGTCGGGTCCACGCTCCAGCGGGCGGCCAGCATGGGCAGGCGGTCGAGGTTTTGCAGGATCGGGTCGTGAGTCTGGCCCCAACTTGGCTCCACTGATTCCAAATACTCGAAGCAGCGCAAGTCCAAGCCCAATTCCGCCGGGCTGGGCGAGCCTTGATTCCAGACCACTTGTCCGGCCCACGCATAGGCGCGCAAGACTTCGCCGGAGTCCAGTCGCGCCCAGGCGTGATGGCCAACGGCGCGGTTGAGGCAGAAGAATTGCACGAGCCCAAGCTCGCGACTCAGGCCGGTCAACAAATGAAAGCACGCGTCCACATCGTCGCCGGGATCGGGCAGGCTGGAGCCGACGACGAGCACCCATTCGCCGATGGGGGGGGTGATGAAGAGCCGGCGGTCGCGCGCTTCGGCGAGGCCTTCAGCCCACGTGCAAATGGTGGGGTTGGCGAGCCTGAGGGCCTTTTGCACAGCACGGGGTTCCGTGGTGCGGACGGCAATCCAACGGCAAGGGGAGTCGAAGATATCCGGCCGACACGCCTCGCTGCCAGACCAGTGCGGGGAAGGGGGGAACTGGCGTTCCAACTGCCGTCGCCGCGTGCCCGCCTGACGGGAGGCCAGCCACACGAACAACGCGGCGATGCCGAGGATCAGCAGGAGGAACAGCACCAGAAGGACCGCAACGTAGTCTCCGTTGTGAACGGCTTCGGATCCCTCGCCACTGGCACGCACCTGGAAGAATTGCCGGAGGCCGTTCACGCTGGTGAATCTAGTCCCGCCGATCGTGAGTGCAACGGGAAAATCTCTGGGCCGAGCTGACTGACAACGACCGGGTGAGAGTGCGTGGCCGGCAAATTGGGTGCACCCGTTTTGGCTCCCGGCCGGAAATGCAAGTTGACGGGGCAACCCGGGAGAGTTATACGCATACGTAATAAATGGTTCCCGGACTGGCATGAGCGCTTCGCAACTCTCCGTCATCTTTTTCCTCCAGATGTTTGTCATTCTGGCGGCGTGCCGGTTGGTGGGGCTGGCGGCGCGGCGGGTGGGGCAGCCGCAGGTGGTCGGGGAGATGGTGGCGGGCGTGCTGCTGGGGCCATCGCTGCTGGGCCTGCTGGCACCGGGTGTGCAGCGGGAGTTGTTTCCGCCGGAGTCGCTGAAGGTGCTGTTCGTTACGGCGCAACTGGGCATCGGTCTCTATATGTTCTTCGTCGGGATCGAGTTTGACACGGAAGTGTTCCGGCGGCAGGCGCGGAGCGCGGCGGCGGTGTCGCTGGCGGGAATGCTGGTGCCGTTCGCGTTGGGGGCAGCGCTTGCGCCCTGGCTGCAGCGGACGCCGGGGCTTTTCGGCGACACGGTGCGCCCGCATGAGGCGGCGTTGTTTCTGGGCGCGGCCATTGCCATAACCGCGTTTCCGATGCTGGCGCGCATCATTTACGAGCGCGGGCTGACCGGGACGCCGCTGGGGACGCTCTCGTTGGCGGCGGGGGCGATGGGCGACGCGGTGGCCTGGTGCGTGCTGGCCGTGGTGTTGGCGAGTTTTGGCGGCGGGGTGATGGTGGCGGTGAAGGCAATCGGTGGGGGCGTGCTTTACACGGGGTTGATGCTGACAGTTGGGCGGCGGTGGCTGGCGCGGCTGGGCGCGGCGGCAGAGCAAGAGGGGCGGCTCACGCCGGCGATGCTGTCCACCTGCCTGATGCTGCTCATGCTGGGGGCGTGGGCCTCAGACGCGGCGGGCATCCATGCGGTGTTCGGCGGTTTTTTGCTGGGGGTGGCGATGCCGCGCGGCCGGCTGACGCGCGAATTGCAACGGGACTTGGAGCCGTTTACGGCGGTGTTTTTGCTGCCGATGTTTTTCACCTACTCCGGGCTGAACACCCGGTTGGACATGGTGAACAACCTTGAACTTCTCGGCCTCGCGCTGGTGGTGCTGGCGGCGTCATGCTTGGGCAAGTTCGGCGCCTGCTGGGCGGCGGCCCGCGCAACGGGCGCGGACCAGCGGCTGGCGCTGGCGGTGGGCGCGCTCATGAACGCGCGCGGGATGATGGAGCTAATCCTGCTCAACATCGGTCTACAGCGCGGCATCATCCAGGCGCCGCTGTTTTCGATCTTGGTGTTGATGGCGGTGGTCACTACGCTGATGGCGTCGCCGGTGTTTGAGTTGGTTTATGGCCGTCATGCACGGGCGGAAGGGAAGCTGAGGACGAAGCCCGTGGCGGATGACTGAGTCTGCACGTGCGCCGATGTGCTTTCGGGAATTGGCAGCGCGGCGGTGGGTTGTTAGCCTGCCGCCATGGTCGCTGCTCCGTTTCGCTTCCGCCACCGCGTAACCTACGCCGAGTGCACGGTGGGCAATCACGTTTATTACGCGCGTTATTTGGACATTCTGGAGCAGGCGCGCGGCGAATTTTTCCGCGCGGCGGGCGTGCCGCTGGCGGAGTTGCAGGCGCAGGATGTCATCTTTCCCGTGATTGAGGCGCACCTGCATTACGAGGCGGCGGCGCGTTACGACGACGAACTGATCATCGAAATCGTGGTCACGGAACTGGATCGGCTGAAAATCACTTTTGCCTACGGGGTTTCCAACGCGCGCAACCAGATCATCCTGACGGGACGGACGCGCCACGTTTGCGCGAACTCCGAAGAGAAGCCCAAACGAATGCCGCCGGAAGTGTGCCATCGGCTGCAGGCAGCATTCGCCAGCCCGGCCCCGACAGCAACCGCGCCGCCGACAGCACCACTCGCTCGCCGAGTGCCCAAGCTGCCTTGCTGACGAGATAGCCTTGGGGCTTGCTTTGAATTGTGAGTCTGCCAGATAGTCAGCCGTTCGCCGCCGAACCACCCTGTGGGCGGGTTCGTCGGTGAAGTTGATAATGAGCCGGTGCCGCGTGCAGATCAGTTACACCGGGCGCGTGCAAGGCGTCGGGTTTCGCTACACCGTGAAGCAGGTGGCGGCTGGATATGAGTTGACGGGCACGGTGCGGAATCTGCCCGATGGCCGGGTGGAGTTGGTGGCCGAAGGCGCGCGGGCTGAGTTGGAAGCGTTTCGGCAAGGCATCCGTGACGCCGGGCTGGATGGGTTCATCCGGCACGAGGACGTCCAGTGGGCCGAGGCCCGCAGTGAGTTTCGCAGTTTTGAAATAGTTCGATAAGAACGCCGCTCAATGAAATACGCGATCATCGCCGACATCCACGCGAACTGGGAGGGTCTCCAGACCGTCTTGGCAGATGCGCAGGCCAACAAGGTCACCCATTACGCCTGCCTCGGCGATGTCATCGGTTACAACGCCAACCCGAAGGAATGCCTGGATGTCATCCGCTCCATGGGTATGCCCGTGGTCAAGGGCAACCACGATGAATACTGCTCGGTGGACTCGGCACTCGAAGGCTTCAACCCCCACGCCGCCGAAGCCGTTAACTGGACCCGCTCCCAGCTCTCCGAGGACGACATCCTCTGGCTGCGCGAGATGCGTTATATCCGCCTCGTCGCCAACTTCACCATCGTCCACGCGACGCTCGATGGCCCCAAACGCTGGGGCTACGTGTTTGACAAGCTCGCCGCCGCCGCCAGCTTCACCTACCAGAATACCGGCGTCTGCTTCTTCGGCCACACGCACGTGCCGGTCGCCTTTGTGCGCGATGCGACCGTGCGCGGCGGCACCTACTCGAAGTTCAAGGTCGAGGCCGGCAAAAAATATTTCGTCAACGTCGGCAGCGTCGGCCAGCCCCGCGATGGCAACCCCAAGTGCGCCTACGTCATCTACGACATGGATGAGCAGACCATTGAGCTGCGTCGCCTCGACTACGACATTGCCACCGCGCAGGCCAAGATCCGCGCCGCCGGGCTGCCCGAGCGCCTCGCCGAACGTCTCGCATTGGGCAAGTGAGGCCGCGGAGAAGCACTGCAGGCGCAAAATCCTTTCCGCGAACGCGTCCGACTCCCTCGGACGCGTTTCTGTTTTCAGGGTCCAGTGCCGCTAATTTTTTGTGCCTTCTGCGCCTTTTCGTGGCTAGTCTTCCGCCCTCTTTGCGGTGAAAGTTCTCATCCTCAAACCCAGCTCGCTCGGCGACGTGGTGCAAGCGATGCCGCTCCTGCGGCTGCTCAAGCAGCATCACCCCGACGCGCAAGTGGACTGGTGGCTCGCCGCCGAACTGCGGCCGTTGCTGCAAGGTGACCCCGACCTGACGAACATCCTCTCGTTTGAGCGCCGCCGCTGGCGTTCCCCCGCCTATTGGCCAGAGGGCCTCGCGCAAATCCGCGCCCTGCGGGCCGCGCACTACGACTGGGTCATTGACCTGCAAGGCCTCGCCCGCAGCGCGCTTTTCGCGTGGCTGGCGAACGGCGCGTTCACCATTGGCCTCGAGCTTGAGCGCGAAGGTGCGCACCTCGCCTACGACCAAGCCGTCCCGCGCCCGCGCGACGCCCAGCACGCCGTGGACTGGTATCTCGCCGTCGCCCTCGCGCTCGGCATCCCCACGCACGACCGCTTCGAGTGGCTGCCACAGCGGACTGAAATCACCGCGGCAGTCGAGGTGAAGTGGCCGCGCGACAACTTTCGCTGGCTCGGCATCAATCCCGGCGCGCGCTGGGACAACAAGCGCTGGCCCACCGAGCACTTCGCCGAGCTAGTGCGCCGACTCGCGGCGGCGAATGTGAATTTCCGCTTCGCTCTCCTCGGTGGCCCGGACGATTGGCAACTCACCGAAACCATCCGGCGCGCCGCACCCGACCGTTGCGTGAACTTCGCCGGTCGCACGCAATTGCCTGAGCTCATCGAAGTGCTCCGTCGCTGCGACCTACTCGTCACCAACGACACCGGCCCCATGCACCTCGCCGCCGCGCTGCGCACACCGGTCATTTCCCTCTTCGGCCCCACGCGCCCCGACCAGACCGGGCCCTACGGCCAGGAACAATTCGCGTTGAGTCATCCGCTCCCCTGCGCGCCGTGCATGAAGAGCCGCTGTCATTGGGCTGAATCGCTCGCCTGTTTGCGCGGGATCCAACCTGAGCAAGTTGCAGCGACGGTGCTCGGTCGGCTGGCCAGCTGAATTACTTCGCGAGGAACTTCAACCGGTCACCGTCCGCGCTGACTTGGATGCGATCGCCCGGCTTGAACTCGCCTTCGAGCAGTTTCGTGGCGAGCGGGTCCAGCACCAAGTCCTGCACGGCCCGCTTGAGCGGGCGCGCACCGAACTGCGGGTCGTAGCCTTCCTTCGCGATAAGCTTTCGCGCGGACTTGTCCACATCGAGTGTCAGGTGCTGCTGCGTGAGGCGCTTCTCTAGGCGCGTGAGCTGGATGTCCACGACCTTGGCCAGTTCATCCTCGTCGAGGCTGGAGAAGATGATGGTGCTGTCCACGCGGTTGAGGAACTCGGGGCGGAAGTGCCGCTTCAGTTCCGCCATCACTTTGTCCTCCATCGCGGAACGCGCGCCGATGGTCGTCTTTCCGTCGAGGAAATACTCCTGGATGATGGGCGAGCCGATGTTGCTGGTCATGATGATGACCGTGTTCTTGAAGTCCACGGTGCGGCCCTGGCCGTCGGTGAGGCGGCCGTCGTCGAGGACTTGCAGCAGCACGTTGAACACGTCGTGGTGCGCTTTCTCAATCTCATCGAAGAGCACCACGGAGTAAGGCCGGCGGCGGACGGCTTCGCTGAGTTGTCCGCCTTCCTCGTAGCCCACGTAGCCCGGCGGCGCGCCGACCAGCCGCGCAACGGTGTGCTTCTCCATGTATTCCGACATGTCAATCCGCACCATTGCCTGCTCGTCGTCGAAGAGGAAATCCGCAAGCGCGCGGGCCAGCTCGGTTTTGCCCACGCCGGTCGGGCCGAGGAAAATGAACGAGCCAACGGGCCGGTTTGGGTCACCGAGGCCGCTGCGGGCGCGGCGCACGGCATTCGCCACGGCAACGACAGCCTGGCGCTGGCCGACCACACGCGCGCCGAGGCGCTCCTCCATCTTCACGAGCTTCTGCCGCTCGCCTTCGAGCATCTTGGTGACGGGGATACCAGTCCAAGACGCGACGACCTTCGCGATGTCCTCCTCGGTGACTTCCTGCCGCAGGAGCGGATTGCGGGTCGAGTCGCTGGACTGCTTCGCCACGGCGACGAGCTTCTTCTCCAGTTCCGGCAACTTGCCGTATTGGATTTCAGCCGACTTCTGCAAATTGCCCTTGCGCTGCGCCTGCTCCAGCTCCGTCTTGGCGGCGTCAATCTGCGACTGAATCACGCTCACGGCGTTGGTTGCGGCCTTCTCGTTTTGCCACTGAGCGGTGAGTGCGCTGGAGCGTTCCTTCAAGTTCGCCAGCTCGACTTCAAGCTTCTTGAGCCGCTCTTTGCTCGCGTCGTCTTTCTCCTTCGCAAGCGAAGTGCGTTCGATTTCGAGCTGGAGAATCGCTCGGTCGAGCTTGTCGATGTCCGTGGGCTTGGAATCCAACTCCATCTTCAGCCGCGATGCCGATTCATCCACGAGGTCAACGGCTTTGTCCGGGAGAAACCGGTCGGCGATGTAGCGATGGCTCAGGGTCGCCGCTGCCACGAGCGCCGTGTCCTGGATGCGCACGCCGTGGTGGACTTCGTAGCGCTCCTTCAGCCCGCGCAGGATCGCGATAGTGCTCTCCACGCTCGGCTCGGCAACAAACACCGGCTGGAAGCGCCGCTCCAGCGCCGGGTCTTTCTCGATGTGCTTGCGATACTCGTCGAGCGTCGTCGCGCCCACACAACGCAGCTCGCCGCGCGCGAGCTGGGGTTTGAGCATGTTCGCGGCGTCGGCAGAACCCTCGGCCTTGCCCGCGCCGACGATGGTGTGCAGCTCATCGATGAAGAGAATGATGCGGCCCTCGGCAGCGGTGACTTCCTTGAGAAACGCCTTGAGCCGGTCCTCGAACTCGCCGCGATACTTCGCGCCCGCCACCATCGCGGACAAGTCCATGGCCACGACGCGCTTGTTCTTGAGGCTTTCTGGCACGTCACCGTCCACGATACGTTTGGCAAGGCCCTCGACGATGGCGGTCTTGCCCACGCCCGGTTCGCCGATGAGCACCGGGTTGTTCTTCGTCCGCCGCGTGAGCACCTGCATGACGCGGCGGATTTCGTCGTCGCGGCCGATTACGGGATCGATCTTCCCCTGTCGCGCGAGCGCGGTGAGGTCCTTGCCGTATTTCTCCAGCGTCTGGAACTTGTCCTCCGGGTTCTGATCGGTGACGCGCTGATTGCCGCGCAAGTCGGCGAGCGCCTTGAGCACGGCGTCGCGCGTGAGCTTGTGCGTCTTGAACAGCTTCTTGAGCGACTCGCCGCCTTCGGCGAGCAGGCCGAGGAGCAGGTGCTCGGTGGAAATGAAGTCGTCCTTTAACTTGCGCGCCTCAGCCTCGGCGGCATCTAGGGATTTCTTTAAGTTCTGACCGAGGTAAACGTCGCTCGAACTCGTGCCCTGCACCTTGTGGCGACGCGTCAGTTCCTTCTCCAAGTCACCCTTCAGCGCCGGCAGTGCGACGCCGAGCTTCTGAAGCACGAGCGGCACGAGGCTTTCCGGCTGTTCGATGAGCGCGAGCAGCACGTGCTCACCGTCGAGTTCCTGATGGCTGTAGCCGTGCGCGAGCCGCTGCGCGTCCTGCAACGCCTGCTGCGCCTTGGTGGTGAAACGATCCGTGTTCATGCTGACTCACCCTGCACCGGGAGTGCCAGTGGCGACAGCGTTGGAATTGGCGGGAAAGCCGCGTGAATTGCCTGTCTCGGAAGATTCCGACCGTGCCGAACGCGTCACGCCTGCGCCGCGTTGGCGCAGCTCCACCGTCAGTGGCCACGCTCGTGAGAGCGTGGGGAGAGCCAGCCAGGAACTGATCAGAAATCCGTGTTCGCGTCCTTGAGATCGAGCTCCTTGAGCCACGCGTTGCGATAGCGCACATCGTGGCCTTCGCACTGAAGCTTGAGTCCCTGCGGCGAATCCGTAATGCCCTTGCCGCCGTCGTTGCCACCGTCCACGCCGGAGTTCGCGCCACCCCAGACCTGGTTGATTTCAACGTTCTTGTGGACCTTCTCGCCATTGAAATACATCGTGACCATCGCCTTCTCCACGCGCTTGCCATCCTTGAAGCGAGCGGCACGAAAGACGATGTCGTAGCTGTTCCATTTGCCGAGACCGGCGAAGCAGTGATACGGCGATTCGGTCTCGTTGATTACCGCGCCCATGCCGTGCTTGGTCTTGTCGCCCTCCATGATCTGAATCTCATAGCGGTTTTGGAGATACACGCCGCTGTTACCGCGCGAGTTCATCACGCAGAACTCAATGTGCAGACGGAAGTCGCGGTAAGCTTTCTTGGTCACGATGTCCGCCGTGCCGAACTTGCCACCGAGCGCAACAGGGTCATCGGTCTGGACCACGGTCTGGCCCTTGTCCACGGGGTCGTCCACGATCTTCCACTTGATCGGGAGCGAGGAAGCGAAGCGCGGCCCCTGCCAGTAAGTCCACTTTTCATCCAACATCTTGCGGGAACCATCAATGATGACCTCCGCGCCGGCGACGGGCTTGGCTCCGACGCCGATGTTCGCATCAGCGGCGGAAGCGGATACCACGGTGAAAAGGATCGAGCCAAGGAACGGAAGCAAACAACGCAGTTTCATAATCAGTGATGTGGGTGGGTTTATCGCATGAACCAGGCCGGGGTGTAAACTCACAAGCTGGCAAAAGTCTGGTTGTGCGGGGCTACTTCTTCTTCGCCTTGGCCTTCGGCTCGCTCGTGGTGGGCGGCGTGGGTGCGGCTTTCGCGGCGGCGTGGCGTTCCAACGCGGCGCGGGCTTCGTCGAGCGAGACCTTCGTCGTCAGCGGGAAGCCGAGCGTGTCGCCGTTGGGCTTGAAGCCGCCGCCGTCCACGTCGCACCAAATCGGGTTGTGGTAGGCAATGGGCTTGAGCTTCGCCTGCGGGCTCGTGCCGTAGCCGGTCTTCAAATCAAAGTTCTCCCCCGCCGCCACGACGATCAGATGTGCATCCTCGGACAACGGCACGTCAATCGTGCGATCGAACTTCACCACGCCGTTCGCGAACCAGTCCGGATGCGTCGCGCGCGTGAAGTTCAGCTTCGGCTCGGCTCGGCCGTTCACCAGCACCTGCACGCGATCGATGTCAATCCAGTCGGTGCACTGCACGCGCACCTTCAGCTTCACGCCGCCGGTCGCGCGGACGGTGCCGCCGGGCAACGTGCCGTCCTCGGTCTGCACTTGGAGGAACGGTCCGGTGGTCAGGTAGCTGCGGCCTTCCTTCGCGTGGCGGCTGTTCTCGCGCCAGTCAATCTTCGCCGGCTCGTCGCTCGCGCTGGGCATATACATCCGCCAGCCGCCGACGCCGTTGCCATAAACGGAGTGCGCGTCGCACACGGCCACGCCGACGTAGCGATGACCCTTGTTCAGCAGTTGCAGCCAGACGAACTCGCGCTGAACCCGCACCGCGTCGCGGCCCGTCTTCGAGTCCTTCGCGATGGTGTAAGGCACGCCGCTGAGGATGCTGCTCATACTGTAGTTTTCCGTCTCGACGCCATCAATCATCAGCGGCAGGCCGATGAAGCCGCCGTCCGCGCGCCCGTCGCCGTCGCGGTCGGTAAAGTTCGCGACCATGTCCGGGTGGTTAATTTGAATCCACCGCGCTGGCTCGGGCTTCTGGAAGTCGCGCAACGTCGCCGCCGTGATGCGCGGGTCGGGGCTCCAGACGGGCGCACCATTATCTTGCGTGAGCGGCACGGGCTCGAAGGGGAAGGAGTTGAAGTGCGCCGCGCTGCCGGTGAGTTCGAGACCGGGCACGGTCTGGATGAAGTTCGTCAGCCCGAGGCGGACGATGTGCGGCCGCCAGTCGTAGAGGCGGTTGTGCTCGGTGGTCGGCGCGAACTCGATGCCTTCGGCGACGAGGTTGATGATGCGGTCGTCGGTGCCGCAGGTGTTGTCGCCGCTGGGCGTGGAGTGGTTGTGGTAGTCCGCGCTCACCCAGCCGCGCGTGTCCACGAGGCGCTTCAAGACGCCCTTCACCGTCGCGGTCTGGCCGGCAGCGAGCTTCACGGTCTGGCGCAAGTGGCCGAACTCAATGCCGCGCGTGACGACGACTTCGTAATCGCCCGGCGGCAGCGGCTGGCGGAACTGGCCGTTGGCCGAGTGATACTGGTCCACGCAACCGGCGGCGCGGTTCTGTGGGCCGAGGTTGGGCACCTTCGTGCCGTTGACGCCGATGAACTGGGCTTTGCAGGGAATGGGCTGGCCGTTCTCGCCACGAATGTCGAAGGCGATGGCGGATTGCGCCTTCAGCACCGCGCTGAACTTCGCCGCTTGGCCAGTCGTGACGTTGACTTTGACCAACGTCGCCTCACGACCGAGGTCGGCGATTTCAAGTTCCTGTTCACCCGCAGCGAGCCACAGGCTGACTTCACCCGCCGCGCTCGGATACGCCGCCGGTCGGTTCGTGGAAGCGCCCGGCGCAACCGCCGTCACGATGCGCGCGGTGGCGATGGCTTTGCCCGCGCTGTCCTTCACTGTGCCGCTGACAACGCCGCCAGCTTCGCCGCGAAACGCCCTCACCACGCCCATCGCCTGCAACGGTGACGTGCCGACCGCGACGAAGCGCGCGAAGGAAATCTCTTGTCCCGGCTTGAGTTCAAGTTCGGTCGGCGGCGCTTTCATGCCATCGCGCTCCACCCATGCTCGCGCGTAACCCGCCTTGTCCGCCGGGTCCACGGCGTCGGCCCAAGCGATGTCGCCCGTCGTGCCGGTGCTGGTGAACGTCACCCAGCGGTCGTCCACCGTGCCCTTGCGCGTGTCCTTGCCGGCGTTGCGATACGTGGTGACGACGAGCACGCCCTGCCAGCCGTCGCGCAGGCGATACTCGTGGCGCTTGTAAAGGCCGCCGTTGTTCGGCGAGGTGACGACGGTTTCGATAACCGCTTCGCCGTCCTTGCCATCCTTGGCCACGCGCACCCACGAGACCGGCCCCTGCTGGCCGCTGGGCAAGAAGCAGGTGAGCTGGTCGTTGTGCGCGCCGCGCAGCGTGAGGTCGTAGAGGCAGCCGGGGGAAATGCCGTTGGTGCCGTAGAACGTGCTCATGTTCGCGCGGCGCAACGGTAGGTTTGCGGAGATGACGGCCTCGATCTTGTCATTGCGCAGCACGAAGTCGCCGATGATGCCGTCGGCTTCCTTGCCGCGCGGGAGCTGGTCTTTGTTGTCCGGGCCGATTTCGAAGGCTTCCGGTGCGGCGAAGAGCGCGAGTGCGAACGCAAGGTTCAGTGTAGCGGTTGCGACAATTGCGGACAGTCGTTGGCGGGCAGCGGGGAACAGGAGGCGCATGATGGGGACTTGGACTTGTCCGGCTCGCTTCGCCTTCGACTCACCGGGGATTTTCCGTAGCACTTTTGGCTAGATTGACTGCACGACCCTGCTTACCGTCCAGCCCAGCAAGCAACCTGACACGCGCTATGGCTGAATTTTCCTTCAACTGCCCTTTCTGCAATTTGGAATTGAGCATCGACGAGTCTGGCGTTGGCCAGGAGATCGAATGTCCCGGCTGCAAGGAGGTGCTCATCATCCCGGCACCCGGCGGCGGCGGCGCGGCGGCCCCGGAGCAACGAACTCCGATCATCCCTCAAGGCGAATTTCCCGAGGCGAAAATCATCAAGAACGTCAACAAGTCCTTGGATGTCGCCGCCAAAACCGTCAAGAAGCTGCGGGTAAAATCCTTCCGCCATCACGAGCATGTGAAGGACGGGAAGGACACCTTCGATGAAGCGGTGTCCAACTTCATCGGCCAGCATCCCGAGGACGACATCGTCAGCCTGACCGGCATCCAATACACCCACCACTTGAAGGGCAAAGACGCCGAAGGCAAGGAGACGACCACGCCCATCACGGAATACGGCGTGCTGGTCCACTACAAGGCCTGAGCCGCGATGTCCAAGCCGGTTCCCAAACCCATCGCCCCGGCCGAGGTGCTGGAGCGGGCGCGTGCCGTGGTCAAGGCCGACCGGTTCCCTGCGCTCGCGAGCATCGACGGCGACCAACCGCGCGTGCGACCTGTCTCCCCGGTGCGCACCGATGGGTTCACCGTGTTCGTTGCGAACCTGCGGCTCTACCACAAGACCGGCGAGATCGCCGCGAACCCGAAGGTCGAGTTGTGCTACATGGATGACGAGCACAACCAGGTGCGCCTGTCCGGCGTCGCCGAAACCGTGACCGAGCGGCCCGTATTGCAGGAAATCTGGGACGCCAATCCCCTCATGCGTCAGTTTCTCGGTTCGCTCGACAATCCCCAACTCCTCGTCTATCGCATCCGGCCCACGCGCGTCCGCTACATGCAAGAGTGGGCGCTGGAGTATCACGAAGTGCCGCTCGCGTAGGAGACGACGTGCGGAGTCTCAGTCCGGATTGGGGTCTGGCTTCTTGGGTTTCGACTTTGGCGCGGGGAGTTTTCCGAAGTTCACCTTGCCGCCGAAATTTCCTCGCTCACGCCAACCGAGATAAAAGCGGACGCGCGCGCCGTTGAAGGAAAGGAACGGCAACCGCAGCCAACCACAGCGCGTCACGGCCCAATTCCAGCCGCCGTCCTGTGCGAAGACCGCTTCGGGGAATTTTCCACTTCGCGTGAATGGCCGGTCGGCGACGCCGATCACGTAAAACGAAAAGTTGTGCAGCGGGTTCCGCAATTGCCAGAGCGGGCGGCGGCATATCGAACCGGGCCGATACCAATCCGGCGGCACGGGATCATCGGCGTTGCCAAACCACCAAAGCGGATTCCATTTCTGCAATCCGGGCAGCGTGGAAGCTTTCGCGACAGAAGCCGGCGGAGTCGATTTTGGAGCTGCAGTTTGGCAGCCACCGCCGAGCACCAAAGACACGGCGAGCAGAACGCGCAGGCCGGGCTTTATTAGGAAAACATGAATGCAGGAACGTGACGGCGTGCCGCCATTTCCTGCCATCCTGCTTTCCTGATTCATGCCTTCGTCCCGCCCAGCGCGAGCAGACGGGTGAATTGTTCCTTCGTCAGCGCAGAGACCGAGAGTCTGGATTGGCGCACGAGCGGAATGCCATTCAGCACCGCGTCGGCCTTGATGACTTCGAGCGTCACGGGTTTGGGCAGCGGCTTCACCGGGGCGAGATCCACGCAGGACCAATCACCCTCGTCCGCCGTCGCGTCGGGATAGGCCTCCTTCGTCACCTTGGCCACGCCGACGACTTCCTTGCAGGTGACGCTGTGATAAAAGCACACGAGGTCGCCGCGTTTCATCGCGCGGAGATTCAGGCGCGCGGTGAAATTGCGCACGCCGGTCCACGCCGTGCCGCCGTCCCGCACGAATTGCTCCCATGCGTAGGCGGCCGGTTCGGATTTCACGAGCCAGTAGTTCATGCCCGAAGCATGCGTCGGGGCGCACCACAAGTCGAGGCGGTGGCGGCGGATGGGCGCTTGACGCTGGGCGGTTCGGCGACCATCCCGACGGTCGGCCATCTGACTTTCGCGCTCGCCAAAGCCCGTGCGCCACAGTCGAATCCGCGCATGGCGTTCGCGGATTTTCCGGCCCAGCAACAGGCCGTCACGTTGCTCCAGCGCAGTCTGGCGCGTGGACGGCTTGCCCATGCCTACCTGTTCACCGGCGACGACCTCGACGAGTTGGAAGGCATGGCCCGCACGCTCGCCAAGACCCTGAACTGCCAGTCGCCCGGCCTCGGCGCTGCCAGTGATTCCTGCGACCGTTGCCTCACCTGCCAGAAAATCGAGCACCTCAACCACTCGGACGTTCAATGGATCCGGCCGGAAATGAAGTCCCGGCAGATCAGCGTGGATCAGATCCGCGAGCTGATCCACGCGGTCAACCTCAAGCCCACCGAAGCCCAGTGGAAGGTCGTCGTCGTTGTCGCCGCCGACCGCTTGAACACGCAGGCCGCCAACGCGTTCCTCAAAACCCTCGAGGAACCGCCCAGCCGCAGCATCCTCATTCTCCTCACCGCCGAGCCGCAGCAGTTGTTGGAAACCATTCTCTCCCGCTGCCTGCGGTTGAACTTCGCCGGCGGTGGAGCCGGGAAAAAATTCACCCCGGAGCAAGTCCAGTGGCTCCGCGAGTTCGGCCTGCAACTTACCGAGCCTAAGCCAAGTTTGCTCGGCCGCTACCGCGTCCTCGGGCAATTGCTCGCCCGGCTCGCCGAGCTGAAGGACACCATCAAGGAAACCCTCACCGAGCGTTCCCCGCTCCAGCGCTACACGGACGTGGACCCCAAGCTCGCCGAAAAATGGGAGGAGGAACTCGATGCCGCCATCGAGGCCGAATACCGCCGTCAACGCGCCGAACTCCTGCTCGCCTTGCAATGGTGGCTGCGCGACGTGTGGTTGCAAAAGCTGGGTGCCGACGCCGAGTTGGTCGCCTTCCCCGAGCTGGCCTACGCCGTCGAGGCCGTCAGCGCCCGCATCACCAACGCCGAGGCGCTCGACAACCTCCGCGTGGTGGAACAAACGCAACGGCTTCTCCGCACGAATGTCCAGGAAGCCCTCGCTCTCGAAGTCGGCCTGCTCAAGCTGCGGCTGTAGACGAAATGCGCTCCGGGGGCGTCCAGCCACCGCCTTGCGTGCTTTCGATTTCACTGAACTCCGCACCGTGAGCGCGCGTCGATGTTCCCGCTGCCATGAAATTCCTCCTGCCGCTGCTCCTGCTC
This sequence comes from Pseudomonadota bacterium, assembly GCA_009922615.1. Lineage (GTDB taxonomy): Bacteria > Verrucomicrobiota > Verrucomicrobiia > Limisphaerales > SXTU01 > SXTU01. The sequence continues at coordinate 107,959 of RFVF01000003.1, forward strand.
GTCCTGCCCGCCGCCGCGCTCGATCTGGTGCGCGAGGGCAAGCCGCTTGCCACCATCGTAAGCGCAGTCCCGCGCGAGGTGTCCGAACCCGCACCTGCCAAAAGCAAGGCTGCGCCGAAGCGCAAGCCCGCGCCGGAAACCGACGAGGCCTTCGCCGTGCGCGTGCTCGCCGAGTGGGTGAAGAAGATCACCGATGCTGAATTGCCCGTCGCCGACAAAGCTCCGGCGGACGCGCCCACCATCTACGTGGGCCAGGCCGCGCTGGCAGCGGGACTCAAGCTCGACGACATCACCAGCCCGAGCCACGAGGGCATCCGCATCGTCGCGGACGGGAAGCGCGTGCTCATCGCGGGGCAGAGCGAGGCGGCGACGTTGAAGGCCGTGTGCCGTTTCCTCGAAACGCTCGGCTGCCGCTACTTGATGGACGGGCCGCTGGGCGAAGTGTTTCCCCGCTCGGCCACGCTGAGCGTCGGCGCACTGAACATCACCGAAAAGCCCGGCCTGCTGTGGCGCAATCCCAAAGGCCCGTCGTGGAACGCGCGCCTCTGGAAAGCGTGGAACGGCGCGGGCGGCGAACCCTTCGGTCACGCTCACTCGTGGGGTAATTACGTCTCGCCTTCGCTCTTCGAGACGCATCCTGAATTCTTCGCAATGGGCGCGGATGGCCAGCGCAAGGCCGGCGGCTGGCTCTGCACTTCCAATCCCGGCCTGCGCGCGCACTTCGCGTCGAACGTCGTCGCCGCCATCGAGCGCGGCACGCGCAATCCCTCGCTCTCGCCCACGGATGGCCGCGGCTATTGCCAGTGCCCCGCGTGCAGGGCGCAGGACGATCCCAAGGCCATCGAGCCATCCAGCGGCACGCCGTCTGTCTCGAACCGCTACGTGGATTTCTTCGACAACGTCGCACGTCGCGTGGCGCAGACGCATCCCGAAGCCGTGCTGAGTTTTTACTGCTACGCGGACTACACGCAGCCACCAACGGTGAAGCGCCCGCTCGCCACAAATCTCTGCGCGATGATCGCGCCCATCCGCTACTGCCGGCTGCATTCGATCGGCCATCCCGGCTGCACGTCGCGCGAGCAGCAGGTGACGATGACCGATGGCTGGGCATCCGTGGCCCAGCGCATCGGCTACTACAACTACATGTATAACCTCGCCGACGGCACGCTCCCGATGTTCAAGTTCAGTGCCTGTCAGAAGGAGTTTCCCTACCTCGCCGACAAGGGCCTGACTTACATGACCATCGAGATCCTCTCGAACTGGCACATCTACGGCCCGCAGATTTACCTGAGCCTCCGCCTCGCCTACGACCCGCACGCGGACCCCGCCGCCATCATGGAGGACTACTGGGTGAAGTTCTACGGGCCCAAAGCCGCGCTGCCCATGAAGGCATACTGGATGAGTCTCGATCTCGCACAGCAACGCCTCACCACTCACGCGGGCAGCTTCTTCGGGCTCGCGCAAGTCTTCACGCCGGTGTTCCTCATGGAGAGTGAAGCACTCCTTGCCGAGGCTGCCGCAGCAGCGAAGGGCAATGCCATCTACGAGCAACGCGTCGCGCTCCACGCCGAGGGCCTGCGCAGCGCGCGCGCCTATCGCACCATGAGCGATGCGATGAATCGCGGCGACTTCGCCACGGCGCAGCGCGAATACGACGCGACCACCGCACGCCTGAAGGATTTCGCGGAGAAGGGCTGGGCCAATCGCGAATACGCCACGGCTTACCTCGAACGTTTCCTGAGCAAGACCGTGCGCGCGGGAGCCGCTGCCACCGCCGCGCCGAATCGCGTGCTGCAAGTCCTGCCGGACAAAATGCGCTTCACGTTCGACGCGGAGGACACCGGCAACGACCGGGGCTTCCATCGCGCGGACTTCGCGGACGCCGCGTGGCCGCTCGTCGCCACGCGCGACGTGACGCTCGACGCGCAGGGCCATGACCAGACGACGGTGATGTGGTATCGCACGCGCTTCACAGTGCCGCCGAAGCACGCTGACCTCGCGCTGTTCTTCGGCGAGGTGGACGGCGCGACGGAAGTTTATGTGAACGGGAAAAAAGTCGAAGTTCCCGCGCCCGTCGTCACTCCGAAGGCAACGAAGAACGTGGCGACCGCCAAAGCCTCAACCGCGCCGACGACTCCCGCTCCCGCAACTCCAGTCGCCGCCGCCACGCCGCCGACCAAGTCCTCTCGCGAAGGCCTCGGCAAATCCCGAGCGCCCTTCCAGGTGGACGTGACCGCCGCCGTGAAGCCCGGTGAGAACATCCTCGCCCTCCGCGTGAATCACACGAAGATGACCGACCTCGCCCTTGGCGGCATCCTCCGGCCCGTGGTGCTGATCGAAATGCTCCGGTGAAATCTTCCGCCTGCCTGCGCTGGCTTTTCAGCCCCGCAGAATCTCGCCCACCAGCCGCGCGTCCTGGCCGTCCACGAGCGACATCTCCGTGCCGTTGCGCTTGAAGACCACCTTCTTGTAGTCGAGGCCGAAGAGGTGCAGGAGCGTGGCGTGGTAGTCGTAGTGATTCACGATGTCCTTCACCGCGTGGTGGCCGAACTCGTCGGTCTCGCCGTAGGTGATGCCGTTCTTGAAACCGCCGCCCGCAACCCACATCGAGAAACCGTAGGTGTTATGGTCCCGGCCCACTTTGTCGCGACCCACATCGTTTTGAATCGTTGGCAGGCGGCCCATCTCGCCGCCCCAGTGGACGACCGTGGAATCGAGCAAGCCGCGCGCCTTCAGGTCCGTGACCAGGCCCGCCGAGCCTTTGTCCACGTATTTGCACGCTGCCGGCAGGCCAGTGCGGATGCTGCCGTGGTGGTCCCAAGATTGGTTGCCCGTGTAGAGCTGCACAAAGCGCACGCCACGCTCCACCAGCCGCCGCGCGATGAGGCAGCGCGTGCCGAACTCCGCCGTAGCCGGCACATCAATGCCGTAGAGCGCCTTCGTCGCCGCGCTCTCGCCGGTGATATCCATCGCCTCCTTCGCGGCGGTTTGCATCTTGGCGGCCAACTCGTAGCTCGCAATGCGCGCCTGCAAATCCGTCTCGCCCGGATGCTCGCGGAGATGGTCGCGGTTCAGCTTGTCGAGGAACGAAAGGTAATTTTCCTGCGCTGTGCCGCGTAGGTGCGGTGGCGGATCAAGGTTCGGAATGCGCGGTTCTTTCGAGCGGACAGCGGTGCCTTGGAAGAGCGACGGCAGCCAGCCGTTTTCCCAATTCGCCACGCCCAGCACCGGCAAGCCACGCGGGTCCGTGAGCGCGACGAACGCCGGCAGGTTGCTCGTCTCTGCGCCAAGCGCGTAAGTGAGCCAGCTCCCGAGCGTGGGCCGGCCACCGAGCACGCGACCGTTTTGCAGCGCGTAGATGGATTGGCCGTGGTTGTTCACCCCCGTGTGCATTCCGCGCAGCAGGCAGACGTCGTCCACGATACCCGCGAAGTGCGGCAGCAACTCGCTGACCTCGGTGCCACACTGGCCGTGCTTCTGGAACTTCCACGGGCTGGCGAGCACCTTCGGGCTGGCCTGCGCGGCGTTGTCGAACTTGATTTCGCCGGGGAACTTCTGACCGTCGAGTTTGTCGAGCGCGGGCTTGGGGTCGAACAAATCCATGTGGCTCGGACCGCCCTGCATGAACATGGAAATCATCGCCTTCGCGCGCGGCTCGAAGTGCGGACGGCGCGGCAACAGGTCGAAGCTCTTCGGGTCAAGGTCGGGACGCGGCGCGTTGGCGAGCAGGTTGTCCTGCTTCAAGAGCAACGCGAGCGCAACGGAGCCGAGGCCAAAGCCGGACTGCGCCAGGAAGTGACGGCGGGAGTTGCAGGCGGTGTTGATCATGACGAATTACTCGACGTAGAGGAAGCGGTTCGCCGTCAACAAGGCCTGGCATAGGCCGGTGAGCGCGTGCTCGTCCGCGTTTGTCGGTGGTGGTTCCTTGCCCTTGGCAACCTTGGATTCTTTCGGCGCGTTCGCGGTGAAGTGCGCGCGTTGTTTACCGAGGAAAGCCAGGGCGTCCGTCATCTCGGTTGCACTTGGGCGGCGGCTGAAAGCGAGCTGCCAGGCGCGCGCAACCTTCGATTCGTCAGTCGAGTCGCCGGCTTCCTTCGCCACGCGCTCGGCGAAGAACTTGGCCTGCGCGAGCGTGAACTCGCCATTCATCAACATGAGCGACTGTGGCGCGACGGTGGAGGCATTGCGCAGCTCGCAGTTCGGCTCCATGCGCGGCGCGTCGAAGGCTTCCAAAAAGCCCAGCGGCTTGCTCCGGCGCATCTGCACGTAGAGGCTGCGGCGGAATTCCTCGCCGCCGAGTGAGACGAACTTCCCGCTGGGCCGGCCTGCGGTGTCGTCCGTGTTTACGCCTACAACGACCTGCCCAGTCTCGTCGGTCATGATGGACACTGGCGCGCCGCCGGCCTTCGGGTTCAGTTTGCCGCTTACGAATAGCTGCGCGTCGCGGAGTTGCTCGGCATCGAGTCGGCGGATGGGATAGCGCCAGAGGAGCTTGTTATCCGGGTCCTTGGAATTTGAATTGCGGAAGTCCGCGTTGGAAATCTGCGAAGCCTGCCGATACGCCGCGCTCGTCATGATGACCTTGTGCAGCTTCTTCAGGCTCCACCCCTGCGCGACGAACTCGCTCGCGAGCCAGTCGAGCAACTCGGGATGCGTTGGTCGCTCGCCCAGTGTGCCAAAGTCCGACAGCGACGCCACAATGCCGCGACCGAAGTGGTGCATCCACACGCGGTTCACCAGCACACGCGTGGTGAGCGGGTGCGTGCCGTCCGTGAGCGCGCGTGCGTAGGCAAGGCGGCGGCCACTCGTCGGTAACGACGCATCCTTCTCCGGCAGGTCCACAGGGCGAAGCGCTGAAAGTATCGAGAGGTCACCGGGCTTGAGCTGTTGCTTGGGCTGGTCAGGGTCGCCGCGATGGAAGAGGAAGGTCGGGGCGGGGTCCGACTTCGCGCCAGCGGCGACAACCTCGTTGAAGACGGGGATGAACTGCTCCGCCGGTTTCCTCTCCCGTATCTTCGCCGCCTCGTCGGTCTGCTTTTTCAGCTCGTCGGCCTTCTTCTGTTCGTAAAGATACAGCGAGCCGGGGCTGAGTTGCATGACGGTGGGATGCTCCTTGAGCAACTTCACCTGCGCCGGCGTGCGCTTGGCAGCGACGGTCTTGTAGGCCTCGCGCAACGGCGCACGCAGTTCCTCCGGGCGCTTGAGCAACTCCTTTTCCAGCACCTCGTTGATGAACTCCTCCTGCTTCTTCAGCCGCGCGTCCTCGATGACCTTCGCCTCCTTCTCGACCTCGGCAGCCTTCGCACGGTCTTGATCTGACATCAGCGAGACGAGCCGCGCGTTGGGCGTGCGCCACGTCCGGAGGTCGAAGCCGGGCTCGAACACCGCACGCAGCCGGTAGTAATCCGCCTGCGGGACAGGATCGTGCTTGTGGTTGTGGCACTGCGCGCAGCCGACGGTGACACCAAGCAGCGAGCTGGACACGACCTTGATGGTGTCGGCCACGACCGCGTTGCGCGCGGTCTTCTGCTCGACGCCCGGGTTCGCCGTGCCGTCGGGAGCCATGCGAAGGAAGCCGGTGGCGGTGAGCTTGTCCACATCGGCGGGGGCGAGGTTCTTGAGCGGCGGCTTCACCAGCTCATCACCCGCGAGCTGCTCGACGATGAACTCGTTGAACGGCTTGTCCGCGGTGTGCGAGCGAATGACGTAGTCGCGATACTGCCACGCCCACTTGCGTTCGGTGTCGGCGTCCGTGTAGCCGTCCGAGTCCGCGTAGCCCGCAACATCGAGCCAGTGGCGGCCCCAACGCTCGCCGTAGTGCGGCGACGCGAGCAGACGGTCGAGCAACTTCTCGAAGGCGTCCGGCGCGGTGTCCTTCACAAACGCATCCACTTCTTCCGGCGAGGGCGGCAGGCCGAGCAGATCAAAGCTCGCGCGACGGATGAGCGTGGCGCGGTCGGCGGGCGGACTGAAGGTGAGTTTGGCCGCGGCGAGTTTCTGCGCGAGGAAGGCATCGATGGAATTGCGAATTGCGAATTGCGAATTGCGAATTTCAGGAACCGGCGGCCTCCGCACCGCTTGAAACGCCCAATGCTCGCGCTCCTCCGGCGTGAACTGATCCGCTGCGCCGGGCTTCGCGGGCTCTGTGCGCGCAACCTTCGCGCCGCCGGCAATCCACAGGCGGATGAGCTCGATCTGTTCCTTGGACAGCTTGCGCTCCGACTTGGGCATCTCGCCGTCGCGCACGAGAGTGAAGAGCCGGCTCTTGTCCGGCTTGCCGGGCACGATGGCGGGACCGTGCTCGCCGCCCGTGGCAAGCAAGTGCTTCAACCGCGCGTCTAGGCCGCCCTTGGTCTTGCCATCCTCGCCGTGGCAATGGAAGCAATTGGCCTTGAGGATGGGACGGATGTCCCGTTCAAACGTCAGCGGCGCGGAGGTGGGCGACGCCGCAGCGGCGAGCGAAGCCATCGCCACCAACACGCCGCCAGCCGACCATGCGCGGCCAAGTTGGGAAAGCCATTTGAACACAGTGAACCGACTTCTCCGTGCACGGGTGAATTCAGTCCGAAGGCCGCCACGCGCGCAGCTAGGCAGGCTCCGGCCCAACTGCCGTCTTACTCTTTCCAATAGACCCGGTATTCCTCGGGAATCACCTCGATCAATTTGTCACCGCTCGTGCTGCGACCGCTCGGGACACCATCGTTTAGGTGGGCTGCGTTTGGCGCACCGATACGTTCTTCCTTGAAAAAGTAAATGCCGTTTTCCTTCCACAATTCAGCAGTGACAGACGCTTCGCCAGCGTGCCGGAACAGGCCGATGTTCATCAGCATTCCCGGCTGCGGGGCGGGGATGACTTCCTTGCCCACGAGGCCACGTAGCTCCTGTGCCATGCGTTGCGCGAGCGCGAGACTTTCGTCGGGAAAGGCGGCGATCTTCACAATCACGTGGCCTTGCGCATTGCGGGAAAGCTCCGTGTGCTGCCGTTCGAGCGAGAGAAATTGGCGATAATAACTCTGGAAAGTTTTGTTCAACTCCACAACTTGCAACGGCGTGAAACCCATTTGCTTAACGAACTGAACACTCAGTTCCGGTCCCTGTGCTCCTTTCACAAACGGGGCCGGCAATCCGGCGAAGGTGTAAGGGTTCATTGAGACAGCCGACTTTGTTCCGAGCGCCCGCTCCGTCACTCCGCGCGCCGCCTTGCTGGTGGCACCGCTCATGATCAACCCGTTCACCACGAGGCCGGCCAGGTAGAGCACCAGGACCACGACCATCACCACGAGCAACACCTGGCGTTTGCGGCGGTCCTTCGCTTCGTCGAAGTCGGGGACGGAACGGCGCAACCGCTCAGAGAGGCAGCCCAGCGCCAGACCGGCGAAGCCGATCCATAGCGACGCGGAGAACCAGTGGATCGCGAAACTGTGGTTCGTGCTGCTGAAATCCACGGTGAGCCACGGCGAGGGCTGGCCGACTTGGACCGTGCCGGAGTTTGAGACCTGGCCGGCGGTCACGTCCGTGTTGGAATGGATGTTGAAGCCGAGGAACACCAGCGTCGCGAACGCCACGGTGACGGTGAGCGCCGCCTGGATCAGCTTCTGCATCCACGTGGCGCGGCGGTTGAACCAGCCGGGCAGGCCGACGGTGAGCGCTTCGGAGAGGCGGTGGTCGAGTGGCTTCGATTCCCGTGTCGACTGGCTCGCATCCGCTTTGTTGCGGCGCAGGAAAAACTGGCGGTAAATCCCAATGGAGAACAACAGGAGCGCAGCGAAACTCACCCCCCAGATTTCCGTGCCGCGATGTTCGAAGCGCGGCGGAAAAGCATCCTGAACTAGTTTCACCACCAGGCCCGCTCCCATCGAAGACACTACACCGATGAAGGCGTAGCTGACAAACCAGCCGGACTCGAGCTCCTCCTCATCCGATGAGCCGTCCTGACCGAGAGCCGGCCTTTGAGCAAGCGGGGGGCCCGCCGTGGGGGTCACCCCCGTGACGCTCTCCACCTGCGTCTTCACCTTGCTCGTGGGGTTCCGATTCTCCTCAAACAAGCGCAGCACAAATAGCAACACCCCGAGAGCGGTGAGCACCATCGTCGCATAGAAGCCAAACTCGGCATAAGACTGCGTCATTCGCAGCACTTTCCCCTCCTGCCCCGGCTCCCATTTTCCGAGCGTCGAAAAAAAACTGAACTGATATGCCAACGCCGCGACTGCGAAAATGATTACGAGCACGCGCACCACCCTGCCCGCCAGCACTGTGAGTCCAGGGAGCACCGCGAACAGCGACGCGCCGATCGCCAGCGCGAGCATCAGCACGCTCACCTTACAGTTAATCACAAGTGAATTCGCGGGAGAAAGCACCTGATTGCCCGGCACGATCAGCGATTGCCATTGGAGTTTGTGCGCGAAAATTGCAGCGATTGCGGTGACAATCGCCGCCTTGCCCACAACCGATTCGTCCGCAAGCCGACGAAGAAATCCGCGTGTGTCCTCGGCTTGGCGTTCAGTTTTCGGCACAGGAGACCCCAAGGGAGACGATGATGCAGCAGCTACCGGCTTGCTCGCCACGCCTTCCACCTGTGACTTCACCTCGCTAACGTGCTGGTAGCGGCGCGAAGGCTCCTTCTCCAGCGTGCGCAGGACGATTTCATCCAGCCGCACGTCCACGCCAATCGTGGCCGAGGGGAGCGAGAAGCGGCCCATCGGCACTTCGCCGGTGAGCATCTCGTAGAGCACCACGCCCAGCGAATAGATGTCCGCGCGATGGTCCACCTCCTGCGGCTTGTCGAACTGCTCCGGGGCCATGTAGCGTGGCGTGCCCAGCGTCATGCCCGTAGCCGT
>RFVF01000021.1 GCA_009922615.1 Pseudomonadota bacterium
GCGAACGCCGCGAACGCCGTTACTAATCCGGCCCGTTGAATCTCACAGGTGCGGGAGGCCGCGAGGCTTCCCGCACCTTTTTTTTCTTTTTCCCCCTTTCGCAGCAACGCAGCGCCAGCCTACTCATGGAAGAACCACTCACGGTCGAAGGCCACATCACGGTTGTTCTCCCCGGCACCATGTTCCGGGTGAAACTGGACAATCAACACGAGGTGCTCGCCCACATTTGCGGCAAGATGCGCAAGCGTTTCGTCCGCCTTACCGCCGGCGACCGCGTAAAGATGGAGATGTCGCCCTACGACTTGTCGAAGGCTCGCATCGTCTATCGCCTGCGCTGAAGCGGGGTCACTCTTCCGCGAGCCACAGCCGAGCGAGTCCCGTTGGTTGGAACTGCGGTTCGACACGGGAGAGCTCCAGCGTCACCTTGGTCTCGCGGCCTCTCGTGACGGTAGTTTTCACGGTGCCGTTGAGCGACGGGAGGGTGGGCCGGCGGTTCACCCCAGCGGGCGCGACACGGATGACTTTCCCGGCCTTCAGTTGCTTTGCCACGTCGATGCCTTCGTTGAAAAGCGTGAGTTTGAGCTCCTTTCCGCCCACCTCATCCACATAACCCGGCGCGCCTTCTTTCACGATGCGCGCGGCGTGGACAGCTTTCTGCTCGGTCTGGAACTTCACCAAGCTCTCGTCATCCAGGAAAACTTCCCAGGCGATGCGGCGCTTGCCGGCTCCGATGCCGTGTGTCTTCGTGCGCAGCTTGTCGCCGGGTTTGATGTCTGCAAACTTCGCTGGCACTCCGGCCTTCCAAAAGCGCGTCTCGCCGTCGGTCTCGATCAGCACGTTCGTCATGCGGATGAAGCTCTTGTTGAAATTCGCCCAGGTGCAGTCCACGGCGCGCTTCGCGGCATCAATCTTGTCCACGTAGAAATACTCCTTGTGGCCATTCATCATGTTCATCTCGTCCTGGATGTAAGTCAGCCACACCCACTCGCCCTTGTCGTTCTCATGCAGGCGGAAGATCGCGCGCTCGCCGACGCGGAAGTCCTGCAAGTCGCCATTCGCCGCGTGGTGCAACAGCTCGGCGTAAGGCATCACGGTGAAGCTCATCACCACGTCGTCGCCCTCGTTGCGGAACTTCCCAGTGCGGGTGGCAAGGTCGAGGCTGATGAGTTCGCCCCATGGACGGCGCATCTCGCCGTTGCCCGTCGGGACGATGACCTGTCCGGGAATAATTTTGAGCTTCGGCTTCGCTGGCTGCCATTGCCACGAGGTCAACTCGTGTTTCCCGTCGAGCTTCAGCCACACGACCACGTCAGCGAGCCGGTTGGTGCCGCCGTCGTCTACCTTGAGCGTGAGGCGGAAGTTTTGCCCGGCAACAACTTGCTGTTGCGCCCGCTCGATGCCGAGCAGCTTGAGCTTCGGATCGCGAGCCGTGACGGCAAACTTTGCTGCGGCCAGCACTTGCGAGTCGGTGATCGCCGCGAGGGAGTAACCTCCGGGGATTTGAGCCGATATGCGGCAGGAGCTAATGCCGAGCGTGATGGCGATGGCGAATAGCGCGGAGAAGAAACGTGCGTTCATAATCGTAACCGAGATGGCAAAGTGGCGAATAATGATGCAGGCCTGCGGCAATTCACAGCACCGCGAGACACAAGTGGTTAATCAGGTTTATACGGTGGATGAAATCGAGTTGGGCACGGCAGCCTCGTGAGGCTCGCTTCGAATCGCAAACGTGCCAATCCAGCGCGACTACTTCTCTTCTTTCTTGGCCGAACCGCCGAGAGTCACGTCGATGCCGTAGGTCAGGGAGAGATCTTGATGCGCGCGGCCGGCCCACGAGGTGTTCAGGTGGACTTTGCAAAGGGTCTTGAGTGTCCGGATGGCGGCATCCTTGTCACCCTTGGCCGCGTAGTGGCCAGCGATGCGATACTGCGCCTCGGGCGCGGCGCTCTTGAAGAAGTTCAACACGCCAACCAGGGTCTGAATCGCGGCGTCATTTTGCTTCATTGCGCTTTGACACTCGGCGATGCGGAAGAGCGACTGCGGTTCGCGCTGGGATTGATTGTAGGCGGCGATGGCTTCGGTGTATTTGCCGGTGCGCTGCAACACTTCTCCGAGCCGCCATTGGATGGCGTCACTCTGTTTGGGGTGCTTGTTGAGCATGGCTTGGTAAGCCTCGATGCAGCTCTTCCAGTTGTTTTCCTCGCCGTAGGTTTCGGCGATTTCGCGGTCGGCAACATACTGATCCTTGAGTTCGCGATAGACGAGCCGTGCTTCACCGCGCTTGCCGCTGGTGCGGAGATATGCCGCGTATTCGCCCCGGATCGTGTCGTCGTCGGGGTTTTTCTTCGTCAAGGCAGCGAAGCGTTCGGTGGCCTTCGCCGTCTCGCCTGCGTAGGCGAAGATTCGGGCGCACCAGTGCTCCATGCTTGTCTTCTGCGCGGCATCGGAGGTGGGCTGTTTCTCGATGAAGGCGACGGCGTCGGCGGCAATCGCGCCCCGGGCCTTGGCACCCTTTTCGCCGTAAAAAGTAGGGATGTGATGATTGTGCATCGCGTCGGCAGTCCAGGAGGCGAAGGTCACGAGCGAGTCTTTCTTGCGAGTTTGCTCGACGAGCGCAAACGCCTCGGCCGTCTTTTTTTCCACGAGCCGGTGCATGAGGAGCCGGTGTTGCGCTGTGTTGTGAAGATTCTGCGGATCGGCGTAGGTGCCGGTGGCGAGATATTCCATGTGCGGAACCCATTTCTCCGTCTTGCCGAGGCGCCAGTAGATTTTGCAGACCTCGCTGCGTGCGTAGGCCCCGAAATCGTTGGTGGGCCATTTGGTGATGACTTTCTCGAACGCCTTCACGGCTTCTTCCGCGTCGCCAGTCTGGGTCTGACAGACGCCGATGGAATACTGGGCGCTACCGGCGTCGATCGCGTCGGGAAAATAGTCGATGACGTTGCGAAATTCGTTGATCGCGGCATTGATCTGGCCGAGCTGGCGGGTGCACTCGGCGAACATGAGCTGCGCGTAGGAGGCGATCTCGGACTTGGTGTGGAGCTGGAGGAAGAGCTCGTATTCCGAGCGGGCGGACTTCCAGTTGCTCTGCTCGGCGTATCGCTCGGCCCGGGTGAGTTGGTGGCGTTCCTCTTCGGTGAGACGAGTCCAGCGGTCGGGGGCAAGCCGGGCGTGTGCCGACATGCTGAGCAGGCCACAGAGGAAAATGAGCAGGCGCAGTTTCATGAGTGAGGGAAAAAGTTGTCAGCCGCAGATGAACACGGACAAAACACAGATGGGAAATTTGGCTTCATCTGCGCTTTCCGTGTTCATCTGTGGCTTGAAAAAGTCACTTATCCACTTCGGTGGCCAGCACAATGGCGGCGTCGCATTGGTTGACGATGTCCATGAGCTTGACGGCGCTGCCGTATTCCACGCCGCGATCGATGTTGATGACGACGGCGCGATCCTTGGTGCCGACGAGCTTGGCGGTGATGCCGGCCTTGAGGTTGTCCCAGGTCGTCTTTTCACCGTTGAGGAAGACATCCTTCTGCATGTTTAGCTGCACAGTAACGCTCTTGCTCTCGGCGTTCTTGGCGGTGGAGGCCTTGGGTAGCTTGAGATCAATGCCCGTCACGCTAACGAACGTAGTCGCGACCATGAAGATGATGAGCAGCACCAGGCTGATGTCGATCATCGGAATGAAATTGATCGCTGCGATCGGCTCATCCGAGTCGTCTTGGACATCCATTGCCATAGGTTTGATCTTTCGACGGACTACTTCTGCGCCGACGGGAGCTGCTGCCGCAGGTCGCGATACGCCTGAAAGGCCTGCGACTCTAGTTCCAGTGCCATGTTGGAAATCGCCTTGCTGAAGTAGTTGTAAAACATCAGCGCGGGAATCGCCACGAGCAGGCCGGTGGCGGTGGAAACGAGCGCCTCGGAAATGCCCGCCGCGATGACGCTCGGCCCGCCCATGCCTTGCGTGGCGATGTCCGAGAAGGCGGCGATGATACCTTTGCAGGTTCCGAACAGCCCGACGAACGGCGCGATGGAGGCGATGGTGGCGAGGATGGGTAGGTATTGCTTCAAGCGCGCCATCTCGCCGCGCATCGTCAGTGTCATCACACGCTCGGCGTCAGCGCTCTCGGCATCACGACCCGACGCGGCCTCGGCCAGGATCATCGCGGCCAGTGGCGATTCGCTCTGGCGGCAGCGCTCCAGCACCTGATCATACTGCTTTTTCTCCAACGCCTCTTTAATGGCAGCCCGCAAGCCCGCCGTGGCGAGCCGCACTTGCTTGAAGAATGCCAGCCGCTCCAGCACCACGCCGATGCTGATGACCGACAACAGAATCAACGTGGCCATCGTCATGCCACCCGCGACTATCCATTCCCACAACATAGGTTCTCTTTTGGTTAACGGTTATCTGACGTGTTTCGAGTCCATTGACTGCAAAGCAAAATGACGGCCTTCACTTCTTGCCCTTACCTTCGAGCATCATCTTCCACTCGCTGTAGCCCGCCATCGCTTGCGCGAGGATGTTGACGCCGAGTTGATATGATTGTTCCGCCGACTCCGCGCTGGTGCCGCCGTGGGTGTCCTTCCACGCGTCCGAGATGGAGCCTTGATGGTAGAACGCGACCCAACGGCCGTCTTTTTTCCAACCCAACGCGCGCGTGCCGCTGTGCGCCCAGAGCGGGGGACAGCCATTCAAAGGGTAGGGGGCTTGGTAGATCGGATCGTCATCGGGAATTTCCACCGCGGCCACCTCTGGCAATGCCGATTGCATGAGCCGGAGGAACGCGCTGTGAAATTGATTGCCGCCATTGTCGGCGAAGATCATGCCCCGGTTTTCCAGCAGGTAATTGCGGACCGCCTTCACTTCGCGCGTGTCGAAGCGGAATGGATAGCTCCCGCAGAAGAACACCACTGGCGGCGCGCGCCCCTTCACGTAGCGGCCAAGTTCGGCCAGCGTCACGTCCTGCGGAATTTTTGAAACCGGCATTTTCGCGCGACGGCCGAACTCCTTGGTCATGTTTTCGTCCGCGCCATTCCGCATGTTGAAGTCCCAGTTGCCGCCTTCGTAGCGCACGCGCACAAAAACGAAGCGTGCTCCTTCGCGGCCCGCCGCGTAACCGGCCGGACCCGCGCCCTCGCCCTGACCGATCTTGTATTCGTTGGCGGTGACTTCCTTGAGGTTGAGCGGCGTGAGCTCGAGCGGCGGCACCTCGAAGACAATCGGGCTGTTCGCGTTTACCAACACCCGCTTGCGCTGCACTTTCTTCACCTCGACCTTCATCTGTTTGATCATCGCCTTGGGCTTGCCGGAGCCTTTGACGAGGTCGTAGGTCTTCTTGCAGCCGGGGATGTGCATCGAGAGCATGGTCACCAGAACGATGGCCGCGTGGCCGCAAAAAGATTTGCCGATGTAACGCCGCAACCGACCGTGCTTGCCCTGCCAATACACCGCGTCGGCCCGGAACGGATTCCAGACACGCGGAGACGACGGTTTGGCGGCGGGCGAAGGCATCTAGGCGGCAGACGGAACGCGGCCCCGGCTCACTTCAAGTCCTTGAGCAAGTCATCACCCTTCGTGGAGAAGGGGCTTTTCGGAATGTCCCCGGGCTTGGCGACCTTGTCGATTCCAAGCACTTTTTCCGCCTGAGCCTGACGATTGCTCGACTCGGTGGCGGCGTCAGGTGGCGGCGCGACAGCCGTTTTCACCGGCGCGGCATTGGTCGCCGCCGCAGGAGGGGCATTGGTGGCCTTGGCCGCGTCCTCGGCTTCTTTCTTCTTCAACGCCGCTTCGTCAGCGGCGGCCTTGGCTTTGCTCGCCGCTTCCCTCTGCTGATGGCCCCAATAACTGAAGCCGCACAGCAAGGCAATGATCAGGGCGTGGATGACGGCGCTCACCCCGGTCCACTTCCAGAGGGTTTTCAGTGGAACTTCAGTGCGAACTTTTTCTGGTTTCGTTTGCATCATGGTCAGGAATTCGGGTTGAACCTATCAGGAACGCAGGAAGGCGGGAATCATTTCAACGACGCAAATGTCCGCTTGGCCCTGAGTTCAAGATTCACTTTCAGGCATCGGCGCTCATTGTCATTGCTGCGTGGACGCCGTGTCTCGGTCGGCGATGTTCACCATCTCGGGCAGCACCAGTTTGCCGCGCGCAAATTTCGCCGCATCGCTCTCCGGGTAATCCCAAGTCGCGCGCTTGTAACGACGGTAAGCTGAGTCGAGCTGGCCAGCGCTGCGGTAGGATTCGCCGGCCCAGAAAACCGCGTCCGGGCGGAACTTGCTGCGCGGATAGTTGTCAACGAGGAGGTCGAACTCCTTGCCGGCCTTGCCGAACTGCTCGGCCTTATACCAGCACTGCGCGGCACGGAAGAGCATGCGCTCGGCCCACTCGTGCTGCGGGAAGCGCTCGACGAACTTCTTCGAGACTTCCGCCGCCGTCGGATACTCCTTCTTGTTGTAGAAGTATTCCGCAATGCGGACGACGACGTTCGCAACGAGCGGGTTCTCGGGCCAGGTGTAGGCGAGGGTCACGTATTCCGCGCTGGCGGTGTCCATGTCGTTCTTCTCCTCGTAGCACTGGCCGAGCTTGTATTGCGCGTCCGGCGCGAGCGGGTGATCGGAATGGTTCTGGACGATGCGTTTGTAGTAGCTGACCGCTTCGTCGTATTTCTTCAACTCCTGCGCGAACTGCCCGAGCAGGTAGTCCGTGCGCGCCTCATATTGCTTGCTCGGGTAGTCGTTGCTCAACTCCTTCAGCAACTGCATTCCCTCGTTCAACGCGTTCGTCGCGGCGGGCAACTGCTTCAGCGCGCGGTAATTCTTGAACAGCTCGAAGTAGGCCTCCGCCATCCGGAACTGCGACTCGATGGCCACGCGCTCGGTGGCGTATTTTTTCTCGAACACCAGCAGGTTGCCGTCCGTGCCTTTCACCACGTTGATGGTTTTTTCGAATTTGGCCGTCGCGTCGGTCTTGCTCGCGTAGGTCAGCGTGATGGCGTCGCCGAACCATGCCTCCATCTTGTCGTCGCCGGGCGTGGGCTTCTCGCCCGCCACGAGCGGGAAGCTCCCGCTGAACTCACCGCTGTGGCTCAAGGTTTCCTGCAATTTGGCCGTGAACTTCTCGCCACGCTGGCTCGTGAGCGTGACCTCGATGCTGTCGCGCTCCGCCGAGGCATCGGCGGTGAGATCCTTCACGACGATGAAAATCTTGTCGCCGATGTATAGGTTGGAAACCGCCTTGTCGTAACCGCTGTCGCTGAACTGCACACTGGCCGGCACGGACAGGCGGGCCTGATCCTTGAACTCCTTGCCCTGCGCCTTGTAGGTCACGGTGATCACGTCCTGACCGTTGAGGTTCAGCACGGGAACGACGTTAGCAAGTTGCTGCTCCTGCACGACGCCGGGATTGCGGCGCGGTGCCAGCGTCCGCGTGTCACCTGGCTCGAGCACGGTGGTGGGCGGCGAATCCTTGTCGCCAAGGTTCATGAAGATTTGTCCGACGAAGCGCCCGATCTCCAAGGCATCGTCCGAGACCTTGCGTTTGGCTTGCTTACCGCCGGCGACATCTGACAGCGGGCAGATTACCTCCACCGTGCTGCCACCCGAGGTCGTCAACGTGGCCTTCACTTCGCTGAACGAATCCTTCGCCGCCGCTGGATCAATGATCTCGAAGGTCAGCGGCGGGCGGAACGCGACGGACTTGATGGGCGGCGCGTTGTTCGTGTCGAGCGTCGAGGTGTAGGTGAAGATTTCCTGGCCATCGGCGCGACGGTTTACCGACGACATGACGAAGCCGACTTTGACTTCGCCCGGCGTCGCCGGTTCCAAGTGCGTGGTGCGCAGTGTCGGCGTGCCGGGGTCGGTGTTTTGCTCGTCGAGGTAAAGCGCCTCCAGCGTCACCCCGTCCGCGAGCTTAAAGCCGTTCGTCCGCTGGGGGGACCAAATGTCCAGCTCCTTGGTGAAGACGCCGCTGAACGGTTCGGTCTCCGTGGCCTCCAGTTTTTGCTCCACTCCGTCGCTGGTCTTGAGCGCAAACTTCACCTTGTCACGCTTGTCGGTGGTGTCGGCGTCGTAGTCGGTGATGCGCACTATGACGCGCTGGCCGGGGTCCACGCGGCGCACCTGCTTCACGTAGGTTTCAGGAATGTTCTGCCCGGCCTGCGCCTTGAAGTCGTAAGCGATGAAGCCAATCGTGCCGTTGTAGTAGGTCGCCGATATTGCCTGCGAGAGGCTGCGTGGCTTGCCCTGCGAGATCATGCTCGTTTCGTCCTCGTAAACCGCCGTGATCCGGTCGCTGGGCGTAAGGCGCAGCGCGTCACCCGTCGCCACTTCCGCTTCGCCGCGCGTCGGCAGCAGCAGGGTGCCAGCTGCGTCTGTCACTTCCAGTTCAGCGATGCGCGGGGCCGTGCCGCTAAACTTTTCAATGAACAACCGCACGTAACGCCCTGACGCGTTCGTGAGCTGGATGCTCGCGCCGGAGAAGTTGCCGGCGTTCGTCGAGACGATGCGGGCGCGCTGCTCGGCCGTGGAGCCAGTGAAGTTCGTCGTCGCCGCCACCGTGGTCCATTCGGTCAGGTTCGTGGAAACTTGGATTGCATACTCGACTGGTTTTTTATCCTTGAAGAATCCGTCCGTGCTCCACTTCAACGCGCCAAGTTTCG
This sequence comes from Pseudomonadota bacterium, assembly GCA_009922615.1. Classification (GTDB taxonomy): domain Bacteria; phylum Verrucomicrobiota; class Verrucomicrobiia; order Limisphaerales; family SXTU01; genus SXTU01. The sequence goes on from RFVF01000021.1 coordinate 8,661, forward strand.
TGGGCTGCTTCAAGTCCACGACGAGGAACTTCGGCGCGCGCCCGTCGTTCAGGCCTTCCCACGCGGTCTTCGGATTGTTGTCAATGGCCCGCACTGCCTCGTTACCCACCGAGCGGTCGCTGGCAAAAATGTTCGCGGCGATCTGTTGCCCGGCTTGAGCGAGTTGCCGTTGCGGAATTCCTGGCGGAACTCCAGCCCGGCCTGCTTGCCCGCCTGCTGGCGTTGCTGGCGCAGGCGCTCCTCGAAGCTGACTTCTTCCTCATCCTTGATCTCGGTCGCCGAAATCTTGAACTCAGCATCGGAAGCGAGCCGGATGTTCGAGCGGGGCGGAGCAATGGCGGTGAACTGCTTCTTGAACTCCTCGGGGTAGTCATAGGTGATGGTGTCGGAGCCCTTCACCTGAAGAATGCCGTCGCCGGGCTTCGCGTCGCCGAGTTCCGTCGGCAGCTCGGCGCGGAAGAAACCCTTGCCGGCGCTGCCGCTTTCGAGCCGCACCACTTCGCGGTCGCCGCTGCTGGTCGTGACCACGACGGGCACATAGCTTTGGCCACGGCTTACGCCGAGGTCCGCGTCCTGAATGACGATGTTCAACGGCATGCCCGGCGGATGCCACTGTTTCGCGCTGCTGCCGATGAGGCCGATGCTGCGAAGCAACAGCAGTTCGTCGCGGAACCGGTTCTCCTGGCCGTAAAGTTCCGAGAGGCGATAGAGAATGCCGTCCGCCACATCGCTCGACGGCGCGAGGTCCATCACGTTGCGGAAGCGCGCCTTCGCGTCGTCCACATCGCCGCGCTGCTGAGCGAGCACACCAAGCAGGAATTCGCCGCGGCTCGCGCTGAGCTTGTCCTTCGACTTCGCCATTTTCTCGAAGACCTTCGCCGCATCCACATACATCTTCTGATTGAGGTAGCATTCGCCGATGCGGAACTGCGCGTCCACGGCCTCGGACGTGTTCGGGAAGCGGTTGATGAGCGACGTGCACTCCGAGCGGGAGAGATCGTAACGCAGCGTCTTGAAGTAGAAGTCGGCAAGTGCGAGCTGCGTCTTGGCTTTTTCCTCGATGGGCACGGCGGTGGAGTTTTCATTCGCAATGACCCAGCGGCGCAAAATTTTCTCCGCCAGATCACGCGAGGCTTCGTCGTCGCGCTGGAGCAGGCGGTCGGAAACCCAGCGTAAATAATCGGCGGGCAGCTTGTCCTCGTGCTTCGCAAAAAGCGGCTCGTTCGCCTGAAACGCTTTCCAAGCCGCGATGGGATCGCCCAGCCGGAAACTGGCGGCGGACTTGAGCAGTGGTGCCCATTCGAGCTTCTCGTCAATTTCGGCCGCAGGGAAACCGTGCTTGTTGCTCAGGCTGAACAGCGCCTGCGAAGCCTGCGCCCGCAGCTTCGGGTCCACGCCCGTGAATCGGTTGACGGCGGCGCGCAAGATGAGGCCGGACAGCTCAGGCTTGCCGAGCGACGCGACCTGCTGCGACCACGGGATGTAGTAATTGGCGAGCCAGTTCGCATCATTGGGATTCATGCCCACGGTGATGCGGTTGACGGTGTGGGCGAAGTCCAGCGCCTGGTTGAGCTGAGCCTGGCGCACGAGCATCGCGGGCATCCAATGCGCCTGCACCGCGCCGAGCGACGTGATGATGTCGGACAGCAAGGCCACATCGGCGGGCTTGGCCTCCTCGACCTTTGCGCTGGCGACGGTCTGCAAGAGCGTTTCGCCCCACTGCCACGGGACGCTGGCTGCGGCCCAGGCGAAATCGCCGGAACGCGCAGCCGCGAGCTGCACGGACTTGATCGCACCATTGGTGTCCTTCTTCTCCGTCAGCAGCAGGTTGCCGCGCAGAAGTTGAACGCCGCCCTGTTGAGGGCCGCGCGTGGGCCGCGCCAGATACGCGTCGAGCAGCGGCAGTGCCCAGTCCGCCGCGTTCGTGAAAGCTGTCGCAATGACGTGCAACGTGCCCGGCTCGGCGGCGATGGGCTGCGCGGACTTCAAGGCCGCGAGCAAGGTCTGCTTCGCCGCTTCGTTCTGGCCGAGCGTGGCCTGCATCGCGCCGATGCGACGCTGATACTCGTGCGCACCACTGCTGCCGGGATAAAGCGTCGCGAGATGCTTGAACTCTGCGAGCATCACTTCCGACTGCCGGTTTTGCTCCGCGACGGTGAAGGTGTAATTGCGAATGTTGCCCCAGCCGTCGTAGGGCCAGTAGCTGCCGCCGGCCTGCGCGACCGTGGCGTCCACCAGCGCGACGGCGTCGCGATTCTTGGGCGCACCGAGCTGGTTCGCACAGAGCGAGAGATAATACAGCGTCCCAGCGGCGGCGGGGTATTTGGCAAGGATGAGTTTCGCGGCGTTGATGCCTTTTTCGTATTGGCCCCCGTTATACATCGCGGCGAGCACGTCACCGCCACCTTCGAGTGCGAGCGCCGGTCCGGCTTCGAGGAATTTCGGCAGCAAGATTTCTCCCGCCGTGCCCGCCTTGGCCCATTGACCGGCGACGCGGGCGGTTTGAAAGCCAGCCATCGAAGCTTTCACCAGTTCATTCTGCCGCACGCGGTTCATCGTCTCGTTGAGCCGCTTTGCCTCACCTGCCATGGGCTTGAGCGCGAGGTGCGGCTTGAAGGTGGCATCCACCGAGGCGATGGCCCCGCTCCACGCGATGGTGCGGGTGAGATACTTCTCCAGCGAGGGCAGCAGGGCGTCGAACTTGGCGATGGACTTGGTGCGCGTTTCATCGAGCGTCTTCTGCGCGGTGTCGGCCTTGGCCTGCGCCTTGTCGAGTGCGTCCTTTGCCGTGGCGAGAGCTTTTTCGGCAGCTTCCTTCGCGGCGGGCGGAGTTTGGGTTTTCTTGGCGTCAGCGTTGGCTTTTTGATGAGTTGCCCTGGCGTTCTTCAGCGCTTCAGCGGCGTCATCGTTGGCCTTGATCGCTTCGGCAAATCCAACGAAGCAAGTGTCGGCGGCGAACTTGATGACCTGCGCGCCGTAACTGGAGAGGCCGTCGGCCTCAAGGAATTTGCGGGCGAACTTGGCGGTCGCATCAAGGTCGTTGCGGCTCCAAGCCAGCGATGTGAGGCGGTAAACGATCTGCCCTTGCGCGGCGAGGCGGAGGCTGAGGTTTTTCTGTGACGGCAGCGCGGCGAGCGTTTGCTCCAGCAACTTCGCGTGCGCCTCGGGGCGCTTGAGCAGGCTGGTGACTTCCGAGTGGCGATCCCATGCCGTGCTATTCGCCGGCTCGATGGCGAGGAGGGCCGCGAGTTGCTTCTCGGCTTCCTCGAGCTGGTTCGCCCGGCGCAATGCGTAGGCGTGCGCGAGGCGGACGCGCGGGCTCCACGCGGTGTTCGCCAGCTTCGGCAGGAGCTGGCCACCGAGCGCGACGGCCTGGTTGGTGAGACCGAGGTCGGGGAGATATTCCAGCGCGGTTACTTGATGCCCCGCGTCGCCGGTGAGCTTGGCGAAATCCTCGGCCAGCGGGACGATGAGCGCGTAGCCGTTCGTGTGGCGACGCAAGGCCTCAATGGCGTTGCTGACGAAAGCGGAAGTCAGCACAAAGTTCGGCAGCTTGCGCTCCGCCTCGAAGGCCACGACGGCGGCGGCATAATCGCCCGCAGCCGAATGGTGGTAAAACTCTGTGAAGGCGTTGCAGGCCGGGTCGCTCGGGAATGCTGCCTTGAAGCGGTGCGCCGTCTCCGCCGCGCCGCGATGATCGCTCTGACCTGCGCGCTGGCGGTAAAGCCGCAGCAGAAACTCGCGCGTGCGCGGGTCTTGCGGGAATGACTCCGTAAATTCAGCGAGGCAACGCTCGACCATGCTGGCGTTGCTCAAAAGCGATGCAGCACGGATGCAGTCAGCCAACGCTTCCGCACGCTCGGGCACGGCGGGCGTCTGCTCGGCGATGGTGCGGTAGAGCGAGATGGCGTCAGCGATATTGCCGCCCGCTTCGCGCAACCGGGCGTTGAGATAGGCCATCGCGTTTTTCTCCGGCGCGTTCGGCGACTCGCGCAAAAAGCGATCCACCGTCTGTTGTGCTGAGATGAGCCGGCCAGCGGCGACCTGCGTGCGGGCCAGTTCCACGGCGACGGCTGACTTGTCCGCTCCGCCGGTGCGGAGGGCGGCTTCAAGTTTGGTGATGGCGTCGTCGAGTTTGCCGGCCTGAACGAGCGCCTTGGCGTCATCCAGCGCAGCACCGCGACTGACAAGGCACGCCGCGAGCAGCAGGGCAGGGGAGAGGAGGAAACGGTTTTTCATGGGGCGATAAGAAAAGAATGACAGAAAAGCTCAGTTCGCGGTGCCGGCGGCGGCTTTGCGCTTCTCGATGGCTTCGACGATTTTCTGCGCATTCGCTACCATCTTGCTGTTCGGGTAGGTCGAGATGAGCTGGTTGAACTTCTCCACGGCGTTGTCGAGCTTCTTCATTTTCACGAGGCAGCGGCCGTAGTTGTAGAGCACCACATCGATGAACTTGCTGTCCTGATATTGCTGGAGCGCCTCCTCGTAGAGATCGAGTGCGCGGGTGAAGTCCTCTTTGCTGTAATAATACTCCGCCATCTTCGAGAGTGCGTCGCCGGCCTGGTTGGAGTTGGGGAATTTTTCGAAGCAGCCTTTGAACGCGAGGAACGCTTCGTCGTAGTAGATCTTGTTCTTCTGCGTTGTGCCCAGCTCCTCGAAGCACTCGCCGATGGCATACGCGGCGGCCGGAGCCAGCGGGGAATTCTTCAGGGCGACCAGCCGACGGAAGACGCCGATGGCTTCCTGAAACTTGCCCTGCTTCTGGCTGACCTGCCCCATGAGCAGCAGCGCGTCGTCCACAAACGGGCTGTCCGGAAAACGCCGCTGAAGTTCCAGGCACATCTGCGCCGCGCGACCGAGGTCATCCATTGCGTAATAGATCTTCCACATCTGCACGTAGGTCTGTTCGAGCAACCGCTGGTTGAGCGCGCCGTAGCTGCGGGCGACCTGCTCGGTTTCGACCAGCGCCTGCTTGTATTTGTCCGTCGCCTGCTTGGTGAGGCCGAGGTCCTTGTAAATGTTGCCGATGTTCTTGAGCGCCTCGCTGGTCTTGAGCGCGGTTTTGAATTTCAACTCCTCGTCATTGATCTTCGCGTTTGCAACCTGGAGCGGATTCAAGTTGCCTTCGATGACCTTCGCGATGGTTTTCCGAGTGACGGGCTTGGATTCCAAGTTCACCTCGTCGAGGTATTCGATCTCCAAGATATCGTTGACCTGCGCGACGATGGCGGCTGGATTCGGCGTCTCCCCCTGCCGCGCCAGCGAGATGGTGCCGATGAACATGCCGGTGTGGACCGCCGCGCCCGGAGCCGCGCCATCGGCAGGCTTCTCGACGAGCTTCACGCGTTTCTCGTCAATCACCTTGAAGACCGGCTCGGCCTTTTCCGCGGCCTCCAATGCGGCGGCGACGGTGTTCGCGGGCTTCTCGGTTTTCTCGCTGTCCGGATTCTCCTCGATCACGCGCTTGGTGCGGACGATCACCTCAATCTCGTCCGACTTGCCGGAGATGTCGCGGTCGGAATCCTGCACGAGCAGAAACGCCGGCTTGTCCAGCACCACAGCTCCGACGGCCTCGGCGAACGCGCCGTCCACGACCTTCACGCGGGCGTTGCCGACGACGCGGATTTCCTTCGTGCGCGGCACGTTGAGTTGCGCGTCTGCGGTTTGCTTGTCCGTGTAAGTGACCTTGATTTTGTCGGTGCCGATAAGTTGCAGAATGCCGTCGCCGGCTTTGGCCTCGCCAAGCTGTGTGCGGATGCTGCCCATGAGGATCGGCGCACCCGGCGTGACGGCAAAACACGTGAGGGACTCTTTGTCCCCCGAAGTCGTCTCGACGGTCACCACCACGCCGGCCTCGCTGGCCTGGGCGGAGAGATCCTTGTCGTCAATCTTAACGAAAAGCCGCTTGCCCGCGTCGAGCTTCTCGGCTTCCTGCGCGCTGGGATCAATCGAAGTGCCGACGTTTTTGAACGCCTCGATGGCGTTGCCAAAGCGGCCCAGTTTGAAGTGCGCCTGGCCGATGTAATAATAGGCGTCATTCGAGTAAGGCGTGCCCGGATATTGCTTGATGACCTTGCGCAGCTCACCGAACGCCTCCTCGAACTTACCCATCTCGAAGAAGCAAATCCCCACCTGCAAACTCGCGTCGCCGCGTTGGTCCGTGTCCTTGTTGTCCTCGACTGCGACGCGGCGGAACTGATCCAGCGCGAGATCGAACTTCTTCTCCTTGAGGAACTGCTTGCCCATCTTCAGCCGCGCCAAGAAGCGCCAGCGCGAAACGGGATAGCGGTCTAGCACGGCCTTGTAGAGATCCATCGCGGCGGGCAGTTCGCCGGCCTCGAAACGCGCGTCGCCTGCATCAAGCAGTGCCTTGGCCTTCTTGTCATCTACGAGGGAAGCGGCCCCGCCGGGCACCTGAGCCAAAGTCCCTAATTCCAGCCAACCCATCGCCAGACAGGCGAACACACAAAACATTTTCTTCATAGCACTAATCACCCAAGCCCAATGAGCCGTCGGAAAATCTCAAAGGAGACTGGCGGTTGTCATGGGTTATTCAGCGGACACCCTGCGTGTCTCGCGATTTCAACAAGGCTGGGTGGTAGTGATCCTGTGAGAAGTCGAACTTGGCGAATTTCACGCGTTGAAGCCGCGTCGGGAAAGCGTGCCTGACCATCGCTCCGTCTCGGTTATTTTTCTTCGTGCCGTTCTGGGCTTGGTCGCCGGGTTGGCTTGGGCCGCTGCGGTGGCGGCGCCGTTTTCGTCGGCCGTCGTGGAGGACGCGGTGGATTTCGCGGCTTGCCAGGTGTGGACGGACAACGTCGCAGAAGGAGTCGAGCCCGCCGTTATTCGCGATCTTCTCGGTTGGGGGCAGGGCAGGGTGCCCGGCACCGCTTCCCGGCCTGGCCGGTCGGGGAAGCACGCCGAGTCGCTGCAATACCTTCTGGCTTTCAAGCAACCCGTGGCGCTGGGCACGGTGCTCGGCGGAATCGGCGAACTGCGGGTGCTCCAATCCGCCGCCACTTGGCCGCCGGAGCCAGGCCGTGCGGCAGACTGGCTGACGGTCGAAGTGCAGCCGAACCAATCCGCCCCGCGTTTCGCCCCGCTGCCGCCGGGGACGAAGACCCGCGCGCTGCTGGTCACGGTGCCGTCGCCGCGCGATTCGCGGCAATCGCCGTTCCTCCGCTTGCTCGCCCCGCGTCTGGCGAACCACACGCCCGCCGCCATCGCCAATGCCGAGTCCGACTACACAACCAAACCCACCGCCAGTCCGCCCTACACCTACGATCCCGGCCACCTCACGCGCGGCCACGGTGAGTGGATCAACTCGGGCAAGGACGAGAAGGGCATCAATTCCCGCGCGCCCATCACCGAGTTGCAACCGGCGTGGTTCATTCTCTCCTGGCCCGACGCACGCCGGGTGGACGGCGTGTTGTTGCAGGACAATTTCAATTCGTTTGAACTCCAGGCTTTCACCGGTCCTCCCGGCATCAACGCCGTGGCCGCCACCGAGCAGGAATGGAAAACCATCCGCAAGTTCAAGCCCACCCCGGACGGGCCACGGCGCTGGCTCACCTTTGAGCCGGTGCAGACCCGCGCGCTCCGCCTGCAAATCACCAAGACCGACGAAGGCCCGGTCGCGCGCCTTGCGGACTTTGCCGTGTTCACCGATCTCGGCGATAAACCGGCCCCGGCCATCGTGAAACCCCTTTCGGCCGAGCCGCCGTTGGAGATTGGTTACGAGTTGGCGCAAGCCGGCAAGGTCACGCTCGTCGTGGACCGCGCCGACGGCACGCGCGTGCGCAATCTGCTCGCTAACACCCCGCAGTCCGCCGGCAAGAATTCGGTGGCCTGGGATCTCAAGGACGAGCAGGGCAACTACGTTCCGCCGGGTGATTATCGCTGGAAGGCCATCACTCATCCGCCGCTGGAACTGCGCTACGAGATGACGGCGTATCCGAACCACGGCAGCTACTTCCCTGAGCGGCCAGCGTGGCTCACGGGAGCAAGCGGCTCGGGCGGCTGGCTCGCGGACCATTCGCCGCCGCGCTCGGCGTGCGTGGCGGGTGATCGGGTCTTCCTCGGTGCGCCGGTTTCCGAGAGCGGCGTGTCCCTGATCGAGTGCGATCTCGAAGGCCGCAAGCACTGGGGCCACTCGTCCTTCGAGGCCTTCACCGGTTCATGGCTGCTGGCCAGCGATGGCAAGACGGTGTTCAACCTTGCGCCGGCCCACAACTTCGCCCGGGCCGGCATGGATAAAAGCACCGAGGCCATCTGGGCCGTCGACATCGCGACCAAGAAGGTGCGCACGCTGGCGATGCTTCAACCAACGGCGGAGCGCAAGCGCGGCGCGCAAGGACTCGCGGCTCACGATGGTAAAGTCTTCGTCGCCATCCACGGCGCGGAGAATTGGTTCCAAAATGCCGCTGGCGCGTCCGACGTGGACTTGCAGAACTCGCTGCCGACCTATCCCGTCGCGCGCAAGCCCCGCGCGGCTTACGAGATGGTGCCGGACCATCGCACGGATTTTCTCCGCCTCTTCCGCCTCAAGGACCAGCCGCCCGGTTTCGGACCCAACCACGGCCTAGTCTATCTGGAAACGACGAAGAACCCCACGCGGCAACAGCACGTGGTCCTTGCTTTCACCAAGCCCGTGTCCATTGGCAGCCTCGTGTTTCCGCCGCCGCCGCGGGAGGACAAGATGCAGTTCACCATCGCCGTGCTGAAGCCTTCGGCACCATATCCGCCGCGCCCCGACGAGCGCGTTGACTGGGTGAACGTTCCGCTTACGGACACGAATTCGTGGGCAGTCGTGGCGCTGCCGGCCGGCACCAGCACACGGGCGTTGCGGCTGACTTTCACGCGTGGTGGCGGTGGTGCGAACGACGATTTGCTTGCGGACATCGAGGACAAGAAAGGCGCGCCATTGCTCGATCTGGCGGACAAGCCAGCGGCAAAGAAGTCGGGCTTCGCGGCGGCCGACGATGGTCTTTGGCAGCGACGCCTTGAAGGCATGAAGTTGTTGGGACGGCGTTTCGAGAATGTTTTTTCCACCGCCACTGTTCGCGTGAACTCTGGCAAAATCCTCCGCGATGGCACTTGGGATGCGGAGCGGACCGAACCCCTCAGCGCGGCGGACCCCGGCATCTACGCGCTCGAATGGAAATCTCCCCAGCCACTCCGGGGCCTGGCGTTGCGCGAGGTGGATGGAGCGGTGACCGAGGTGGATGTCTTCACCGGCCCGGCCGACGCCCCCGTGGACCTCAAGTCGGAGGCGGGCTGGGAGAAGATCGCCACCTATCACCAAGCGTTGCGCGATTACTACAGCGGCCGCGAGAGCAACAACGGCTACGCGCGCTATCTGGATGGCTACGTGGACTTCGGCCGCGAGGTCAGCACGCGCGCTGTGCGCCTGCGCGTGATCAAGCAATGGGACACCAAGGCCCATTATCCCAGCGGCATCCGCGAAGACCTCGGTGGACAGACGCTCGATACGAAACGCTGTCGTATCTTCGGCGTGGCGGCGTTGCGCTACCTCGGCGGTGAACCGGCGGTGAACCCGCTGGTGACCGAACGCGTTGAGATGCTCGACGGCGAGACCGGCAAGGTCTTGAAGGAAGTGCACGTGCCGCGCATCGCTGAGGCCGGCGGTGACTGGACGCGCGGCAATTTGCTCGCGGTGAATCCACGCGGCGAGGTCTTCACTGTTTCGGATGAGAAGCTCGTGCAAGTGGACTTCAACTCCGGCGCGCACCGCGTGCTGGTGAGCGACTTGAAGAAACCTTCCGCGCTTGCCTGTGACCGCGCGGGGAACTTCTACCTCTTCGACTCCGCCAAGGAGCGAAAGCACATCCGTGTGTATGACTCGGCCGGAAAATTCCTCCGCAGCATCGGTGAGCCCGGCGGCTACCAGCGCGGCCCGTGGAATCCGAATCGCATGGACCACATCACCGCGCTCGCGGTGGATGCCCGCGATCAAGTCTGGGCCGTGGATTGGAATTACTGGCCCAAGCGCATCAGCCTCTGGAGCGCGGACGGGAAGTTTCAAAAGGAGTTCCTCGGCCCGACCGAATACGGCGGGGCAGGGCAGCTCGACCCGGGCGACAAACGTCGTCTCTTCTACGGTCCGCTGAAGTTCGAGTTGGACTGGGCCAGCGGCAAGTCGCGCCTGAAAAACCTGCTGTCGCTCGATGGCCACGGTGCGGGCGACTCCCCGATCTACGTCGGCAAGCAGCTCTATCTCGTCAACACCCGGCCCGGCGGCCACGGCCCTTCATTGCAGTGCGGTGTGGTGTATCGCCATGACGGCGACCGCGCCAAGCTCGTCGCGGCAGTCGGTCTCGCCGGACAGTTTAAGCCGCTGCTCGATCCGCGCCTGGTGAAGGCCTTTGGCGGCAAGGTGCTCATGGACTACATCTGCACCTGGAGCGACTTGAATGGCGACGAACAGGTCCAGCCCGAGGAAGTCCAGCTCTGGCCCAAGCCGAAGAACGTCCGCGTGGTTTTCGATTCCCAGCTTGGCGTGCAGATGGGGTCCATCGGTTTCCGCGTGAAAGAATTCCGCCCCGACGGCGTGCCAGTTTATGAGCGCGTTGATTTGCCGGGCTTGTGGGATGGCGTTGCGTTCCGGCTCAACGACGGGAACTTCTACCACTTCGAGGATGAATCCACCTTGCGCAACGCCTGCGCTGTGCAGCGGCCGGACGGCAAGGTCCTCTGGACCTATCAGACGGAAGGTGCGGGCGTTCAGGCGCTCAGCCGGGCGAAGCCCTGGCACCCGGCGCAGATCGTCTGCCAGTTTGGCTTTGCCGGCCACGCCACTGCGCACGCGGGTGACCTCGGTGAGTTCCTTGTCTTCAATTCCAACGTCGGCATCTTCGACATCATGACCGCCGACGGCCTTTTCGCCGGCCAGATCTTCCGCGACATCCGCGATCCGAAGGCGCTGCCGTGGAGCGGCACGAACAATGCGCGCGGCATGAGGCTGGACGACATCACGCCCGGACAGGAGCACTTTCAGGGCTACTTCACGCGCACGGCGGACAACAAGTATTATGCCGTCGCTGGCCACAACCACGCCAGTGTCGTCGAGGTCATCGGCATGGACCGCTTCAAGCGCTTCGGTGGCAACGTCATGATTGGGCCAAAGGAACTCGCCGCCGCTCAAAGCTGGGAGCGGTCCCGTGAAGCCCGCGTCCTCTACGCCCGCGCGCCCGTGCTTGACGCCTACCTGATGTCCGCACCGAAACTCGACGGCAAGCTAAACGACTGGGGCCCGGTCAATGCCGAGCAAGACCGCGATGCGAAGTTCCGCATCGGTTACGACGACCAAAATCTCTATCTCGCCTACGAAGTGAGTCGCCGTGGTCCGCTCAAGAACCAAGGCCAGCAATGGGACCGCCTCTTCAAAACCGGCGCGAGCGTTGACTTTCAGATCGCCGCCGACCCCGGTGCGAACCCCGACCGCAAAGCCCCCGCGCCCGGTGACCAACGCCTGCTCCTCACGCTCATGGGCGAAAAACCCACCGCCGTTCTCTACCAAGCCGTCGTCCCCGGCACGCCACCGGAGAAGGCCTGGCAAGTCGTCAGCCCCGTTCACTCCGTCACGTTCGACCGCGTTATCAAGCTCGACTCAGTGCGCTTCGCCGTGGATGAAACGGACAACGGTTATACGCTCGAAGCCGCCGTTCCGCTCGCTGCCCTTGGCCTGAAGATCACGCCCGGCCTCCGCTTGAAAATGGACTGGGGCATCCTGGTCAGCGGCCCCAATGGCACGGAAGTCCTGCGCCGCGAGTATTGGGCCAACAAGGCCACGCAGATCACCGCCGACGCCCCGAGCGAAGCCGAGCTGCATCCCGAACTCTGGGGCCACGTCCGCTTCCACTCCGAACGCCTCGCCGCCCTCGACCCCACCGCGAAGAAAAAGGACAAGTCGGTGGAGGACTTGTTGAATGATTTGAAGTGAGTCTGAAAGCTGGGCCTAGCATCTTGTAGCTGTTCTTGTGATTCTGCTTCAGCCAACTCGCCTTCATTGGATCAAGGATGAGGGAGACGACCCCTACGACCTGTGTGCACACTCGCCGGTGGATTTTCGCGTTGATGACGAAGTCCTCATCCGTCCGGAAGATGGTGACTGGACCGTGAGCGCAGCGGCGCTCCGCTTGCTCCGAACTCTGGAACGCGACCACGCTCCCGGTGCGTCAGGCCGTCAACTATTCCCCTGCTGCGGACAAGTGACGTGTCAGGAACCGGGGGAACTAGAAGTCCTCATCCTTGGCTGTGGGATTGGTGCCGACTTTGCAGTCCTGCATATAGGTGACGAAATCAAAATCAAAGACGCAACTGGTCGTTGCCTGGCCGTGACCTCCGGGGAGTGGCAACGTGCGGTCTTTGGATTCGCCGATGCGGTTGAAGAGTTTTACGAAGTCAGTGTGCCAAAGCAGCCTTGCAGCCCCGAGGATGAACAAGCTTATCCGTTGTTCTGGCAGGAATGGAAACGCCGCCGGAACCCAGACTAGTGGTCAACTTCCGCACCCCAATCCCCACGAACAAACCCATGCTCGCGCGTCTCCTACTCGGCACTCTCGTCTTCAACGCTCTCACGCTCTCCGCCGCTGAGAAACCCCAGCTCCTCGAAGCCGAAGACCACAAGCCCAAGACCGCCGCCGTTTATGCCGACGCGCGCGCCTCCGGGAAGAAGTCCGTCATCGCAATGCTGCCGGCGGTCGGGCGGGTGTTTGAGTTTGGGAAGGATTTGCCGGCGGGCGATTACCTTGCGACGGCGTGGATCGAAGCAGTGCCAGCGAGCTTGCTGCACACACTGGCGGTCACGTTCAAGGCGGATGGCGCGGCGCGGGTGATTGACCAGGCGCAGCTTGATGCGCGGCCTGGCTTTCGTCCGTTTCAACTCCGCTTCTTCCACCCCGGCGGCAAGGTGTCTATTACGCTGGATGCGGCGGGCAAGAGCGGCTTCGACCAGATGCGTGCCAGCCCGGGCGACGCGGAGAAGGGCGTCGCTGCCGCGCTGGACATTGACGAGTCGACCAGCGGCAAGCAGAAGAAGGCCGACGCCAACCGCGACGAACTCTCCGAGCTGCTCGAAGGCGCGAAGAGCGCCGAGTCGCTCAAGCCCACCGACCTCCGCGTCGCCTGCGACCGAGTCGAGCTGACGCTCCTGCGCGCCGCGCCCGTGGCCGTGGCGAGCGTCGCGGTGGATAAGATTCACTACGCCCCCGGCGACACCGTGAGCGCGCAGGCTGAGTTGCTCGGCGGTGCGGCGGGCGGCGCGTTCACCTTCCGCGCGGAGGTCCTCACGGAGCTGGACGCGGCGCGCGAGGTGTTCACGGCGAACGTCCAGCTCGCGCCCGGCGAGCGGAAGGAGTTGCCGTTTCAATTCAAGTTGGGCAATGCCGAGTTCGGCCACGAGCTGCGCGGTGTGCTGGTCGCGGGCGGAACGGAAGTTCACTCCAGCAGCGAGTTCTTCGGGGTCAGCAAAAACGTCTATCGCGTCGGCATCACCGGACGGCACGTCGGCCAGAGCACGCGCAACCTCACGCCCGAGCGCGCCGCCGAGACGATGGCTGCCAACGTCCGCGCCTACGCCAACTACTTCGAGTGCTTCGCCTGGGCACCGTGCGATTACTCGGACCTCACGCCGAAGACGGAGGAATTCGTCTCCGGACAGACGCAGTATCCCGGCAGCGTCGCGGGCATGAAGCTGCAACTCGCCGAGGCGCACCGGCGCGGCATCAAGGCGATCACTTACGGCAAGGCCTGCGCGGCGGGCATCAGTGGCTTCCTCACGTATCAACAGCACCCGGAGTTTTTCGGGCACAGCTTCGCGACCGGCCCAGCCACGGAGCAGATGAGCACCTTCCTGTTGGAGCGGATGCTGGAGAATGATTACAACTTCAACCGCCCCTCCGACGGCGGCTGGCGGCATTGGGCGAGCCTCTGGACGCGCTTTGACTTCAACCCCGCCGTGGACTTCGGCGCGGACGAGTTGGTGCGCAGCGCGGAAATATTCGGCTGGGATGGCGTGCGCTGGGACGGGCACTTCGTCGAGAACCAACGCCGCTGCATTGACCGCATCAACGCCAAGCGCCCCGGCTATGTCCACGGCTACAACTCCGCCTTTGCCAACTGCGGCTCGAAGCTTTTCCTCCCGCCGGACCAGAGCGACTTCCACGACATCGCCAAGGCCCACGGCCTCATCATGGACGAGTCGGTGCGCGGTCACAGCCGCTGGACCGACGGCTCGATGCGGACCTTCTACGAGGGCATCTGCCGCGAGGCGGATTACGTTAAACGCATCGGCGGGCTGCCGCTCTTCATCACGTTCGACATGGGCAGCCGGCAGGACGTGACGTGGAACGTATTGAGCGGCCTCGCCGCCGGCCAGCGCTACACCTACCTCACGTCGCCGGGCGACTACGCGTTCGGCACGTTGCCGAAGTTCCTCACGCGCTACTCGGCGTTCGTGTGGGACGACACGGCGATGGTCGCGAACGAGGCGCAGCACTTGGCCGTCACGCTCGCGCCGGGTTCGCCGACGAACGCAGCGGTGTGGTTCGATCAGAGCACTTGGTTGCGCAAGCTCACCGACGGCCGCCAGCAAGTTCTGTTGCACCTGCTCAACTTCCCCGGCTACCGCCACTACGCGCAGCGCGTGCAGACGCCGCCGACATGGCTCTCGAATGTGACGGTCAGCGTCAAGCTGCCAGCCGGTGCGCAGCTCGCGCGTGCGTTCCACGTCTCGCCCGACTTGGTGGAAGGGCATCACGCACTCACGCCGAAGACCGACGGCACAACTGCGACGCTCGTCCTGCCCGAGGTGAAGCTGTGGAGCATCGTGGTCCTAGAGTTTTCGGGCGGAGCCAATTACCCGCTCACGACGCCCGTCGAGGACGCCACCAAGCACTTCGCCGAGGAGAAGCAGAAGAAAGAACACGAAGCCAAGCTCGCCGCCGAGAAGTCCAAGGCCAGCATCGGCACTCCCGTTGCCGCGTCGCCCGCCGCCACGGACCTCGATGCGAACGCCGACCCCGCCGTGCTCGCGCAGCACTTCAAGAACTTCACCCGGCCCGCGTCACCTGCGCTGCGGCGCAACGGCGTCGTGGACGTTCACCACGCGCGTGGCGCGTTCGCGTGGCTGAACCCGGTGGACATCGCGCTCCAGCTCGCGGGCGGCGGCAACTACACGCCGTCGTGGGTGGACCGCGTGGGCTTCCGCCTCGGCCCCGGCGGCTCGATGGAGGATTTCCCCGACAGCTACGACGCGCTCTTCGAGAACGACGTGCTCGTGCTCGACAACGTGCAGGCCGCCGACCTCGGCGCGTTGCGACGCACGATGATCGCGGACTTCGTGCGCGCCGGGGGTGGGCTGCTCGTGATGGGCGGCTGGTTCAACCTCTCGCAGGGTGCGGACCGGAATACGTCGCTGGCTGAATTGCTGCCGGTGACTATTACCAAGCAAGGCAACCTTGCGACGAATGCGGCGGGCTTTGCGCTGACCATCGCGCGAACAGACTTCTTTCCGAAAGTGGACTGGGTCCGCGCAGGCGTGGCGTTCCAAGTGGACCAGTCGCCGGTGAAGGCCGGTGCGGAGGTGCTGGCGAAGGCGGGGCCGCATCCGGCCATTGTCGCCGGGACGTGTGGCGCAGGCCGCGTGGTCGTGGTGCTGGCGAATCCGCATGGCGAGCCGGCGAAAGGCACCTTGCCCTACTGGCAATCCCCCGAGTGGCCGCGCGTGCTCGCCGCGTGCCTTGCGTATCTGGCGAAGGGCTCCGAAGCCGTCAGCACCAAGACCCTTGCCAAGCGCGCCCTCGATAAGAAGAAAGTGCTGCCTGACGACTTGATGCTAGACGCCTCCAGCCTAGCCGCACCGGAGCTGGCCAAGCGCCTCCGCAGTGCGCGGGACAACATCGTAGACACCGAGACCGCGCAGACCGTCCTGCGTGTGGCGCTCGACAACAAAGTCACGGACACGGAGCTGCTCACCACCGTGGTCGAGGCCGCCGGGCCTTTCATGGACGCGAGCTTCGCGCCGCTAGGTGTGCAGATGGCGCAGAGCGACCTCGACGTGCTCCGGCGCGTGGGTTACCGCGTGCTCGGCCTCGCGAAGAACAAGGCCCACCGCCCGCTCGTGGAGAAAGGCCTGAAGGAGTCGAACGTCGAGTGCATTCGCGCCGCGCTCGTGGCCCTCGGAGAAATTGGCGACCCTGTCGCCGCGCCTGCCGTCACCGAGTATCTCGCGGGAGGCACGGAGAAATTGCTCGCCATCTCCGTCCTGCGCCGACTCGGAACGCCAGCGGACTTTGCGGCGTCGCTGGAGCTCTACGCCCACGCCCTGCGTCGACTCACCGAACTGCACAGCGGTCGCAAGTCCGTATTGAACACGCTCTACGGCGGCATGGCCTTCAGCCTCACGCCCGCGCAACGCCGCCTCGCGCAAGGCGAGCTCCGCACCGTGCAGGACATGGAAGCCCGCGCACGACACGACAGCGCCTACTTCGCCGCCAGTCTCGGCAAGCTCAACGACACCGAGTGGCGCGCCTTCACCAGTTTTCTTGCGCAAACGAAGAATGCCGCCGTGGCTCCGTTGGCGCACGCGACGTTCGGCAAGCTGCCTCGCGAACAGACGAAACCATGGCGCACCGAGCTGGCCAAGGCGCAGTTGCCGCAAATCCGGCTGCTGGCGGAGGAGTAAACAGAGTTGTTAATTCCTTCCCGCGCTCTATAACGCCGCCGTGTTCCGCCTGATCGTCTTCGTCCTTGCGCTGGCTTCGGCCACGTTTGCGTTGGCCCAGGGCGACGCACCCCGGATACGCGGCGCGCAAACCGGCTTCAGCGGGCAGTTTCGCAACCGTCACTGGACTCAGTTGGTCGTGGACATTGAGAACCCGGGCCCGGCGCGCACGGGCTTGCTGGTTGCGGAGACGGAAGGGGCGTTGAGCAAGCAACGGGTGCAGTTCACGCGCCCGGTTTTTCTGCCGGCGCAATCTATCCGGCAATTTGACTTCCCCATCTTGCCAGATTTGCGTCCGCCACAAGCCGCCAACCGGTTCGATCGCGTGGTGAACGTGCGATTGACGGATGGCACGGCGCAGACGTGGAGCCAGCAAGAGAGCATCGGTAGCCAGATTTCCGAGGATGCGTTCTTTCTGCTGATCGCGGACGCAGGCTTCTCCGGCTATCGCGGGCTGCGGGACATGACCATCGGACCGGAGAAGCGAGTCTTCGCCCGTGCCCAGACGTTACCGAAGAACCTGCCGCGGAGGCCGCTGGAACTGCGCGGGTTCGATGCGCTCGTGCTGGGTGGGTTGGCCGAGACGGAGCTCTCGCCGCTGCAACAGCACGCGCTGCAAGACTTCGTCACGATGGGCGGCCATTTGATCGTGCTGCCCAGCGCGGCGGCGGGGATCGGTTCGAATTTGGCGGCGTTGATGCCGGGGACGTTCGTCTCGACGCAGCGGGTGGAGACCCTGCCGTTCGTTGCGGGGGATTTCATCTTCACCAACGGAGTCAACATGGCGCGGTTGGTTGCCGAACGCGGGGAGGCGCTGGCCGGCACGCGCGAGCGGCCTTGGGCACTCACGCACACCGCAGGGGCCGGGCGGGTAACGATGCTGGCCTTCGACGCCGGCAGCGAGGAGTTCCACGTGTGGCCGGGGGCGAAGGAGTGGTGGCGTGAGTTGCTCGGGGGCGCACCGCAGTTTCTGCATCACGCGGACCGCCTGCTCACGCGCGCGCCGCAAACGGAGCGCGTGCTCGCCAGCCTCTCGGGCATCAAGGTGCTCTCGCGACGAAACGTGCTGCTGTATCTCGGCGGCGTCAGCGGTGCGCTGCTCTTGGTGCTCGGCGGGTTTCGCTTCACCGCACGGCCGGAGCGGGGCTGGTTAGTGGCGGCGGGGCTGGCACTTTTTTTGGGCGGCGGCGCAGTCTGGCAAGCCGCCCGATGGAAGGCCGCACCCGAGCCGTTCCTCAACGAAGTTTACGTCGCCACCGCGCGCAGCGGCGAAGATACGGCACGGGTGCAGGCCGCACTCGGGTTGTTTTCGCCAACGGAACGAACGTTCGATTTGCAGACGGCCTCGGACCAGGTCTCGCTCTCGCCGGGCCGCAGCGCTCTGACGCCGCCGGAACTGCTGCGATTGGATTACGAGGCCCGGCTGTCATTGAGCAATCTCGCCGTGCGTGCCGATGATCTGCGCACGTTCATCGGCCGTGCGCCGCAGGCGGCGCTGCGGGCGCCCGCGTTACAATTACGCGTCGGCGCGGATGGTTTGTCGCTGGTGCTCTCGAACCGTGCGGAGGCCGCGCTGTCCGGGGCGTTCGTGAAGTTCAACCGTTTCATCGTGCCGCTCGGCGATGTGCGCCCCGGCGTGCAGCTCGAAAAGTCCGGCGTGCGGGTGAACGCGTTGACCGACGCTACGGAGCTGCTGCGTTCCGCACGGCAACGCGAGCGCGAGCGATTGCGGGAGGCGTTTTTTCCCACGCCAATTTATACCGGTGAGCTGGCGGTGAGCTACGACGAGCGGCGGTTCCAAAAATTGCTGCGTGGGCGGGAGCCGCAGCCGGTGTTGTTCAGTTGGAGCGATGCCCCGGCATTTCCACTGGCGGCGATAGAACCGTCGGTGGCGCGACGTGCGGTTGGGTTGGTAGCCATCGAGGGCAGTGTCGAATACGCCGGCCCGACGCTGCTGCTGCCGACAGGCGTGATGCCACTGCAGCTTCGGAATCTCGACGCGTATTCGTTTGAGCGTGCCGAAGGCTGCTTCGCCGGTGGCCGGCCGGGACAGATCTTGGTCGAGTTTAGCCTGCCGGCGGGCTGCCCGGCGGTGAACGCGCAGGAATTGGCCGTTCACTTTGAGTTTCGCGGCGCGGCGTTCCAGCCGGAATTTTACCTCGCCCCGGGCGACTTCGTCGTGCAGGGCGAAGTGGCGAAGCTGCTGCCACGCATGCAAAAGCTCGCTGCGACACCGCCGTTGCGCGTGACTGATCCCGGACGCTTCCTGCGGGCGGGCGGGCGCACCATCATCGTGGCGGTGGATGTTGCGCACTCCGCCGAAGGCAAACGCCTTGATCACACGATGAATCAAAACCTTCACACCTGGCAGCTTCGCAACCTCGACCTCGAATTGAAGGCCACCACGCCATGATCGTCACCGACGCGCTCACCAAAATTTACGGCGATGTCCTCGCGCTGGACCACCTCACGCTCACCATCGAGGCGGGCGAAATCTTCGGCTACATCGGCCCCAACGGCGCAGGCAAGAGCACGACCATCCGCATCCTCTCCGGCTTGATGCGGCCCACGAGCGGCAGCGCAACGGTCGCGGACGTGGACGTGGTGCGGTATCCACAGGAGGCCAAGCGGGTGGTTGGCTACATGCCGGACATCTTCGGTGTGTATCACGGGATGCGCGTGTGGGAATACCTGGATTTTTTTGGCGCGGCATACCGACTTTCCCACGCGGTCCGGCAGCCGCGCATTGAGGAAGTGCTGCACGTCACCGGCACGGAAGTGATGCGCGATTACTTCGTAGACTCGCTCTCGCGCGGGATGCAGCAGCGTGTCGGCATCGCCCGCGCGTTGATTCACGATCCCAAAGTGCTCTTCCTCGATGAACCGACATCCGGCCTTGATCCACGCGCCCGCATCGAGATGCGCGAATTGCTCAAGCACCTCAAGCAGTTTGGAAAAACGATTCTCGTCTCCTCGCACATCCTGCCTGAGCTGGCGTCAGTCTGCGACCGCATCGGCATCCTCGAACAGGCGCGGCTGCTGCTATGCGACCGCATGGAGGCGGTGCTGCGACAAGTCGAGCAGCGGCGCTTGATTGAGATCGAAGTCCTCGGGGACCCGGCGCAGGCCGGTGCGTTGCTCGCCGCGCAATTTCCCGCTCCGAAACTGGAAGTGACCGAGACGCTGGGGCGCTTGCTGCGGCTGTCCTTTGCCGGTGAAGATGACGAGATCGCCGGGCTGCTGGGCTTGCTCGTCCAGCAGGGCGTCGGGGTGTTGTGGTATCGCGAGGCTCCGCTCGATTTGGAAAATCTCTACCTGAAGGTCACCAAGCAGGCGAAGGCCGGCACCCGGAGGAGTGACGATGCTGAGTAATCCTGTTCTGCTCCGCGAGGTGAAGAGCGCATTGCGTTCGCCGCTGGCGCTGGCCCTGGCCGCGCTCTACCTCGGCGTGCTGGCCACGCTCGTGTGGTGGATGTGGCCGCAGGAGGGGGTTTACTCGGCTACGGCGCGGGCCTCTCGCTCGCTGCTGCTGGTCTGCGGCGTCGCGCAACTGCTGCTGGTAATTCTCTACGCGCCGGCGTTTGCGGCGACGGCCATCACCTCGGAGCGGGAGCACAACACCTACGACCTGTTGTTTGCCACGTTGCTGCGGCCCTGGGAAATTGTCGCGGGCAAGCTCTGCTCGTCCATCAGCGTGCTGCTGCTTTTCGTGCTGCTGTCGGTGCCGATCTTCGCGGCGTGCTTCTTCCTTGGCGCGGTTTCGATCCGTGAGGCGGCGGCGATCTATCTCATCACGGCGGCAAGCAGCGTGATTTTCGGGCTGCTTGGGCTGTCAGTCAGCGCGGTGGCGCGGAATTCGCACCTCGCGCTAGTGGTCACCTATGTGCTGTTGCTGCTGTTCACCGCCGGCCCGTGGGTGCCGGGGTTGTTGCTCGAACAAAAAATCTGGGCGGCGCAGTTCATCCAGCACGCGCGTGCCTTCAGTCCGCTCGGCGCAATGGCCTCGGTGATTCTGCCGGCGTTCGAGCCGGCCGGAGCCTGGCGAGCCTATCTGATTTATTGTGCGGTCGCTTCCATGATCATGGTGGGATTTCTGGTTCTGCGGGTGCGTGGTGGTAGCCGACGGGACGCCGCGCGCACTTCGGGGACACTACAAGGCACGGAGGAACTGTCCCGGCGGCGGCTGAGTTTTCCCTTTTATCTCGTGGACCCGATGCGCCGGCGGCAGTGCATTCCCGACTGGTTGAACCCGATGTTTGCGAAGGAGCTGCGCAGCCGTGCGTTCGGCGGCGGTCAGTGGATTTTCCGCATCGCCGCTGCGTGCTTCGGGCTGTCCATGCTCATGATGATTGGCGCGGTGGGCAACCTCGTGGGCCCGACGCCGAATCTCATCCGCTCCGTGGCGCTGGTGTTTCAACTGGGGTTGATCGTGTTGATTGTGCCCTCACTCACGGCCGGGGCGATCACGCAGGAACGCGAGCGAGGGAACCTTGAACTGCTGCGGATGTCGCGGCTCGGAGCGTTTTCCTTTCTTGTCGGGAAGGTCGGCGTCGCGCTGCTCTTCGTGGCTTTCCTGCTCCTCGGGACAGCGCCGGGTTGGTTTGCCATCCACTACCTCGAGATCAACACGCTGCGCGAAATCCTCCACGCGTGGGCGGTCATCGGCACGACGACGCTCTTCGCGCTGTCCGCTGGCCTGTGCGCGTCTGCGCTGGCCCCGCGCACGCCGGTGGCGACGGCGCTGGCTTACGCCGTCACGTTTCTCGTGGCGATCGCCACGCTGCTGCCGCTGTTGACGGCGGACCAGCTTTCGTTACGGCTGCGCGAGATGATCTTGGTGATGAACCCGTTTGCCTCCACTTTGCAGGTGCTTACGCGCGGCGTGTTCGATGACCTCGGTGTGCTTTGGCAACGCCACGCCGCGATGTCACTGGGAGCGTCCGGCTTATTTCTAATCGTTGCGTTCACCCGCCTACGCTGGCTGCTGGCACCGCAAAGATGAAATCGTCCAACTTCATGTGCCGCGCGGCGAGCTGGCTGGCGATCGCCTCGCTGGGGATGTCGCTCAATGCGGCGACTCAACCGGGTGCCGCAACGAATCAAGCCTGGGAGCCGCTCATCGTGCATCCGGTCAAGGATGCGGCCACGGTCGAAATGCTTCGCGCGGCGCTCAAGGAACCAGACCCGGTTGTTCGCGAGCGAGCGCTCGAAGCACTCGCCATCATCCGCGACGGCGCGCAGCCACGTCGCGCGCCGACGCTGACGCCAACCAATTTGCCGGAAGCGCTGCGCGGCACCAACACGCTCGCGGTGATTCACGCGCTTCGTGGTCTGGATGCGGATACCGCGCGTCGGGAAGCCAGCACGCTGATCGCGCTGCTCCGCCGACCCGAAGCCGTGGTGCAAGAGGAGGCAGCACGCGCGATTCAACGAGGCCAGATTGTTGCCGCAGGCAGCGATCTGTTCGTCCGTTTGAACGACCCGGACGAAGGACTGCGTCTGGCGGCGTGCGAAGCGCTGGCTTCAATGGTCGATCGGGTTCCGCGTCCCGAGCTGCTGGCCGGTATGGTGCGGCGGTTGGAGACGGATCCGAGTTCACAGGTGCGCCAAGTGGCGGGGCTTGCACTGGCGGCACTGCACGACGCACCGTCGCGTGATGCGTTGGTGCGCCTGCTGAAGCATGACCGTGGGGTGACACGCGCGTCGGCCGCCGCTGCCCTCGGTGCGTGGGGCGATTCGGAACTGGCCGGGACATTGCATCCGTTGCTGGGCGATCCGGCGGACTTGGTGGCGAGAAATGCGGCGCACGCGCTTGGGCAGTTGCGGAATCCTGCCTCCAAAGCACCGTTGATTGCCGCCTTCAAGACGCGCAGCTCCGTGGTGCTGGAACGCGCGGCGTGGGCGCTCGGTGAATTTAAGAGCACCGAGGCCGTGCCGGCGATGATCGCGCAACTCGGAACGACGGACGAGGTGTTCAAGGTTTCCCTCGTCCTCGCGCTCGGCAAAACGGGCGACAAGCAGGCGCTGCCGCCGATGCGACAGGTGCTTCAGCAGATTGTGCTCACGAACAACCTGCCGAGGGCCCGCGAGGCAGCTTTCGTCGTGCTGACCGAGGCGCGGGACAAGGTGGCCATCCCGCGGGCGATCCAGATGGTCACGACTCCTGTGGTGCCGCCGGTGCCCGGAGCGGGGCCGACTTTCGACGAAGACTTTGTTCGGATCGCGGGATTGCGCTATCTCAGCACGGTGGGCGACCGGGCAACCGGAATGGCCTTGCTCGCCAACGACCGATGGTATGTGCCGCGAGGGCTACGTGCCGAGCTGGCCGAGACCTTGAGCAAGTTGCTGGGGCAAGCGTATCAGCCCGTCGCCGATGAGGATTACCGCCGGTATTTTGTCGAAACGACGACGCCGCGTGCCCCGTCCGCGCTGCCGCCGCTGGGAATCGTGCGCGAAACGAGAGGCAAATGAACCGCCGACGGTTGTCGCGAGCGCAAGCTCGGGCACTGGGATCAGGCGCGTTCCATGTATTTACCGGTGCGCGTGTCCACCTTGATCTTTTCGCCGGTCTTGATGAAGAGGGGCACTTGGATCGCGACGCCGGTCTCGAGGGTGGCGGGCTTCTGCATGTTGTTCGCGCTGTCGCCGCGGATGCCTTCGGGCGCGTCGGCCACGGTGAGAATCACACTGGAGGGAAGCTCGACGGAAACGGCCTTGTCCTCGACGAAGATCATGGTCACGCCACCGTTCTCGACGAGGTAGTTTTTGCAGTCACCGACGAGTTCGGCGGGAAGGGTGACGGTCTCGTAGTTTTCCGGATTGGTGAAGACGTAGTCCTCGCCGTCCTTGTAGCTGAACTCCATCTTGGTGGTCATCATGGGGACGACCTCGACTTTTTCGCCGGAGGCGAAGCGCAGCTCGGAGGTCTTGCCGGTCTTGATGCTGCGCATGCCGATCTGGACGAAAGCGCGGAGGTTGCCCGGCGTGCGGTGGGTGACATCGGTTACGACGACAACTTCGCTACCTTGACGGATCGCCATGCCTTTGCGGATTTCGGTTACGTTGGCCATAAAGAGTCTGGATTCGGACGTTGTTCCGTCGGCACTTCGGCCTAAGCGGAAGCGGGAAGCTAGCCAAGCGAAGTTTCATTGCAAGCATGGATTTGTCGTTTGTCGTCGATTCAAACCCGGATTTTTTCTCGCCCGGCCTCCGCTCGTCCGCCAATGTCCCGGCCCGGCGAATGATTATCCACCAGCTGATATACGGCTTCCTGAAGGCGAAGGGCGGCAGTCCGGAATTTTACCAACTCCAAGCGCGCGACGCCATCGGCTGGATGCAGCGGAACGGGGTGAAGTTTTCGCCGACGACTACCGTGCTCGATCTCGGCTGCGGCTTTGGCGACGTGGGCGGCGAAGTCGCGAAGACCGGCGCGCAAGTCACCTTGTCCGACGACGACAGCTACGTGTTGCCGGAAAACGCGCATCTGCCATTCAAGAAGTTCAACATCGACCGTGACGACTTCGCCACGCTCGGCCAATACGACTTGGTCATCTGCTCCAACGTCCTCGAGCACCTTCCGCGTCCCGACCGCCTGCTCGCCGCGCTGCCGCTGCTCATCAGGCCCGGCGGGCGTTGCTACTTGAGTTGGACCAACTGGCTCTCGCCGTGGGGCGGGCACGAGTTCTCGCCGTTCCACTACCTCGGCGTGGAGCGCGGCGTGCGCGTGTGGGAGCGCGTGACCGGCAAGACGCGGATGCACACACCGGGGCAAAACCTCTTCTACACCTCCATCGGCCAGACCTTGCGCACGCTGCGCGCGAACCCCGCGCTCCGCATTGAACGCCTCGCGCCGCGCTACTACCCGGAGTTCGCCTTTCTGGTGCATCTGCCGGTTGTGCGGGAGTTTCTCACTTGGAATTGCGCCATGCTCCTCGCGCCCGCAGGCAAAGGCGGCTCCTGAATCGCGGCCCTTGAATCGCAGTCCTAACTCGCCTTAACTGACCGCACCGTGACCAGCGGAAACGAATCGCCCAGCCAGCCGCCCGGGGAATGCCCCAAGCCCGAGCTTTGCGCACTCGACTCCGTCCTGCCCGGCATGTCCGTCCGCATCAAGCAGCTCAACGGCTCCTCCGAGGTTACCGCCCGCCTGCGCGAGATGGGCTTCTGCGAAGAGCAACGCATCCGCCTGCTGATGAAGCACACCAACATCATCTGCCAGGTCTGCAACGCCCGCCTCGGCATCAGCTCCCAGCTCGCCAAGACCATCATGGTCGAGCAAATCCCCGCGCCCGGCACCAAGCCCAAGTCGACCTGACCGGCGCAAACCACCGGAAACAAATCGCAAGCCGCCGCAAGCCCGCGCCGTCACCGTCCCATAATCTCAACCCCGCTCCGCCATGCCGGAAAACTCGCCACAACCCCTCACATCCCTCGCCCTCGGTGCCACCGCCAAGGTCGCGGCCATCAACGTCCCGCCCGCCGACAAGTCCCGGCTGATGGAGATGGGCCTGCTCGTCGGCACGCAGGTCGAGTTGGTGCGCTTCGCCCCACTTGGCGACCCCGTGGAAATCAAGGTGCGCGGCTACAACCTCACGCTGCGCAAGCATGAGGCGGAGCTGATTTTGGTGCGAAAGCCATGAAGGCAAAGAAGATCGCCATCGCCGGTCTCGCCTTCGCGGCATTGATTGCCTTGGTGGTGTTTGAACCTTGGGAACCAAGGCACAAAGGCAAAACCTTGCGGGAATGGTTGTCCTTTTACCCGGGGTCGCCTTCAGAGGATGAATTGCGATCGGAAGCCTTGAAGGCTATGCACGAACGTGCCGTGCCAATATTGAAGCGCCGATTGGAATGGGAGCCGTCTGAGTTTCTTGCTGGGTTAAGCCTCAAGTATCAGAACAGAATTCCGCTGATCGTCAGTTACCAACAAGGAATCACCGACCCTCGCAGCCGTGCAGCCCACGATTTGGGGCGGATGGGTGACCTGGCGACCAACGCCATCCCGCAGTTGATCGCCTTGACCAACAAGCACGATTTGAATTCGTCGTGGCATTGTAGAGGCGCGGCGGCAGCGGCTCTGGCACTCATACGTCACGATCCGCTCCCGCCATTGTTCGAGCCGCTCAACCGCACCAACGACATCGACGTGTTTTACCAGCAGGCGATGCTGGTCGGTGCGCTGGGAACAAATGGGCGGCCGGCGATCCCCCTGTTGCTGAATGCGCTGACGAACACGCATCCAGTGATTCACGCGCACGCGCTCATCGCGCTCGGCATGGTTGGCTCCGAACCTGAGCGGTGTGTGCTAGCCATACTCCCCTTCATCGCTCCAACCAACGGGCTAGGAGCGCGGCAGAAGGCTGCCTTTGCAATGGCCGCATTCGCGGAGAAATCCGAGTTAGCCGAGAAGGCATTGTTGACCGCGAAAGGCGACCCTGATCCATACGTCCGGCGTGTCGCGGAAGGAGCCTTAAAACGAGCGCAAAAAAAACAACCTTCCCCCTCTTCTTGATGTCGGCTTCGCCTCAACTCTTCGTCGCCCTGACCGGCAACCCGAACTGCGGCAAGACCACGCTGTTCAACGCGCTGACCGGCTTGCGCGCCAAGGTCGGCAACTACGCGGGCGTCACCGTCGAGCGCAAGGAAGGTGCGCTCAAGGGCGCGGACGGCATCACCATCCTCGACTTGCCCGGCACTTACAGCCTCAGCCCCAAGTCGCTCGATGAGGAGGTCTCGCGCGACATCCTCTACCACCGGCTCGCCGACGTGCCTGCGCCGTCGCTGGTCGTGGTGGTCGTGGACGCCTCGAATCTGGAGCGCAACCTCTACTACGCCACGCAGGTCATCGAGCTGGGCTACCCGACGATTCTCGCGCTGAACATGACCGACGTGGCCGAGCAGAACGGCCACACCGTCAACGCCGCCGCGCTGGCGAAGGAACTCGGCGTGCCTGTCCTCCCACTGGTCGCGAGCGAGGGCGAAGGCGTCGCCGCGCTGACGAAAGAAATCACCGCGACGCTGGGCCGCCCGCGCGCTACGACTGGGGCAGCCGGGACGGTTGCCCCACTATTCGCTGCTTCGTCTGCCGCGTTTGCCAGTGAGCTATCCACCCTCGCCGCCGCTTTGGTCAAAGCCTTCCCGCAGCGCTGGACTTCGCCGCAGGCCGAGGCGCTCTTGTTGTTGTCGGATGAGAAGGCACTCGCTAGTGGCGCGGCGCATTACCCCGCCGAGCTTTCCGCCGCCGTCACCGCCGCCCGTGCCCGGCTCGAAGCCCTCGGCGTGGACTGGCGCACCGCCGCCATCGAGGCCCGCTACGCCCGGATCGCGGACATCATCGCCGCGAGCGTCACTGAGGTGGCCTTGACGCACGAGACCTCGAGCGACCGGCTCGATCGGATCTTCACGCACAAGTTCTGGGGCATCGCCATCTTCGTCGGGCTGATGGCGCTGATGTTTCAGAGCATCTTCACCTTCGCGAAGATTCCCATGGACTTCCTGTCGGGCACGCTTGACAGCTTCGGTGGCTGGGTCGGCGGCCTCATGGCTCCCGGCGACCTCAACGACCTGCTCGTCAACGGCGTTATAAAGGGTGTCGGCGCAGTTGTAGTCTTCCTGCCGCAGATTCTGCTGCTCTTCCTGTTCATCAGCCTTCTGGAAGACACCGGCTACATGGCGCGCGCGGCCTTCCTCATGGACCGCCTGATGAGCAAGGTCGGCCTGCACGGCAAGAGCTTCATCCCGATGCTGAGTTCCTACGCCTGCGCCATTCCCGGCATCATGGCCACGCGCACCATCGAGACGCCGAAGGACCGGCTCGTGACCATCCTCGTCGCGCCGCTGATGAGCTGCTCCGCGCGGCTGCCGGTGTATGCTGTGCTCATCGCGGCGTGCGTGCCGGAGCGGAAGCTCGGCGGCGTGGTGGGACTCCAAGGTTTGACCCTGCTCGCGATGTATCTGCTCGGCACGGTGATGGCGCTGGTAATGGCGTGGGTGTTCAAGAAGACGCTGCTCAAGGGCGAGACGCCGATGCTCATCATGGAGCTGCCACCCTACAAGCGTCCAGTGGCCACGACCATCCTGCGTCACATGTGGGACCGCTCGAAGCTCTTCCTCCGCCGCGCCGGCACGGTGATTCTGGGCATCAACATCGTGCTGTGGTTTTTGGCGACGTATCCGAAGGACAGAGACATGCTCATCAAGTTCGCCGACAGGCAGGATGAAGTTGCGCAGTCCATTCTCAAGCGGGCAAAGGACACAAACGAGGTGACGGAGGTCAGGGCGGAGATAGCGAAGCATTCTCTAGGGCAACCGACCGCCACAACCAACACCCTAGCCAAGGAACTGCGTGAGAAGCTCGAAGACTTAAGTAAGGAAGAACAAGGCGCAAAACTCCGCCACTCCTTCGCCGGCCGGCTTGGTCACTTGATTGAACCCGCCATCGCGCCGCTGGGCTTCGACTGGAAGATGGGTATCGGCATCGTAGCCAGCTTCGCGGCGCGCGAGGTCTTCGTGAGCACCATGTCCGTGGTCTATAACGTCGGCGAGACCGACACCAAGGACACCGCCGCGACCACGAGCCTCGCCAAGGTCATGCAGGACGAGAAGCGCGACGACGGCACGCCCGCTTACTCGCCGCTGGTGGGCGTGACGCTGATGGTCTTCTACGTCTTCGCGCTGCAATGTGTCAGCACCATCGCCGTCGTTCGCCGCGAGACAAATTCTTGGAAGTGGCCGCTCTTCCAGTTCCTCTACATGGGTGCGCTCGCGTGGGGGATGGCTTTTCTGACGTATCAAGGCGGCAAGCTGGTGGGGTTGGGATGAGGTCGCACTTTAGCAGTGGTCTGTGACCTCCGTCCGGCGCTCACACAGAACCGCCGGAGGACGTCGGTTCT
The DNA here is from genome assembly GCA_009922615.1 of Pseudomonadota bacterium. GTDB lineage: Bacteria > Verrucomicrobiota > Verrucomicrobiia > Limisphaerales > SXTU01 > SXTU01. Next base: position 37,293 of record RFVF01000021.1, read on the forward strand.
GATTGCCTCGCATTGCCTTTGTCATTCATTCTTCGCGACGTTCATGAGCCACCTCGCCCACGCCCGTCGCGTCTTTGACATCGAGCTCGCTGCGCTCCGCGCCGTTCGCGCGCAGCTCGACGATGCCTTTGATCGCGCGGTCGAACTCACCGTCGAGACACTCAAGCGGCGGGGCAAGCTCGTCATCGTCGGCATCGGCAAGTCCGGCAATATCGGCGCGAAGCTCGCCGCCACGCTCACTAGCACCGGTTCCACCAGCGTCGTCCTGAGCAGCGTGGACGCGCTCCACGGCGACCTCGGCATTGTCAACGACGGCGATCTTGTGCTGGCCTTGAGCTACTCCGGCGAGTCGGAGGAACTGGTCAACTTGCTTCCCGCGCTCAAGCGCTTCGCCGTGAAGCTCGTCGCGTTCACCGGCAATCCCAAGTCCACCATCGCGCGCCACAGCGACGTGGTGCTCAACGTCCGCGTGCCGAAGGAGGCCTGCCCGTTCAATCTCGCACCCACCGCCAGCACTACCGCGATGCTCGTCATGGGCGACGCGCTCGCGATGGCCGTGCTGGAGGCGCGCGGCTTCACGCAAAAGGACTTTGCCCGCTATCATCCGTCTGGCGCGATCGGCCGCGCGCTGCTCGTGCAGGTGCGCGACATCATGCGCACCGGCGAGCGCAATGCCGTCGCCCCGCAGACGTTGGCGGTTCGCGAAGCGCTCATGGTGATGACCAAGGCGAAGTCCGGCAGCCTCGCCGTCGTGGACCGGCGCGGGAAGCTCGTGGGCGTCTTCACCGACGGCGACTTCCGGCGCCGCATGAGCACGGACAACGACCTGCTCACGAGTCCGCTGGCCGAGGTGATGACGCGCAATCCGATTTGCATCCGCGATGAAGCGCTGGCCGCCGAGGCGTTGAAGATTTTCAACGAGCGGAACATTGACGATCTCATCGTGGTGAATGCGAAACGTGAGCCGGTGGGCCTCGTGGACTCGCAAGACCTGCCGAAGCTGAAGCTGATGTAGAGAGGCAGGCATGCCACTCATACAAGGGCGAAGGGCCGCTTATACTTTTGCCGGTGCGTTGACGGTTGCTTCGCCGCGGCGCTTAATCTGCGCCCGTTGGTAAAGCGGCTGTGTCAGCCGTCCCTGCAATGAACATCGTTGACCGCATCTGGAATTCCTCCCTCGGGAAGAAATACCTCATGGCCCTGACCGGTGGGGCTCTGTTCGTGTTTCTCATCGGGCATCTCGTGGGCAATCTGCAAGTGTTCGGCCCGCCGGACCTCATCAACGGCTACGCGCACTTCCTGAAGAGCAAGCCCGGCCTGCTCTGGGGCGCGCGGCTCGGCCTCCTCGCGTGCGTGGCGTTGCACATCGCCTCCGCCGTGACGCTGGCGCAGCTCAACGCGGCGGCCCGCCCGCAGCCTTACGCGACCAAGGGCGCTTATGGCGCGAGCAAGGCGTCGCAATACATGCTGCCCACGGGCGTCGTCATCGCGGCCTTCGTTGTCTATCACCTCGCACACTTCACGGTGCTGCTGCCGGGTGTGAACGGCGTCGGCGATTTCACAAAATTGAAAACGGTTTTGCACGGCGAGGAGATTCCCGATGTCTACGCGATGATGGTGCTGGGACTGCAAGTGCCTTGGGTTTGCGTGTTCTACCTCATCGCCCAAGCGCTGCTCTTCACGCACCTCGGACACGGACTGGCGGCGATGTTCCAGTCGCTCGGCTTCCGCGATCATGTGTGGTGGCCGCGCATCCAGTGCTTCGCCAAGGCGGCTAGCATCGCGCTGCTCATCGGCTACAGCATCATTCCCGTGGCGATTTGCCTGCGAGTGGTCGGCAGCGACTACGTGGAGCGGAAGAAATACGACTTGAAGGCCGCCAATTCGCAGCCTGCGCCCGCGCTTGTCGCGGTGCAGGGAAAGGAGGCCAAGTAACATGGCTACGCTGAATTCCAACATTCCGTCCGGCCCGCTCGCGGAGAAGTGGGAGCACCACAAGTTCTACACCAAGCTGATTAACCCGGCGAACAAGCGGAAATACAAAATCATCGTCGTCGGCGCGGGGCTGGCCGGCGCGTCCGCGTCCGCCACGCTCGCGGAGTTGGGCTACGAGGTGCACAACTTTGTGTTCCACGACTCGCCCCGCCGGGCGCACTCGGTTGCGGCGCAGGGCGGCATTAACGCGGCGAAGAATTACCAGAACGACGGCGACTCCGTGCATCGCCTCTTCTACGACACGATCAAGGGCGGCGACTTCCGCGCCCGCGAGGCGAACGTGCATCGCTTGGCCGAAGTGTCAGTGAACATTATCGACCAATGCGCTGCGCAGGGCGTGCCGTTCGCCCGCGAATACGGTGGCTTGCTCGACAACCGCTCCTTCGGCGGCGCGCAGGTCTCGCGCACGTTCTACGCGCGCGGGCAGACGGGGCAGCAATTGCTTCTCGGCGCTTACTCGGCGCTGAACCGCAACATCGCCAATGGCGGCGTGAAGTCTTACACGCACGCCGAGATGCTCGACCTCGTGGTCGTGGACGGCCACGCCAAGGGCATCATCGTCCGCAATCTCCAGACCGGCGAAATCACTCGCCACAACGGCGACGCCGTGGTGCTGGCGACGGGCGGCTACGGGAACGTTTACAACCTCTCGACCTACGCGCGCGGCGCGAACGTCACGGCCAGCTGGCGCGCTTACAAGCGCGGCGCATGCTTCGGCAACCCCTGCTACACGCAGATTCACCCAACGTGCATCCCGGTGAGCGGTGACTATCAGTCGAAGCTCACGCTGATGTCCGAGTCGCTCCGCAACGACGGCCGCGTCTGGGTGCCGAAGCGGAAGGAAGACTGCAAGAAGGCTCCGCAGGACATTGCTGAGGGCGACCGCGATTACTACTTGGAGCGGATGTATTCCGCGTTTGGCAACCTCGCCCCTCGCGACATTGCCAGCCGCGCCGCGAAGACCGTTTGCGACGAGGGTCGCGGCGTTGGCGAAACCGGGCTGGGCGTTTACCTGGACTTCTCCGCTGCCATTCAGCGGCTCGGCGAAGGCAAGGTGCGCGAGCGTTACGGCAACCTGTTCGCGATGTATCAGGAAATCACGAACGAGAACGCCTACCAAACGCCGATGCGGATTTACCCCGCCGTGCACTACACGATGGGTGGGCTGTGGGTGGACTACAACTTGATGAGCAACGTCCCCGGCCTGTTCGTGCTGGGCGAGGCGAACTTCTCCGACCACGGCGCGAACCGCCTCGGCGCGAGCGCGTTGATGCAGGGCTTGAGCGACGGCTACTTCGTGCTGCCCGCGACGATTTCCGGCTACCTCGCCGGACAGAACCCCGGCAAGCGCCCGACGACGGACAACGGTTCGTTCAAGGAAGCCGAGGAGAACGTGCAGACGATGACGAAGCGGTTGCTCGGCAACAAAGGCAAGCGCACGCCCGACAGCTTCCACAAGGAACTCGGCAAGCTGATGTGGGAGCACTGCGGCATGGCGCGCAACGAGGCGAGCCTGCAAAAGGGCATCAAGGCCATCGGCGCGTTGCGCGAGGCCTATTGGAAGGAAGTCAACGTGCTGGGCGAATCGAACGACTGGAACCAATCGCTCGAACGCGCCGGACGCATCGCGGACTTCATCGAGCTGGGCGAGCTGATGTGCCGCGACGCGCTTATGCGCGAGGAGAGCTGCGGCGGCCATTTCCGCGAGGAGTATCAATACACGCCTGACGACCCTGAGACGAAGCAGGGCCTCGTGAACCCCGGCGACGTGAAGCGTCGCGACGACCAGTTCGCCTTCGTGGCCGGCTGGGAATACGCCGGCGCACCGGACAAAGCGCCCATCCTAAACAAGGAGCCGCTGGTGTATGAAGAAGTGAAGATGAGCACCCGCTCCTACAAGTAAGCCGCAAACCCTTCAACGATTTAAGACGCGATGAAAGTTACGCTCAAAGTTTGGCGGCAGAAAAACCGGAACACTCCCGGCTCGTTTAAAACCTACGAGTCACCCGAGCTGAACGAGAACATGTCGTTCCTCGAGATGCTCGACGTGGTCAACGAAGCGCTCGCCAATCGCGGCGAGGAGCCCATTGCCTTCGACCACGATTGTCGCGAAGGCATCTGTGGCACCTGCTCGCTGGTCATTGATGGCAAGCCGCACGGCCCGCACAAGGGAATCGCAACTTGCCAGACCTACATGCGGAGCTTCAAGGACGGCGACGAGATTGTTGTCGAGCCGTTCCGCGCGAAGGCCTTTCCGCTCATCAAGGATCTCGTTTGCGACCGCAAGGCGTTCGACCGCATCCAGCACGCCGGTGGCTTCATCACCGTCCGCACCGGAGCCGCGCCGGACGCGAACTCGATTCCCGTGCCGAAGGAAAATGCCGACCTCGCGATGGACGCGGCGCAATGCATCGGCTGCGGTGCGTGCGTGGCAGCCTGCAAGAACGCGAGCGCGATGCTCTTTGTGTCCGCGAAAATCTCTCACCTCGGCCTCATGCCGCAGGGCCAGCCCGAGCGCTACAAGCGCGCCAAGGCGATGGTGGACCAGATGGACGCCGAAGGTTTCGGCGCCTGCACCGTGACCGGCTCTTGCGAGGCGGTCTGCCCGAAGGAAATCTCCCTCGACTTCATCGCCCGAATGAACCGCGACTACGGCGTGGCACTACTCAAGGGCGACCCGAAGGCCATCAAGGGTGGCGGCGCGGGCTAAACGCTGATTCCCGGCTTACGACACCAGCAACTTCGCGCGTTGGCGCACTTCCTCGATCAATGCCAGCGCCACAGGGGGCAGGTTCGGATGACGCAGCACGGCGATGGTGATGGGCTTGACTCCCTCCAGCGGCAAGGCCCGCATGTGTTTGTCGAGCGGCATGCCGGGGATCGCCACCGTGAGGCCGAGGCCAAAGCCGCACGCGGCATAGGTCTTCACCAGTTCCAGGGAATTCACCTCCATACCGGGCGGCCAGACCACGCCGCGTTTGGCAAGGAAGTCCTGGAAGTTTTTGGTGATGGTCTCACTGGCTGGCGGGCTGATGAGTGTCTGGTCGATGCGGTCCCGCTTGAGCAATTCCTCCACGCACTTGATTTTCATCGCCTTGGGCACGATGAGCACCACGGGCAGTTCCAGCAACGCCTCGGTCTGCACTCCGGCGGGCGGCGTCCCGTCGAACACCGTCACTGCCAAGTCCACTTCATGGCCAGCGAGCCAGGCCTCGATTTGGGGTTGCACGCCCTCGCGCAACAGCACCTTAAGCTTTGGAAACTTGGGCCGCAGCCGTTGCAGCATTTCCGGCAGGTGATCGCGTAGGATGATCGTGGACGCGGCCAAGCGCACCACCTGCGTCGCGCCGCCCCGCACTTTTTCCTCGATGCCGTCCAGCCCCTCGAAGAAGGGCTTGATGAAGTGGTAAAGCTCCTCGCCCGCGTGCGTGAGGGCAAAGGGACGCCGCTGGAAGAGCGGGCCTCCGAGCCGGTCCTCCAGTTCGAGAATTTGCCCGCTGATGGCCGGTTGCTGGATGCCGTAGGGCATGTTGCGGGCTGCTGCGCTGACGCCTTCGTATTTGGCGACATAGTAGAAAAGTTCGAGATGGTGGATGTTCAGCATGGCGTGGCGAAGTTGGAGAAATTGGAGCGCAAAGATGCCAGCGGTGCAAGCGTGCAGCGCCATTCCGGCGGGGCCGAAAAGCACAACCAGTGGGGAGACTTTGCGGCTCGGAAACCCTTGTATCGAGGCGGGAAACAGTTTGCAAACGGGCTTGGAATGCTTACTTTGAATCCGACCCTACGCCCTGCGTATGAAACCGACTGATGCTTCGTCCCGCTCGCCCCAAGAGGGCTTTACCTTGATTGAATTGCTGGTTGTGATCGCGATCATCGCGATTCTGGCGGGAATGCTGTTGCCCGCGTTGAGCAAGGCTAAACAAAAGGCTATGGCTACCCAATGTCTCAATGGCATGAAGCAGTTGCAGCTCGCTTGGAAGGTGTATGCCGGTGATCAAGATGATCGTTTGGTATCAAGCCGCGGTGGGATTGCATTGGCTGCTGCTAATCAGGCCTGGTGCACTGGTTGGATGCAGCCGGGGGCGGGCTATACTGCCACGGCTGAAACGAACACGGCGTTTTTCATGAATGCGCTGCTGGGAACTTACGCTGGCAATGCCAAAATCTTCCGATGTCCCGCAGATAAATTTATTTATCGACCATCCACCTACACAGAGCCCTATTGTCGGAGCGTGTCCATGAACATGTGGATGGCTTGGGATGGAGCAGCGGGCTCGCTTGTAGGAGCTGGAAAGAACTACAAGCGGGAGATTGAGATCAGCACGCCAAGTTCTCGGTTCGTTTTCATCAACGAAAACCCAAACTCGATTGAAGATGGGACATTCCGGTTGAACTTTGACCCCACTTTCGGAAATCCCCCGCCGATAGTTTTTGAGAACGCTCCCTCGGCTATGCACAACAACGGCACTAGTCTGAGCTTTGCTGACGGTCACGCGGAATTGCATCGATGGACCAGCGTTACAATAGTGAATAGCATCTCCATCGCAGCCAACAACTCGATTGACGTGATGTGGTTAAAGGATCAGGCGACCGACTATAAATGAGCGTATGGCAGTTGTAAAAAAGATCACCTCAGCCGCATTCACTCTGATCGAGCTGCTCGTGGTGATCGCGATCATTGCGATCCTGGCGGGGATGCTGCTGCCGGCGCTAGCCAAGGCGAAGGACAAAGCTTCTGTGGCGAGGTGTTTGTCGAATAACAAGCAGCTCCAGCTCGCTTGGGCCGTGTATGGCGATGATTTTGACGGCCGCATACCCAACGGTGGAAATGGAGGCACCGTCAACCCCGTCAACACTTGGTGCGCTGGATGGATGCGTCCCGGTGGAGGTGTCTACACTGCGGGTGATGAAACCAACACCACTTTTTTCATGAACGGCCAGATGGGCAAATATGCCGGGAACGCCGGTATTTTCAAATGCCCCGGGGACAAGTTCAAGTATCCAGGCACGGTGGACACTTATTGCCGCAGCGTTTCCATGAACAATTTCATGAACGGCGGCGGTTTCCCAGCCGGCACCACCTACAAGAACTACAAGCGGGCCTCGGAGATATCGAATCCGGCGGACAAGTATGTGTTCATCCATGAGGATCCCAACACCATCGACGATGGGTATTTCAAGATGGACATGACTACGCCGACGGCTTGGGCGGCAGACAACTGGCCCGCCGCGATCCACAATGGCTCGACGGCATTCGGCTGGTGTGACGGCCACGTGGAGACGCACAAATGGCGGAACGTGCGATTGTCCACTGGTTCGGCAATTCCCAATGTGTTACGGTTGGATACCTCAGTCAGCGGCCCCGGCACCGATATTGACTGGCTGAAGAGCCACACCACCGAGTAGCACATTCGCCTTTCCCCACCGGCGCGCAGTGCCTAAGCTGCGCGCCGTTTTGCTTTCATGCCCAGTGTCTTTCTCAAGACCTACGGTTGCCAGATGAACGAGCGCGACAGCGAGGCTGTCGCCGCCCAGCTCGTCGCCAAGGGCTATGCCCTCGCCGCCTCGGAGGCCGTCGCGGATGTCGTGTTGCTCAACACGTGCAGCGTGCGCGACAACGCGGAGCAGAAGGCCCTCAGCAAGATGGAGAACCTCGCCGGGCAGTTCCGCAAGCAACGCCCCGGCGTGTTGCTGGGCTTCCTCGGCTGCATGGCGCAGAGCCGGGGCCGGGAATTGATCGATCAACTTCCCGATGTGGACCTCGTCGTCGGCACGCAGAAGTTCCATCGCGTGGCCGACTACGTGGATGACCTGCTCGCGGGCCGGCGCGACAAGATCGTGGACACCGAGGAAGAACGCGGCAGCGAGGCGACGATCAAGGAGCACCTGCTCAACGGTGCGGCCAAGGCGAAGGCCGTCACGGCGTTCGTCAGCATCATGCAGGGCTGCAATCAATACTGCACGTTCTGCATCGTGCCCTACACGCGCGGCTTGGAGCGCAGCCGGATGATTGAAGACATCGTTGCCGAGTGCCGTGAACTGGTGGCACGCGGGGTGAAGGAGATCACCTTGCTTGGCCAGATCGTCACGAGTTTCGGCAAGCGCGATATTCCTGAGCGAGAAGGCAAATCCGCTTTCGTCCAGCTCCTGGACGCCGTTCACGCCATCGAGGGCTTGGAGCGTATCCGCTTCACCTCGCCGCATCCCAAGGGCTACGGGCCGGATTTGGTCGAGGCCTACGCGCGCCTGCCCAAGCTCGTCGAGAGCGCGCACCTGCCCGTGCAATCCGGCAGCGATCGCGTGCTCAAGCTGATGCATCGCGGTTACACGCGTGCGCGCTTCCTCGAAATCATCCGCCAGCTCCGCGCGGTGCATCCCGAGATGGGCCTCACCACGGACATCATCGTCGGCTTTCCGGGCGAGACGGACGCAGACTTCGCGGAGACCCTGTCGCTCGCGCGCGAGGTCGAGTTTGACAACGCCTTCGTTTTCAAATACTCGCCGCGTCGGGACACGCCGGCCGCCGCGATGCCCAACCAACTGCCCGAGGAACTCATCGAAGCCCGGCACGCGCAGCTCCTCGCCGTCATCAACGAAATCGCCGAGCGCAAAAACAAGGCGTGCGAAGGCCGCGTGCTCCAAATTCTCGTGGAAGGGCCGAGCCGCAAGAATGCCGCGCGCCTCGAAGGTCGCACGCGTGCCAACAAGATCGTCGTCTTCGAGGGGAGCGAGCGACACATCGGGCAGCTTATGGACGTGAAGATCACCCATGCCGCGCCCTTCACGCTTTACGGCGACCCGGCGATCTTGAACCTCAATTGATGCTTCAGCCACAGATGGACACAGATACAACACAGATCAGGCAGGAATTTTGCCATTCGATTCGTGCCCGCCAAGACGCGTCGCCCAGACTCGCCTTCGTATTGGTCATCCGCCATTCTTCATCTGTGTTGTATCTGTGTTCATCTGTGGCAAAAACGACATGACCCTTTCCACTCTTTGCCTCGCGCTCGGTGTTGGTGTGGCCGTGCCCAATGTTTACGGGCTGATGAACCCCGCCGCCTTCCGCGCCCACGTGCGTGGGTTCGCGCGCAACACCGGTTACGGCTACGTGCTCATGGCCATCGCGACTGCGTGGTTTTTGCTGCATGTGCGCGACGAGAACATCGCGGACTTCGCGTCGTTCAAGCCCCTGATGTATGCCGGCTTCGGTCTGCTGGGAGTGGGCACCTGCCTTTACTTGAAGGATTTTCTCGCGGTGCGCGGCCTCGCGCTGGTGTTGATGCTCGTCGCGAAGTTCGTGCTGGATACGCAGCGCTGGCACGACTCGCACTGGCGCTGGGTGCTGGGCGTGTGGGCCTACGTGTGGATCGTGGCGGGCATCTGGTTCACCGTGGCGCCGTGGCGCTGCCGGGATTTCTTCGCGTGGAAAACGGAGACGGACGCGCGGCTGAAGGTCGGTTGCGCACTGCACCTCGCGCTGGGCCTGCTGGTGGCGGTGCTGGGGTTGACGGTCTTCAAATAGCGGACTGCCGCGTGCGCTCTCAAGGCAAAATTCTGGTCATTCGCGGTGGCGCGATTGGCGATTTTGTCCTGACCCTCCCCGTGCTTCAGGCGCTCCGCCGGCAGTTTCCTGGCACGCACCTCGAAGTCCTCGGCTACCCGCACATCGCCTCGCTCGCGTTGCACGGCGGCCTCGCCGATGCGGTTCGGCCCATCGAGGCGCGCGCGCTGGCCGGCTTCTTCGCCGACATGGGTGATCTCGATGATGCGACGGGGCAATACTTCGCGGGCTTTCATTTGATCGTTTCCTATCTTTACGACCCGGATGGCTTCTTCGCGGAGAATGTGAAGGCTTGCTCGAAGGCGCAATTCATCGCCGGCCCGCATCGGCCGGATGAAGCGAAAGGCGTTCATGCCACCGAGGTTTTTCTCCGTCCGCTGGAACGGCTCGCGATCTTCGAGGCCGATCCGGTGCCAAGTTTGCGCATCGTCGGTGAAGCTCCGTCGCCCGCGCCGACGCTCGCCGTTCACCCCGGCAGTGGCAGTGAGAAGAAGAATTGGTCGCCACCGCACTGGAGCAAATTTCTCGCACACGTCATGTCCGCTACGGATTGGAATGTCTTGCTGGTGGGCGGTGAAGCAGAAGGCAGTCGCGTGCAGGCGCTGGCGGAAGCATTGCCCTCCAGCCGGGTGACGGTGATGCAGAGTCAGCCGCTGGCCGAGGTCGCCAAACGGCTGCGGCATTGCCTTGGTTTCGTCGGGCATGATTCGGGGATCACGCATCTTGCGGCCGCCGTCGGTCTCACGGGGTTGGCGTTGTGGGCGGATACGAGCGAAGCCGTTTGGCATCCACGCAGTCCCGCTTTTCGCGTTTTGCGCAGTGCCGACGGGTTGGCTCATCTCTCGCCGGAGACGGCTTTCAACGTGCTGAAGAACGTGCTCTCGGTCCGCCCTTCCTAGTGGCACGCTTCAGCATGCGCTACAACTTCTGTAGACGCAACCTGAAGGTCGCGACTACACGCGCGGCGTCCAGGTGGGCTTGCCGGTCTTGCGGGACTTTGCGGACTTCTTGCCGTAGCTCAACTGCCGAGTCGGGGCTTCGCCGCCAGCCATGCGTTTCAGCTCGTTGATTTGGTCGCGGTAGAGTGCGGCTTTCTCGAACTCGAGGTTGTTCGAGGCTTCAATCATTTGGCCCTCCAGCTCGCGGATGGTCTCGGTCACGTCGAAGTCACCGGCGGCTTCGTTGAGCACGCCGGTGGCGACGTCGCGGAGTTCCTGCTGCGAGGAGAGACTTTCCTCCATCACGCGCGTGACGCTGCGCGGGGTGATGCCGTGCGTGGTATTGTAGGCGACCTGCTTCTTGCGCCGGTATTCGCAGACGGCAAGGAAGCGCTGGATGCTCTGCGTCTTCACGTCAGCGTAGAGGATGACTTCGCCATTGAGATGACGCGCGGCTCGGCCTGCAGTCTGGATGAGGCTCGTCTCACTGCGGAGGAAACCTTCCTTGTCCGCGTCGAGGATCGCGACGAGGGAAACTTCCGGCAGGTCGAGGCCCTCGCGCAGAAGGTTGATGCCGACGAGCACGTCGAACTGGCCCTTGCGCAGGCCGCGGATGATTTCAACGCGTTCGAGCGCGTCCACCTCGCTGTGGAGGTAACGGACGTTGATGCCGATGTCGCGGAGGTAGTCGGTGAGTTCCTCGGCGGTGCGCTTGGTGAGCGTGGTGACGAGGACGCGCTCCTTCTTCTCGACGCGTTTGCGGCATTCTTCGATGAGGTCGTCAATCTGGCCCTTGAGCGGCTTGAGTGTGATGGTGGGATCGATCAGGCCGGTCGGACGCACGACGAGTTCAACGACGCCGTCATCCCGTGCCGGTGGTTTGCAACCGCCGTTCGTGGCGCTCGTCGGTCGGACGGCTGGCGTGCTTTCGGCCGCTACAGACGGCGATTGCAAATCGCCGGCACGGCGCGCTGCGCGCGCACTGGCCTTCGCCCACTCCAGTTCGCGCGGCGCAGGCGTGGCGCTGACGTAGATGGTTTGTTTCTGGAGCGACTGGAACTCCAGCCAGTCGAGCGGGCGGTTGTCCAGCGCGCTGGGCAGGCGGAAGCCGTGCTCGACGAGCACTTCCTTGCGCGAGCGGTCGCCGGCATACATCCCGCCGATCTGTGGCACGCTCACGTGCGACTCGTCCATCACGAGCAGGAAGTCGTCGGGCATGAAGTCAATCAGCGTCGTGGGCCGCGAGCCCGGCGGGCGCTGCGCAATGTGGCGCGAGTAGTTCTCGATGCCGGCGCAAACCCCCATCTCTTCGAGCATCTCGAGGTCGTATTCGGTGCGCATCTTGATGCGCTGGGCTTCGAGGAGCTTGCCGTGCTTCTCGAACCACGCGATGCGGTCACCGAGTTCCTCGCGGATGGTAAGAATGGCGGCCTTGAGCTTTTCGTTCGTGGTGACGAACTGCTTGCCGGGATAAATGACCACGGCTTGAAGCTGCTCGATGACTTCGCCGGTGAGCGGCTCGAAGCGCGTGATGCGGTCAATCTCGTCCCCAAAGAACTCGATGCGCAAGCCGTCCTCGGTGTAGCCGGGGCGCAGTTCCAGCGTGTCGCCGCGCACGCGGAACTGCGCGCGCTCGAAGGCGACGTCGTTGCGCGTGTATTGGATGTCCACGAGGCGGGAGAGCAGTTGCTCGCGCGTGAAGGCCATGCCCACGCGCAGCGGAATGACCATCGCCTCGTAGTCCTCCTTGCTGCCGATGCCGTAGATGCACGAGACGCTGGCGACCACAATGACGTCGCGTCGCGCGAAGAGTGAACTCATCGTCGAGAGGCGGAGGCGCTCGATCTCGTCGTTCCGACTGGAGTCCTTCTCGATGAACGTGTCGCTGCGCGGGATGTAGGCCTCGGGCTGGTAGTAATCGAAGTAGCTGACGAAGTATTCGACGGCGTTCTTGGGAAAGAACGACTTAAACTCGGCGTAGAGCTGTGCGGCGAGGGTCTTGTTGTGCGAGATGACGAGCGTGGGCCGCTGAATCTGCTGGATAACGTTCGCTATGGTGTAGGTCTTGCCCGATCCAGTGACGCCGAGGAGGACTTGGTGTTTTGCGCCGGCACGCACGCCTGCGACCAGTCTTTCGATGGCTTGCGGCTGATCACCAGCAGGGGAATAGGGCGCGACAAGCTCGAACATCGACCCCGACGTTAGGAACGTGAGGCGGCAGTGTCAAACGGTGGCACGCGACGGGGTCAGGAGCTGATCCACTGTTCCGATGAGCGTTGCCGCAAGGAAAGGTTTGGCCAGGAAGGCATCAGGCTTGATCGGGTGAGCCGCGAGAGCTTCTGGAGCAGCCGTTCCGCTGACGAGCAGGGTCTTGATGCCGGGAAGATGTGCGCGCGCCTCACGAATCAAGTCGAGCCCGTTGATGTCGCCGATGTCGAAATCAGTCACCAGCACACGCGGAGTTACCGGCGCGGTGAGCATGGCGTCACGGGCCGGCCGGCCCTGATGAAACAGCCGGGTGCGATAGCCCGCCGAGCTGATGAGCTGGGCGGTGATTTCACCGAGGAGTTCATTGTCGTCCACAACAAACACGAGCGCACCTGTAAGCTCGGAGGTTGCAGTCGTGTTGGCAGACATAGGCGCGGACAGTAACAGCGGGTGTCCTGCGTCCCTCTAGGGTTTTTCCGGAGTGCATGGGGCGGCACGAATTCACGATTCACGCTCGCCGCCGTCTGACGATTGGTTCATGATCGTGCCGTTCGTTGATGAACCCAGTGCTTGATCTTGTCGGTGCCGCTCGCTCTGCCCTCACGGCGTTCGTGATGGGCTGGGTCTGGCTCACGGCGTGGACTGCCCCGGCTGCCGGAGCCACGAATGATCTCCGGCAGCGCGTGTTGGCCGGCGAGGCAATTGTTTTCAAGACGGGCCAGTCCGAGGCCGAGCGGGTGATCCCCGCTCCGTGGCTGGCCGAGGCAGCCCGCAAGGGCATCGCGGTGAACGTGAGCCATGCGGTCATCGCGGAGCCGTTGGACTTGCGGCAGGCGGCCATCACCAATGGGTTTCGGCTCCATCATTGCGTGGTCAAGTCACCGGCTGATTGTTCGTTCGCGATCTTTGAGCGGGGCTTTGATTTCACGGACAGCCAGTTTGCGGCCGATGCGGACTTCACCGGGACCGTGACGCGACGCGCGGCGTTGGCGCGGGGCACGACCTTCAGCGGTGCGGCAGTGTTTACGGATGCCACGGCGGAAGATGTATTTCAGGCTCAGGGAGCTGCCTTCCTCGGCAAGGAGGTGAAATTCAACCGGGCGACCTTTCTCAAGTCGGCTGGGTTCGGTCCCATGCCCGGGCAGCCGGCGGCATCCTTCGGCGGGAACGTCACGTTCGAGGCCGCGCGCTTTGGCGGCGCGCTGGACTTGAATCGCGTGCGTTTTGGCAGCGGGACGAACAGCCAAGTCGTGTTCAAGGAGCTTCGTTGTGAAGCGGCGGCAAACTTTAGGGGCGCGGAGTTTCGCGGGGTGGCCCAATTCGGTGCGGCGGTGTTTCTCAGCCGGGCATCGTTTGGCGCGGAAGACGAAGGCCCCGGAGCCAATCCGCCTGCGCGCTTTCACGGGCCGGTGGATTTCACCGGCGCACAATTTGGTGGCGAGGCTGATTTCATCCGCGTGCCGTTCTTGCGGGCTGGGCCAGTAAGTTTTGAGGGCTGCACGTTCAAGGACCGCGCCCGATTCGCCCAGGCGCAATTCGCGGGCGGCGGGATCTTCGCGCAAGCCCGGCTCGGTGCCTTGGCGGATTTCGAGAGCGTGCGTTTCAACGGCACTGATGACGGCCCGGCGGTGAGCTTTCAAGACAGTGAGATCGGCGGCCGGGCGAATTTTGCGAACGCGCAGTTCAACGGCACCGCCGACTATCGCAACCTGCACTTTGTCGGGGAGGCGGCCTTCAACGGCGCGGTGTTTGCCGCCGAGGCACTGTTCACCTACGCCAAGTTTGACCATTCCGTTTCGTTCGCTGAACTGCGGGGAGCAAAGGTGCCGGCCGCGAGTTTCGCAGATGCCACCATTTTCGGCGGCGCGCACTTCGGGTCCGATGCGTTTTTCGAAGGCGTGCAGTTTACCGCCACAAACCGGCCGGTGACTTTTTCGGCGGCGCAATTCGGCGGCGAGACGGCTTTCGATGGCGCGAAGTTCTCCGGCGATGCGAACTTCGTCCGCGCGCATTTTCATTCGGCTGCAACTTTCACTTCCGCTCAATTTCTCAACCGAGAACTGACTGCGCAGTTCAGTTCCATCAAGGCTGGCAAGTCACTGGATTTCACCGGCGCGCGGTTTGCGGGGAACAATGATTTCACCTCGGCCGAAGTGGTTGGCCCGGTGCAATTCGCCGGGGTGGTATTCGAGCGTGACGCCATCTTCAACGCGATGCATGTGCAGCGGCACGCGATCTTTGGTCCGATCGGCACCAACTCCCCGACGCAGTTCCGCCAGAAGGCCGACTTCATCGCCAGCCACATTGGTGGTTTGCTGGATCTGGCTCAGGCCCGCTTCGATGGGGATGCCCTGTTTCGTGGAGCGACGTTGCAGCGCGGGCTTGTTTTGAGCTGGCGACCGGCAGTGACGGGGGCGGTGTTCGCCGCCGAGTTCCGGGCGCGGGCGGATTTTCGCAACGTGCAGGCCGGCGAGCGCGTGGAGCTGGCGGGCGTTACTTTCCACGACACCGCCAATTTTGACGCGACCAAATGGGACGTGCCGTTGGTGTTTGATGAGGTGCGTTTCCGCAAAGGGGCGAGCCTCGCGGGGGCCGCGTGTCCGCAGGGAGCGGACTTCAGCAATGCCCGCTTCGAGGGGCCACTTAATCTGAGTGAATCCACTTTTCGCACGCTCCGCCTGACCGCGCAGGACAAATGGACGGACGGTCCCATCGAGCTGCGGGGCGCGACCTACGAGCATTTTGAGGGCAGCGTGGATGCGGTGCTGGAAGGCTTCACGGGCGCGAACCGTCAGGTGCTTACGCGGCTGGAGAAGGTCCTCCGGCAGATGGGTCGCGACGACGAGGCTGACCAGGTCTATCTCGAACGGCAAAGGCGTGAGCGCGTGGAGAACTGGAACGAACGCAGTTTCGGCGAATGGATTTTCGGCGTGCTCTACGGAACTTTGGGCAACTACGGCGTGCGCCCCTACCGCCTCCTGGTTTTTTCGGCCGTGCTGATCTGGCTAGGTTCTCTGGTGTTCCAGCTCCCCGGTGCCGTCGTACGCAAGGACAAGCCGCAGGAGGAGTTGTCGACCGCCCGGCTCTCGCGTTGGGACGCCCTTGCGTTGAGTGTCTGTTACTTCCTGCCGGTGGAATTTCCGTTGGAGGAATTGTGGGTGGCTGGCACCGCGCCGCTCACGGTGCGCTTGCCCGGAGGGAAGAAGGCCGTGCAACTCCGTCCCGCCGCAATCGCGAACTTCGTCCTGCGCATGTCCGGCTGGATCGTCGTCCCGCTCGCGCTGGCGGCCGTCACTGGGATGCTCAAGGTGAGCAACTAACCCCCCGGCCGGTGTCCGCGCTGGCTACGTCAAATCCTTGCCGGTGGCCAGGCCGCCGACGGTCCAGTCGAAGTTATACGGCCCGAAGGGAGAGGTTTGGTTGATGTTATTGTAGAGCGTGTAAGCCGAGTGCCCGTCGGCAAAGTTCAACGGCACGCCTTCCTTGCCGTGCGCGATGATCTTCGCACCCAGCGGTGACGCATCCGGACTCGCGTAACAGGTCATCATCACCTTCTGCGAGGGAAAGCCCACTTCCGGGGTTCGTCGCTTGCGCAGGGTGTTGGGCGAATTGTCGTCCCAATAGTATTGCGTCGGATAGTAATAGCTGTTGGGGCACGGCATCTGGTTCGTCGTCATGCCGCCGCCGTTGACGAGAATCCAGTCGTAATTCCACGGCAGCCCCTTGTCAGCCGCACACAGGTGGAAGCCGCTGTTCGTTCCGATGTAACGGTCCAGCAACTGCCACGTGGTAATGAAGGACATTTGCGGCCACGTGGTCGTGCCAAACGGATAACTATCGTCTTAGTCTGACGTGTAAAGCATCTCCGCCAGCCCGAGTTGTCGCAGATTGGATACGCACTTGGTGGTGTTGGCCTTGATCTTAGCCCGGCTCAACGCCGGCAAAAGCATGCCCGCCAGGATCGCGATAATGGCAACGACCACGAGCAGTTCGATCAGGGTGAAGGCCGTGCGCGGAATACGCGCCGACGGTGTGACAGCGAGTTCTTTCATATTGCCGTGGTGCGAGGCTTTCGCCTCTGCGGGGTGTCGGGCGCAAACTATCGGAGTTGGCGGCCTTGTCAACCCTTGCGGGCCATCCGAATCCCGGCTTGACCGGCTTTTCCCCGCTGGCTAGTTTCCCGCCTAATGTTTGGCCTGCTTGCACAAGTAACACTCGCGGTAGTCGTCGTAGTTGACGACGCCGGCGGGCCTTGTCGGGCATAGGCAAGTTTTCGACAAGAACCCACGGCTGGCAGCAGTCGTGGGTTTTTTGTTCGCCACGGCCTGTCCGCCAAACCCAAACGCAAGTCATGAGCAAAGCAACCGCAGATCACGCCGAAACGAAGGCCCACTCCACCGACAAGGCCGAGGTCGGCCCGCGCATGAAGGGCAGCGACATCCTCATCAAATGCCTCGAACGTGAAGGCGTTGATACGATCTTCGCCTATCCCGGTGGCGCGAGCATGGAGTTTCACCAGGCCCTCACCCGCTCCAAGATTCGCACGATCCTTCCTCGCCACGAGCAGGGCGGTGTCTTCATGGCCGAGGGCTATGCCCGTGCCACCGGTCGCGCCGGTGTCTGCATGGCCACTTCCGGTCCCGGTGCCACCAATTTGATCTCGGGCATCGCGGACGCCTACATGGATTCCATTCCCCTCGTCGCCATCACCGGCCAGGTGCCGCAGGCGATGATCGGCAAGGGCGCGTTTCAGGAGACCGACTTCTTCGGCATGACGCTCCCGATCGTCAAACATTCCTACCTCGTCACCGACATCGCGGACATTCCCCGCATCATCAAGGAAGCTTTCTACGTCGCGCAGTCCGGCCGGCCTGGTCCCGTCATCGTGGACGTGCCCAAGAACATCCAGCAGGCTGAGACCCAGCCCGTCTTCCCGAAAGAAATCAGCCTGCGCGGTTACAATCCCGACAAGCGCGCCAGCGACCTTGCCCTCAACGAAATCATCGGCCTCCTCGAAAAATCCGAGCGCCCCGTCATTTACGCCGGCGGCGGTGTCATCACCGGCAACGCCTCCGAGGAACTCCGCGCCTTCGCCGAACTCACCCAAATTCCTGTCACCACCACCATCATGGGCTGCGGCGCGTTCCCCGAGACGCACGACCTCTCGCTGCGTTGGCTCGGCATGCATGGTTCCGCCGCCGCGAACTGGGCCGTCAGCGGCGAGTTCAAAAAGCGCGCCTCCGTCAACGATCCCATGGTCCCCGTGGCGCCCGGCGCGGACTTGCTGCTGGCCTTCGGCGTGCGCTTCGACGACCGCGTGACTGGCAAGACCGATGAATTCTGCAAACGCGGCACCATCGTCCACATCGACATCGATCCCTCCGAGATCAACAAGAACAAGCCCGCCAATCTGCCCATCGTCAGCGACATCAAGTTCGCCCTGAGCAAACTCAACGAGATGCTCCGCAAACGCGCGCTGACCAAAAAGTATTCTGCGTGGGTCGCCCAGTGTGCCGAGTGGAAAGCCCGCGCTCCCTTCCGCTACACCGCCAATGACGAGGTCGCCCAGTCACAGCACATGCGGGACCACCTCGTCGGCCAGGAAAAGGAAGTCATCCTCCCGCAATACGCCATCGAACTCCTCTACGAACTCACCGGCGGCGATGCCATCATCACCACCGGCGTGGGCCAGCACCAGATGTGGGCGGGCCAGTGGTTCAAATACACCTGGCCCCGCCAGTTCCTCACCAGCGCCGGCCTGGGTGCCATGGGCTACGGCTATCCTGCCGCCCTCGGTGCCAAAGTCGCCTGCCCCAACAAACAGGTCATCGACATCGATGGCGACGGCTCCTTCCTGATGAACATCCAGGAACTCGCCACCGCGCACATCGAAAAGATCGCCGCCAAGGCCATCATCCTGAACAACCAGCACCTTGGCATGGTCGTGCAATGGGAAGACCGCTTCTATGCCGGCAACCGTGGCAACACCTACCTCGGCGACCCCGACAACGTGAAAGCCATCTACCCTGACTACGTGGCCATGGCCAAGGGCTTCAGCGTCCCGTGCGAACGTGTGATGTTTAAGAAAGACCTCCGCGCTGCCATGCAGCGGATGCTCGACTCCAAGGAGCCCTACCTCCTGGACATCATCACCCCCTACACCGAGCACGTGCTCCCATTCATCCCCGCTGGTCGCACCGTGGCGGATATGGTCATCCCCTAAACCCTTGCAGCAGTTGGTCCTCGTTTCGTTCAATCCCCGGCGACTTCTTCACTGAAATGTCCGGGTGCGGCGGGCGGATACGAAGGGCATGGTTCCAGTTTCAATGCTTTTGCTCCTCACGGCGGAATCGTTTTTCTCCGACTGGCGAGCAACGCAAAGGCTGCACGACGCCACTTCATGCGGGTCGTTGCTCCAGCGGGCTGAATCTGTCGGGACTTTCGCCCGTCGGTCTTGCACGCCCGGCATTGACCTGCGGGCGTGACTCGTTTAACTACTCCTCACACTTATGCAATTCACTCCGTCTCGTTCACTCCGTTTGCTGATGGCCACCGCGCTCGCCTCGCTGGTGTTGGGCACTGCGGCATCGGCCGCGCAGCCGCCCGCTGGTTTCACCGCGCTCTTCAATGGCAAGGATCTGAAGGGCTGGCGTGGCGGCACCACCTTCGATCATCGCAAGCTGCTGGCCATGACGCCCGAGCAACGCGCGGAGCAAATCAAGAAATGGACCGCGCCCGATCAGAAGGGCTCGATGATGGAAATGGGCAAGACCGGCAAGCCGCACTGGTATGTCGAGGGCGATGAGTTGGTGAACGACGGCTTCGGCGCTTATGCGACGACAGAGAAGGATTACGGCGACTTCGAGCTCTTGCTGGAATACAAGACGGTGCCGTTGGCAGACTCGGGCATTTACCTGCGCGGCGTGCCGCAGGTGCAGATTTGGGACTACACCGAGAAGGCGAAGTTCAAGCTCGGCGCCGACAAAGGCTCTGGCGGCCTGTGGAACAATTCCCCCGGCGCGCCCGGCAAGGATCCGCTCGTGCTCGCGGACAAACCGTTCGGTGAGTGGAACAAGTTCCGCGTCATCATGAAAGGCGAGAACGTCACCGTCTGGCTGAATGACAAGCTCGTCGTGGACAACGCCAAGCTCGAAAACTACTACGACCGCAAGCTGCCCGTCCCCGAGAAGGGCCCCATCCAACTCCAGACTCACGGCGGCGAAATCCGCTGGCGCAACATCTTCATCAAGGAACTCAGCAAGTAACGTCGTTCAACTGTCTTTGACCCACTCCCGAACATGAAAGCTATTCTCCAATCTACGGCGGCCCTCGTTGCGCTCGCCTTCACGCTCACCCTCACTGCCGCCGACAAGGACAAGGACGGCTTCGTCTCCGTCTTCAACGGCAAAGATTTCGAAGGCTGGGCCGGGCCCGTGGACAACTACGAAGTCGTGGACGGTGCGATCCGTTGTAAGAAGGGGAAGGGCGGAACGATTTACACGAAGGAGGAGTTCGGCGACTTCATCGTGCGGCTGGAGTTCACGGTGCCGCCCGGTGGCAATAATGGCCTGGCCATCCGGTATCCCGGCCAGGGCGACACCGCTTACGTCGGCATGTGCGAGATTCAGGTGCTCGACGACAACTATGACAAAGTGCGCGGCAAGATTGACCCGCGTCAGGCGCACGGCTCGGCCTACGGCATGGTCGCCGCCAAGCGCGGGTTCCAAAAACCCAATGGCGAGTGGAACTACCAGGAAGTCACGGTCAAAGGCTCGACCATCAAGGTCGTCCTCAACGGCACGGTGATTCTCGACACCGACCTCAGCAAAGTGGACCCCGAGACCTATATGGCGAAGTCCAAACACCCTGGCGTGACGCGCACCAAGGGCCACTTCGGCTTCGCTGGCCACAGCGACCCCGTGGCCTTCCGCAACATCAGCATCAAGCGGCTCGACTAACCCATTCCGTCGGCTTCCCTCAATCCAGGCTCACCCAGACTCATTATGGAAAGCTCCAGTGTGTTTGAGAAGCTGCGCGAAGATGCCAGCCGCATGACCATCAATGGCACCATCACGCGGGCCTTGATTCTGCTCGTGCTGGTCGTCAGCTCCGCCCTCTTCACGTGGGGCAAGGTGATGGCTGGCGATGTTGCTGGGGCGGTGCCTTGGATGATCGGTGGAGCCATTGGTGGGCTGGTGTTCTGTTTGATCACCTGTTTCGTCCAGCGGGCTGCTCCGGTCACTGCGCCGATCTACGCCGTATGCGAAGGGCTGCTGCTCGGGGCGCTCTCCGCGTTCATGCAGGCGCGTTACAAGGGCATCGTGCTGGAAGCGGTGCTGCTCACCGTTGGCACGCTGTTCGGCCTGCTGCTTGCCTATCGCACCGGTCTGGTCCGGGCCACGGAGAAGTTCAAGCTGGGCGTCTTTGCCGCCACGATCGGCATCGGGGTGGTCTATTTGATCGGCATGGTGATGAACCTGTTCGGCAAGGGTATCCCCTACATCCACGAGTCGGGCACGATTGGCATCTGCTTCAGCCTGTTCGTGGTGGTGGTGGCGGCGTTGAACTTGGTGTTGGATTTTGACTTCATCGAGCAGGGCGAGGCGGTGGGCGCGCCAAAATACATGGAGTGGTATGCCGCCTTCGGCCTGATGGTGACGCTCATCTGGCTCTACATCGAGTTCCTGCGCCTGCTCTCCAAACTGCGGCGTTAGGCCGGGTTGTGAACCGCATCGCCACGACCGGGGGACAGTTCGGGCGCTGGCTGGCAACCCAGAGACCACTCCAGCGCACCGCGCTCAAGGTGGCGCTGTTTGCAGGCGTCGTGTTGTTTGCGTTGTATCCCAACCCGGTGCTCCTCGTCCGGCAGATTGCGCACCTGCTCGACACTGAGTCACTGATTCAGCCGGACTTGCCGGCAATGCCGGCCATCAACCGGGAGATTGACCAGCTCATCGCGACGAACGTGCCGCCCCTCACGGAGTTCAAGGCCGTCGAGCGCTTCGTCTATCGGCGCATCCAGTATCAATACGACTGGCACGGCTGGTGGAACCTCGACTACTGGCCCACCGCCGCCGAGGTCTGGGAACGCAAGCGCGAGGACTGCGATGGTCGCGCCGTGCTGGCCGTGAGCATACTCCGCGCGCGTGGCTACCCCGAGGCGCGGCTCGTTGCGAACCTGCAGCACGTGTGGGTCGCCGTGGGCACCAACGAGCTGATGGGCCCGATGGCGGACAAAAACTTCCGGCGCGAGGGCGGCAAAATGGTGGACGGCAAACTCGTCGGCGCGAAGACCGTCATCACGCTGCCTGCGCTCAAGACGTTGCTCGATTCGCTGGCGATGACCTGCAAGTTCCCCGCTTGGCGCGTGGTGTTGATGCTCGTGACGTTGCTCGCCTTGGTCTTTCACCCGGCAGCAGACACCGGCCGCTTCGCGATGCTGTGCGCCGTGATGCTCGCGGGCTACGCGGTCTTTCTCGACTGGTGCGTGCGCCGCACGGACCGGGACACGGTGGACTTCGACTGGAACTTCCCCGTGGCGGCGGTGCTCATCCTCGGCGCGCTCGTGGCGGCCTGGCGCACAGCGAAGCGGAGTGCTGTAGCGTAGGGGGGCCACCATCACCGCGCCTTCACCTGCGTCCACGCCTCGTCGTAGAGCTTCGTCTTCGCGCCGAGGTCTTCGAGGAACTCGAGCTTGGCCATCACGTCGGCGGGCGGGTAGATGGCCGGGTTTTTCAAGTCCTCCGGTTTGATGAACGGCCTCGCGGCCGCGTTGGGCGTGGCGAATTGCAGGAAGTTCGAGAGCCGCGCGCCG
Source organism: Pseudomonadota bacterium (assembly GCA_009922615.1). GTDB lineage: Bacteria > Verrucomicrobiota > Verrucomicrobiia > Limisphaerales > SXTU01 > SXTU01. The sequence goes on from RFVF01000021.1 coordinate 59,812, forward strand.
ACCTTTGCGTCGAGCACGTAGTTGATGAACTTCTCCGCGAGCTCGCGGTGCGGGGCCTTGGCGGGGATGCACAGGTTGTCCACCCACATCTGGCTGCCCTCGCGCGGGATGACGTAGTGCAGCGACGCGTCGTCGGTCATCGCGCGGGCGGCCTCACCACTGTAAACAATAGCGGCGCCGGCGCTCTTGCCGACAACCTTGTTCTTCGCGCCGACGCTGCCGTCGAAGCCGGTGGCGCGGCGCTTCGCCTCGATGACGAGATCGCGTGCTTCCTTGAGGTGCGGAATCTCAGTCGAGTTGAGGCTGTGCCCTTTAAACTTCAGCGCCGCGCCGAGGCAGTCGCGCACGGAGTCGATCAGCACGAATTTTCCCGGCTGCTGCTTCGCGTCGAAGACCAAGCCCCAGGTTTCCGCGACGGGTTTGCCTGGGGCCGGTCGCACGAGGATGCCGACGGTGCCCCACTGGTAGGGCACGCTGAATTGGTTGCCCCGGTCATACGGCGGGTTGGTGAACTTGGCGTCGAGGTTCTGGAAGTTCGGCAGATTCGTCCGTCGCAAGGGCGTAAGCAGTTGGAGCTTCACCATGGTGGGCACGAGATGATCGGGCGGCACCATCAAATCGTAGAGCGCCGTGCCGCCGCCTTGAAGTTTGGCGAGCATGGACTCCGCGTCCTCATACACGTCCACTGTGACCTTGCAGGCGAACTCCTCTGCCGCAGGGGCGGGGCCGGCACCCAGCAGGGCGAGGAGCATCAGGAAAATGCGCATGCGTTCAGTAGGAAGCGCAGGGCAGGGGAGTCAACGGGAAAACAGCGGGCACTCCTGACTTGCCTTGCGCTTGATCTTCCTTATCCTGTCAACCATGCGATTGAACTCGTTTGACGCCACCAGACATGACCGCCTTTCCGAGCTGGGCCAGCGCGTGCTCAACGGCGGGCGGATCGAGCGCGACGAGGCGCTCTGGCTGTTCAATTTGGAGGATACCGCCGACATTTTCGAGCTGATGGCTTGGGCCAATCGCATTCGCGAGCAATTCAAGGGCAACAAGATTCACCTGTGTTCCATCGTGAATGCCAAAGCGGGTGCGTGCTCGGAGAACTGCAGTTTCTGCGCTCAGTCGGCGTTTCACCAAACCGCCTCGCCCAAGTATGGCTTCGTGGACCCGGAGCCGGTCATCGAAGCGGCGGAGGAGGCTAACCGAAACGGTGTCACCGCTGTCGGCCTGGTCGCCGCGTGGAAGGGCTTAAAGGAAGGACCGATGCTGGATGAGGTGTGCGATCGGATCGCCGAGTTGAAGGCCACCGGCAAGACGCGTCCGGATGCTTCGCTCGGCATCATCAAGAGCCAGGCGGTGGCGGATCGCCTCAAGGCTGCGGGGCTTGAATGCTACGGGCACAACCTCGAAAGCTCCCGCCGCTTTTTTCCACAGACCTGCTCCACGCACACTTACGAAGACCGGATCGAGACCATCGGCTACTTGAAGAAGGCCGGGCTGAAGATTTGTTCCGGCGGCATCATCGGCATGGGTGAAACACGCGAAGATCGCTGTGATCTGGCGCTGTCACTGCGTGAGATCGGCGCGAACGTCTGCCCCATCAACATTCTCAATCCGATCAAGGGCACGCCGTTCGAGAAGAATCCGCCGCTTCCGCCGATGGAAATTCTTAAGACGATTGCCTGCTTTCGCTTCGTCCTGCCGCGTCAGGAAATCATGATCGCCGGCGGGCGCACGGTGAACCTGCGTGACTTGCAAAGTATGGTCTTCGCAGCGGGAGCCAGCGCGCTGATGGTGGGCAACTACCTCACCACGCTGAACCAATCAGTGGAGAAGGACCTGCAATTGCTCAAGGATTTGGGCCTCGACCCGAATTGGGAAGGCCACGATTTCGCGGATCAGAATGAAAGTGGCTGTGGTTGCGGCAGCCAGAACTGCGAAACCTCGGCGGTCACGGCCTGAGTTGGTGCATTCCCCGCTCCGCCGTCAGGCCGGGTTTGCTTGCAGGTAATCCACCATTGCGCGCGCAAAAGCGGCAAGGTCGCGCGGTGTGCGACTGGAAATCAGGTTGTCGTCCACGACAACGGACTGATCGACCCAGATGGCCCCAGCATTTTCCAGGTCGTCCTTGATGCCCAGCGATCCGGTCACGCGCCGACCTTGGAGAATCTTGGCTGAGATGGGAATCCATCCGCCGTGGCAGATGAAGGCCACCAGCTTGCCTTGCGCGAAGAATTCGTGCGTGAGCGACAAAACCTTGGGATCACGCCGGAGCTTGTCAGGCATGAACCCGCCCGGCACCAGCAGGCCGCAGAAATCCTCACTGTGTGCTTCACTCAACAAGAGATCGCTCGTCGCGGGGTAGCCATGCTTGCCGACGTAGGTTCGCAGCTCCGGTGCGGCCAAGCGCATCCCATAGCCAGCTTCCTGCAAGCGGAGCAGGGGATACCACAGTTCCAAGTCCTCGTAGATGTCCTCCACGAAGGTTAGCAGAGTTTTCGACATGGTGGAACGATGGAAGATCGCGTGGCGACCAGGCAGAAAGTTCGCCTACTCGGAAGCGAGCGTGACTTTCAGGCCCGCGGCCTGCACAGCCGCCGCAAACTCGTCGAAATTCCAGCCCTGCGGACCTTTCTTCGCCGAGCTCACCTTCAACGGCTCGAAGAAGAGCACGAATTCACCTTTGGCCTTGTTCTTAAGCTCCGCGCGCACCTCGCTCTTATGCTTGGCGAGAATCGCGTCCACCTTGGCCGCGTTGTCACCCTTCGCGTAGCCGTCGATACTGAACTTTAGCGTCGCGATGTAGGGATTGCTATGCACGGGGTCGGTGGCGAAGACGGCCTGCGCGACTTGGTGGTAGCTGACGGTCTTCGGGTCGAAAGTCACGTTGGCGAGGCCCGAGCTCTCGCTGAGATTGTCCACCTTGCTGACACTTGGCAGTTTGCGCAGCGACTCTTCCAAAGCACTGGCGCACGTGCTGCACTTCACTTCATTGATGTAGAAGGTGGCGGTGACCTTGCCCGCTGCCGATTTGGGGGCATCAGCGGCAGGAATGTTCAGGGGCAGACCGGCAAAGAGGGCGATGAGCAACAGGTTTTTCATGAGCCGCACCTTGGGTTTAAGCGCCGGGCGAGTCAAGCGTCGGCTGGGGGCTCTGGGTAACGAAATGCGGGAACGACCTACTTCGCGCGCTGGCCAGCAGCGGCGTAAGTCCGCCCCGTGGGGGTTAACTCGCCCTTGTCATTGAACAGGGCGGAAGTTCCTACTGCCGAATCATGCCACGCATAGCGTTGCACCCACGGCGTTGCGTCCATCCAACGCACGACCTCGGTGATGAACCGGTCCACTTCAGCTTGCGAAAACTTTTGGGGATCTTTCTCGGAACTGCCTGCGGTCTGGGGGGCGAACTCGGTGACCCAGACCGGCTTGCCGTAGGCCGTGTGGACGTGTTCGAGATCCTTGATGAAATGTTTCGCATCCACACCTTTATACCAGTGCACAGTGACGAAATCGACCTTGGGCCGCGCCTTCATGAACGCGGGAAACCATTCGCCGGTCACGGGATTGCCGGCCATCGCGGGACTGCCCACCTGCTTGCCCTTCGCCGCCACGATCGACCAGTTGGACAGCGCATCCTTGACGGAGAGATCGGATTGCTTGGCGTTGTCCGGCTCGTTGAAGCCCAGCACGAAGTCGCCCGAGAGTTTGTGTTTCAGCCCTTTTAACGAAAAAATCATCGGCACGAACGGCGTCGATGACTTCAGCTCGGACTCGGCTCCCCAGTTGTAATACCAACCTACGTTCAGCGCTTCCAGGTGCGCGGCGCCCAGCTTGCCCTTGCGCTCCGGCAAGCCGAAACCCTTCTTGCTTGCGAGCCGAGGAGTGGCGGCAAAAGTGGACCAGACCGCCAGCCCCAGCACCACCAGCGCAGCTCCCGCCCGTCGCCAATTAACTTGTGCCATATGTCGGATTTGAGCTGTCGACTTCCGAAGTGACAAGGAGTTTTCGGCGTAGGCCGACCCAATACGAATGGAAACCAATTAACTACGACCTGCGGGTTTTGGGTTGGCACGGTGGAACAGGTGCTTCGTTGTTTGTAACAACTCCCGGTTTGCTACATTGCACGCATGAAATCATCGTGCCTGCGGGTCGCTCTGTTGTTTGCTCTCGTCGTGAGTCTTGATCTTCGCGCGGCCCAGACCAAGGGGTTGCCCAACATCCTTGTCATCGTGGCTGATGATCTGGGCTACGCCGACGCGGGGTTCAACGGGTGCAAGGACATTCCCACGCCGCATCTGGATGCGCTCGCCAAACGCAGTCTGCGCTGCACGAGCGGCTACGTGACGCATCCGTTTTGCAGCCCCACGCGCGCGGGATTGCTGACGGGCCGGTATCAACAGCGCTTCGGGCACGAGAACAATCCCGCATGGTTGCCCGAGAGCACCGTGGCGGGGCTGCCGCTCTCGCAGGTCACGCTACCGCAGGTGTTGAAGACGGCGGGCTACGCCACGGCGGCGATCGGCAAATGGCATCTCGGTGCGCACCCGCAGTTTCACCCCAACCGGCGCGGCTTCGATGACTACTATGGAATGCTGGGCGGCGGGCACATCTATCTGCCTGGTGCCAAAGGCGGCGCGGAATACACCATCCCAATGAATCGCAACGGCAGGGACGAGCCGCTCCCAGCGTATCTCACCGACGTGCTGGGGCAGGAGGCCGCCGCTTATATCCAGAAATCAGCCGCCAAGCCGTGGTTCCTCTACCTTGCTTTCAACGCCCCGCACACGCCGCTGCAAGTGACCGAGAAGCAGTTAGCCCGCGTCCGCCACATCACCGACGAGACGCGCCGCAACTACGCCGGGCTCGTGGTTGGCATGGACGACGCGATTGGCGTGGTGCTCAAGTCACTGCGTGACTCTGGTCAGGAGCAGAACACGCTCGTGTGGTTCTTCAGCGACAACGGCGGTCCCGTGGGCGTGACGCATAGCGACAACACGCCCTTGCGCGGAGCGAAGGGACAAGTCTTCGAAGGCGGCGTGCGCGTGCCGTTCCTCATTTCGTGGCCGGGCAAGCTCGCGGAAGGAAAAGACTTCGCACCGCCGGTGCACATCTTGGATGTCTTCGCGACGGCGGTGGCATTGACCAGTGCTAAAGTCCCGGCCACACATCAACTCGAAGGCGTGGACTTGCTGCCATTCCTCACCGGTGCCAAGTCCGCCGCGCCACACGAGCGGCTCTTCTGGCGCGCGGGCGGCGGCGCACGATCCGCCGTGCGCGAGGGCGACTGGAAGCTAGTCCAAGGCGAGGGCGCGAAAACTCAGCTCTTCAACCTTGCCACCGACATCGGCGAAGCGAAGGACATGAGCGCCGAGCAACCCGCCGTGCTCGCGCGTCTGCAAGCCGCCTACGCCGAGTGGGACAAGGCGAACGTGAAGCCGCTCTTCGAAAGCCCGAACCCTGGGAAGGCGAAGGCGGGGAAGAAGTGATTAGTCCGCAATCTTCGCATTCACCCATGAAATCCACGTCTCCGCTTCAACGATATTCGCTCCTCCCGTGGCTCACGCTCGCCGCACTGATCACTAATCACTACTTACTAATCACTTCCCAGGCCACCCCCGCGAAGCGCCCCAACATCCTCCTCATCTTCGCCGACGATCAGTCCTACAAGACCGTCGGCTGCTATCCCGAGTCTTGGCCGTGGGTGAAGACGCCGAACATTGACCGGCTCGCAGCCTCGGGCGTGCGTTTCCACGCCGCGTATCTGGGCGCGTGGTGCATGCCATCGCGCGCGTCCATGCTTACCGGCCGGCACCCGCACGGCGTCGAGAGTATGCGGATGGCGGGCAAGTATCCCGCGAGTGACTACGATCCAAAGCAATGTCCATTCTGGCTTGCTGTCTTTCGGCAACACGGCTACCACACTGCGCAAATCGGCAAATGGCACACGGGTGTGGACGCCGGCTGGGGCCGCGATTGGGATCATCAAATCGTCTGGAACCGCCCGCTGCATCCAGAGAACGCCGGCGCCTACTACGAGAGCCAGATCGTCGCCCGCGACGGCAAGGAGGTATGGGTGGACGGCTACCCCGCTGACAATTACGCGCAGTGGGCCGAGGATTACATTCGCGGCAAGACGCGTGCAGCGGACAAACCTTGGTTCCTCTGGCTTTGCTACGGCAGCATCCACGGCCCGTCCAAGCCCGCCGCTCGTCACAAGGGCCTTTACGCGAACGCGGAAGTGCCCACGCCTAAGGACATTTTCCCGCCGCGCCCCGGCAAGCCGGATTACCTCAACCGCACTCAAGCGTGGACCAAGGACGCCGACGGCACGCCTATCGCTGGCAAGAGCGGCGAGACCTTCGGTGACGAAAGCGGCAAGCGACGGCAGACCTACGCAGGCTTCGTGCGGCAGATGAACGAATGCGTTCCTGCCATCGACGAAGGCGTGGGCAAACTCATGGCCGCATTGCGCGAGACTGGTCAGTTGGAGAACACGCTGGTGATCTACACCGCCGACCAGGGCTTCGGCATGGGTGAGCACGGCTTCCGCACGAAGCTCGGGCCTTACGATGCCACGTATCGCTCGCCGCTCATCGTCGCGATGCCTGGCCTCACGCCGCCGGGCAAGGTCTGCAATGCGCCTGTGAACGCGCCCGACCTTGTCGCGACCTTCGCGGCACAGGCGGGCGTAAGTATCCCATGGTCCACGCACGGTCGCGACCTCACGCCGCTCTTGAAGGATCCCACCGTCGCTTGGCCGCACCCATGCTTCTATGAATTCACCGGGGAAATATACGGTTCCAGCGTTGCGAAGGTGTTAAACACCGCGCCCACGAACGCAGTTTATCACGACGTGCCGTGGTATGCCGCCGTGGTGCAGGGCGGCTGGAAGCTCATCCACTACCTCAAGCCCGGCACTGGCGATGAACTCTACGATTTGGAGCGCGATCCCGAGGAGCTCACGAACCGCATCACCGCGCCCGAGGCACAGGAGCGGCTGGCGAAACTGCGGGGCACTATGAAAGCCGAACTGGAACGGACCCAGGCGGGATTCAAGCCAGGGCAATGAGCGGCAGGCCGTTGATTGCTTACTTGCGGGCAGGTGAATTGGTCGGACTCGGCGGCAGAGGCAGATACTCCACGACGCTCTTTTCCTGCGCGGGCTTGTAATAGCCTTGCCCGAGATTCGACAGCGGGTCGGTGGACTGGTGGCGCCGCCACAGGGTGTAAGCCCAAAGTCCGAGCGAAACGACGGCGGCGAGGGCAATCAACGGAAGCAGCAGGCGTAAATTCAGTTTGGAAAACTGGAGCGTGAGCCAGTCGAGGACGCCCTTTTCGCGGGGGATCAAACTTGGCGGCTCGCTGAATTCCTTCGTAAGCGCGAGTTCCGCATCCAGATCGGCCAGCAGATTTGGAACGTCGAGCTTGTAATGCCGGGCGATGGATTTGACGTGACCGCGAATGTAAACCGGGGCGCTGAACGGGCTGAAGTCGCCTTCCTCCAGCGCGATGATGTGGTCGGACTTGATCTTGGTGGCCTCGGCGACCTGGGCTACGGTCAGGCGTTGCGCTTCCCGCGCTTTCTGAAGTTGTTCGCCGACGCTGCTGATGGCCATGCGCACCTAGAAAAACAGTTTGTCGCCGGGGAAAGCAACCACGGAAACGGGTCCGCTCAAATCGGCGCGGGTGTGGGTGAGCCAAGCCCGGGCAACGCGGGGGGCACGGA
>RFVF01000201.1 GCA_009922615.1 Pseudomonadota bacterium
GCCTCCGCCTCGGCGAGCTTGGCAAGGTCGCGCTCGTTTTCCTCGCGGCCTTTGGCGATGCTCTCCGCGTCCAGCCTGAAGCAGTTCACCGCGTATGGAGGCTCCTTTTCGACGGCGATGAATACAAAGAAAGTCGCGCCGAATAGGTCTAGGTAGAAGGCGGCCTGCCGATGGTAGCTATACTTTGAAACCTCGCGCGCAAAGCTAGCCTCCGAAGCGTCACCGAAGCCGCACGTTTTCAAGTCCACAACCGTCGTCATTCCGTTCGCGTCTGTCGTGAGGAAGTCAGCGCGGCCCTTGAGAAGCAAGCCCGTCGCAGCGTGCCGTTGGAAGCAACTCACTTCGGATTGCCCGCCGCTGCGCAGAATGGCCTCGGAAACAGAATGGTTGTCCAAAGCTGCCCTCATTTCACAAATAGACTGGCCCTCCGCGCTCGTCAGAATCGGAAGCGTCTGCGCATCACGCCACGCCTTGCCTTCTTTGGTCGTGAAGTTCATACCTTCGGGCTTGGTGGCGAATTCGATCTTGCCTTCCAACGCAAGCGCATGAAACGCGCGCCCGAAGACTTGCGCGGGCGTCGGCTGGCCCGGTTGCTTCGCGTCGCGCACGGCGCGGTAATGCGCGGGCGTCAGGCAGTCTTTGAGCGCGCTTATATTCACCCCAGGCGCGTTCCTATACGTCGCCTCGTCCAGACCAAAAAACGTGCCTTCGGTGTTTTCGATGAAGGCGCTCACGCCACACCCCCTTCCTTCACGAGCGCGGCCTTGGTCGTGGCCCAGCTTTGCACGGCTAGACAAATGACTTCAGGCGAGACGTTGCCCACCTCCTCAAGGCTAGAAAGCGATTCGTCAACTGCGCCGGCCTTGCGCCACATGGCTAGCAGCGCGGCCTCGGTTTGGTTTGCGACCTTGAGCATCCCGCGAATGGTTTTGATGTCGCGCTCCGTTTCGGTCTGAGGTGCGGACTTAGCCGGCGTCGGGTCAGCTAACTTGCTCCCATCCTCCGTTGCCGGACGCGTGAATTGAGGAATTGGCGTCTCCGCTTTCGGCTCTTGGAAAACCTCATCAATAGACGTGTCCCCGTCCTTTATGGCGTTTGCGTAGCCTATCAAAACCTCCAAGTGTTCAAGCGTCACGTCTTCCAACGCCTTCACGCCGAGCGCAGCAAACACACGAGCGCGGTCAACGCCCATTTTGGTGAAGTGCGCGAGCGCATCCGCCCTGCGCGTCGCCAGCGTCTTTGCGTCGCCGACGGCAACCTTTTTCGCGGCCTCGTAAATCGGCTTCACCAAAGCGAGCGGCACGACGCGGAAAACAGCATTGCGCAACGCGATGGAGCAAGCCGCGTTGGCCGTCATGTTCACCATGTCGTCAGAATATCGCCGCCCCTCTTTCGTGGTGACGCGCCGCTGAACCTCGACGCTCACACTCACGTTGTTTTGCAGGTCGTGGCAGACGCCTTGGACCGTGATTGTCTTGCCATCGTCGCCGATCTTGCGCGCACCGGCGCGAATGTTCTGGAAACTCGACAGCGCGATTTCAGCCATGCGGATAGACGGGCCTTGAATCGGTTTGCCGTCGCCGCCCTTTGCGAATCAATCGCGGCGCGCTCCATGGCTTCAATCGCCGAATCCGTCGGCATGATTTCGAGTGTGTTTTCTGTGCTCATTTTGTCTTTGGTGTTTTTGGTTTCTTGGGTTGGTTATTGATGAAAACGATTGCCCGCCATTGGTCCGTGTTCGCCACGTCGCGCGCGTGAATTGCGTTGTCCGATATAATCCCGGCATCTTGGAGCGCGTCCATAACCTCACACGGGTCTAGGCCAAGGCTGGCAATGTGGTGTTCTAGGGAGGTCACGCTTTCAGCTTCTTCGCATTCGCTTCCAATCGGCTCGCGCAATCGCGGAGCATCGCGGCGGCTTGCTCCATTTCGTCGGCAGTCGGGTTCAGGCTGGCGAGGTAGCCCGCGAGGTCATCCGCGAGCGCGATGACCTTGCGCGTGATCTTGTGCGCGCGGGCCTTGGCGTCTTCGGGAACACCGCATTGCACGCGCGGCGGGTCTTCGTTCGGCTCCTGGCGCTTCGCAGCGGCTTCCTTGATGGCCTTGGCCGTCACCTTGCCCGACGCGGCGGCTTCCTTCAAAACGGCTTCTCGGGACTCGGCGGGCACGGACGCAAGAGCGCGCGCCTGCCGCTCATTGTCAACCATTGGTTGACATTCGGCGCTTAACTCGCTGGCAATTTCTGCGCATTCAATGATCTGGTGCGCGCGTTGGCGGCTCCAGTGCCACCGTTCGCGGCAATAATCCTCAAATGTAGCGTGCGTCGCACGGTATAGCCTGCCGTCGCGGATTTGTTGCAGCGCAAGCCCAGCGTCCCGAAACGATTCAAGGCCAAGAGCAACGCGGCGCTCGCAGAGTGCGAGGTTGTCTGCCTCGTCTTCGGTCAACGTAGGGGCAACTCCGGCCTCGTTAGTGGTGTCGTTTAGCATAGGTTTCTCAGTTTGAAATTACCTCCGCGTCGGCACACGCCGGGCGGAGTTCCTTCGCGCGCTTCAGTGCGGTGTCTGGTTGCCCAGATGGTGAACCGCAACCACGCGGCGGAAAAAGGAACGACACTGCGGCGGAAAAGCCACTACTCCGCACCGGGTTAAAAGGACGCGGACCTGCCGGCCCTCTCTGACCGCACCTTACATTCGGGGCGCATTCACTTCGCTTTCGCAGTGTCAAAAAGAAGCCCCCAGCCGGAGAAAAGGCTGACGCCATAAATTCAGCACGCGCGGGAGACGCGGGGAGTGTGCTGCCGGCTGGGGGTTGGGAGAGCATTGGGTTTTGTGTCTAAGTTGTAGCTGGAAAAGCGGTTGCGGTTAAAAACGATCGGCGTAATATGAACCAACTTTGTGTCTAATCAGAGTTAGGGCGCATGGCACGTCTCCAGTTGCAGCACGTCTTGGGACAGCCGCGCCTCGGCTATCGCGCAGTATTTTGGCTCTACCTCGATGCCCACGAAGTTGCGATTGAGTTCCTTCGCGCATTTGCAGGTTGTCCCGCTGCCACTGAACGGGTCGAGCACGACATCGCCGGGATTGCTCCACGAGACGATGTGACGCCGCGCCAAGTCATCCGGGAACGTCGCAGGATGTTCGGCGCGGATTGCGTCATCCGTTGCCGACGAGCGCGGCAGATACCATGCGTTCGTCAGCAGCCGTTCATCTTGCACCGCGCCCTTCGCGCTGCGTCCGTTGAGTTCGTCGCCATCTTGCCGCATCGTCGCGCACCGCTTTTGCCCGGCGTATTTGCTCGGCTCTTTCAGAGGATTCCACGCCTTCGGAGTTCCTTTCGACAGCACGAACATATATTCCCACGCCTGCTCGTATCGGTTGTGAGTCAGCGGTGGCTTGTTCGTCAGGTATGCCATCGTGTCGTGCAGCCGCAGGCCGCACACGTCTTTGAAGTGCAGAGCTTGGCGCAGGCTTGTTCCCGTTTCGCTCCCGTTCACCGTCGCGTCAGCCTTAATCTCGGCTGTATCCACCATCACCACCGCCTTGGCATTCTTGACCGGTTCCACTTCTTGCTTGGCCAAATCCTTCAAATCCGCTGATGGGATCTG
>RFVF01000202.1 GCA_009922615.1 Pseudomonadota bacterium
CCGGCTTCCTTGAGGTAGCCGCGGATTTCCTTTTCCTTGATGCCGTCGAAGACGGGCGTGGCGAACTTGAGGCCGAGGAACTTCGCCGCCCAGCCCAAGTGGGTCTCGAGCAACTGACCGACGTTCATGCGCGAAGGCACGCCCAACGGGTTCAACACGATGTCCACCGGCGTGCCGTCGGCGAGGAACGGGAGATCTTCCTCAGGCACGATCTTGGCGACGACGCCCTTGTTACCGTGGCGGCCGGCCATCTTGTCGCCGACCGAAAGCTTGCGCTTGGAGGCGATGTAAACCTTGACCTGCTTGATGACGCCAGGATCAACGTCCTCACCGGCCTCGGTGCGCTCGACTTCCTCGTCGTGCTGCATCTGGAGGTCATCGAACTTTTTCTTAAACGACCCGATGATCTCGTTGATTTTGTTACGGATCGGAGACGGATCGATTTCGATCTTGTCATAGACCTGCGCGAGCTTGCGCAACAGCGTCTTGGTGATCTTGCGATTGGCCGGGATGATGATCTCGCCCGTCTCGGCATTGGTCACATCGAGCGGGATTTTCTCACCGAGCAGGATATTCGAGAGAGCCTCGGTGAGCTGGTCACGCAAGGTTTCGATCTTACCCTTGTGCTCTTCCTCAACCACCTTCTGGGCACGCTTGGCGTCCTTGTCCATCGCGGCCTTGGGTGAGGCAGTGGGTGCCACGCCATCGGTCGGCTTTTTGGCCGAGACCTTCACGTCCATGACGATGCCGTAGGTGCCCGAGGGAACCTTCAGCGAAGTGTCCTTCACGTCAGCCGCCTTCTCACCGAAGATGGCGCGGAGCAGGCGCTCTTCCGGGGCGAGTTCCGTCTCGGATTTCGGGGTGATCTTGCCTACGAGGATGTCGCCGGGCTTCACTTCAGCACCGACGCGGATGACGCCGTCGGGGCCGAGGTTGCGGAGCGCTTCTTCGCCGAGGTTCGGGATGTCGCGCGTGATTTCTTCGGGTCCGAGCTTGGTGTCGCGAGCGCCGACTTCGAACTCATCAATGTGAATCGAAGTGAAAACGTCGTCCTTCACGATGCGCTCGCTGATGAGGATGGCGTCCTCGAAGTTGTAGCCATTCCACGGCATGAACGCGACGAGCACGTTGCGGCCGAGGGCGAGTTCGCCGCCGCCGGTGCAGGGGCCATCGGCAATGGCCTGGCCCTTTTTCACGCTGTCGCCCTTGGCGACGAGCGGACGCTGATTGACGCAGGTCGCCGCGTTAGAACGCATGAACTTACGCAGGCGGTAAATCCAGATGCCATCCTCGGGCGCGTGCTTGAGCTTCTTCTTGGTCTCCGGAAGCTTGCCGTCCTTGGTGATGATGATCTGGTCGCCGGCGACGCTGGCCACCTTGCCCGCCTCTTCGGCAACGAGCACGGCCATGGAGTCACGCGCGACGCGCTCTTCCAGACCGGTGGCAACGAATGGTGCCTCGGTGATGAGCAGCGGCACGGCCTGGCGTTGCATGTTCGAGCCCATCAACGCGCGGTTCGCGTCGTCGTGTTCGAGGAACGGAATCAAGCCGGCAGCGACGGAAACGAGCTGCTTGGGTGACACGTCCATGTAATCCACTTCGCTGGGCTCCACGTCCACGAAGTCGCCCTTGCGGCGGCAAGTAACCGTGGGGTTGAGGAAGTGACCCTTGTCATCGAACGGCGCGTTGGCCTGCGCGATGGTGAAGCCTTCTTCACGGTCGCCCGTGAGGTAGTCTAGTTCGCCGGTGATACGACCCTTCACAACCTTGCGGTAGGGCGTCTCGATGAAGCCGAAGTCGTTGACGCGCGCAAAGGTCGCGAGCGAGGCGATAAGGCCGATGTTCGGGCCTTCGGGCGTTTCAATCGGGCAGATACGACCGTAGTGCGACGGATGCACGTCACGGACTTCAAAGCCCGCGCGATCACGCGACAAGCCCCCGGGTCCAAGGGCCGACAGGCGGCGCTTGTGGGTCAACTCCGCAAGCGGGTTGATCTGGTCCATGAACTGGGACAATTGCGACCGGCCAAAGAAGTCACGCACGACGGCGGAAAGCGCCTTCGGGTTGATGAGCTTCGCGGGCGTCATCGTGTCCACTTCCTGGTCGAACAGCGTCATGCGCTCCTTGACGAGGCGCTCGGTACGGGCCAGACCCACGCGGCACTGGTTGGCGAGCAATTCGCCGACCGTACGGACACGCCGGCTGCCGAGATGGTCGATGTCGTCCACGCTCCCCTGCCCCTTCTTGAGCTTGAGGAGATACTTCGTGGCGTGCACCAGGTCCGCCTTGGTGAGAATGCGCGAGGTCGCGCTTTCACCGAAGTTCAACTTCTGGTTGATCTTGTAACGGCCCACGCGACCAAGGTCATAGCGCTTCGGGTCAAAGAACAGGCGCTTGATGAGCGCGCGCGCGTTGGCGGCGGTGGGGGGATCGCCCGGACGGAGGCGGCGGTAAATGTCCTTGAGGGCTTCGTCCTCGTTCTTGGTCGGATCCTTCTTGAGGCATTTAATGACGATGCCGTCATCCACCGAGGTATCCACGACGCGAATCTTGCTCACGCCAAGCTCGGCAATCTGCTTCACGACGGCCTTGGACAACGGCTCGAAAGCGCGGGCCACGACAATGTTCTTGTCACCATCGACGGCGTCTTCGACGAGCACCTTGTTGGCGATGTCTTCAAGGCCTTCGGCCTTCTTCACCGGCAGTTCCTCGATGTCGTAGAAAAGCTTGATGATTTCCTCATCGGTGCCGCGCACGGCATCCTTCTTGGGCTTCTCTTCACCATCCAGAAACGCGAGGGCTCGGAACAGCGTGGTCGTCAGGAACTTCCGGCGGCGTTTTTTCCGGTCGAGATACACATAGAGCATGTCGCTCGTGTCGAACTGCGCCTCATACCAGGAACCACGATCGGGAATGATGCGGAAGCTGTGAAGCTTCTTGCCGTTCGGGTGGGTGGTCTCCTCGAAGGCCAGACCGGGTGAACGATGGAGCTGGCTGACGATGACGCGTTCCGCTCCATTGATGACAAACGTACCCTGCGGGGTCATCAGCGGCAGTTCGCCCATGAACACCTTTTCCTCTTTCGCACCACGGGCTTCATCCCGCAAGCGGAACGTCACATGCAACGGCGCGCCGAAGGTCAGGCCCTCGCGGATGCTGTCGAGCCAGGAAAGCTTGGGGTCGCCGATTTCGAAGCCGGTATATTCGAGCACGGTCTTGCCATCATAACTTTCGATGGGGAAGACCTCGTTGAACACGGCTTGCAGCCCGAGGTTCTTGCGCTTGGAAGCGGGCACCTGAGTTTGCAGGAACTCGATGTACGAGTTGACCTGAATCTCGATCATGTTCGGCGGCACGACCGGTTCCTTGATCTTGCCGAAGTTGATGCGTTCTGCTTTGCGCGTGGCCATTTTTTTCTTTCGGGCTGGTCCGACACCTGCCGGACATTTTCATTACGGGACGAAAAGAGGCAGCCTTCCGGGTTGCCCCGGAAGTCCGCCGTTAAATCTCTATACTACATCTGCAAAAAGCTGGGCATCTGCACCTGTGCATCTCCTCCCGCAGGAGGAAGAGCGGGCGGCGGCC
>RFVF01000203.1 GCA_009922615.1 Pseudomonadota bacterium
GCAACAGGTCATCAAGGTGCTACTGGACCACAAGGTGATACTGGACCACAAGGTGATACTGGGTCACAAGGAGATACTGGATCACAAGGAGATACTGGTTTTCAAGGTACTAGTGGACCACAAGGTTCTACTGGGTCACATGGAGATAGTGGACAACAAGGTTCTATTGGGTCACAAGGAGATACTGGACCACAAGGTAATACAGGAGAACAAGGCGCAACTGGACATCAAGGTAATAGTGGATCACAAGGCGAAACTGGAGCACAAGGTAATACTGGATCTCAAGGCGAAACTGGACCACAAGGTGCAACTGGACCACAAGGCGCGACTGGATCACAAGGTGCAACTGGATCACAAGGTGCAACTGGACATCAAGGCGCGACTGGACATCAAGGTTCAACTGGACATCAAGGTTCAACTGGACATCAAGGTAATAGTGGACCACAAGGCGAAACTGGTTCTCAAGGTAATACAGGAGCTCAAGGTAATATAGGAGAACAAGGCGCAACTGGACATCAAGGTAATAGTGGACCACAAGGCGAAACTGGTTCTCAAGGTAATACAGGATCACAAGGTAATACAGGAGAACAAGGTGCAACTGGACCACAAGGTAATAGTGGACCACAAGGTGAAACTGGTTCTCAAGGTAATACAGGAGCACAAGGTGCAATTGGATATCAAGGTAATAGTGGACCACAAGGTACAACTGGGCATAAAGGTAATAGTGGACCACAAGGCGAAACTGGTTCTCAAGGTAATACAGGACCACAAGGTGCAACTGGACCACAAGGTGCAACTGGACATCAAGGTAATAGTGGACCACAAGGCGCGACTGGATCACAAGGTAATACTGGTTCTCAAGGAGAAACTGGGTCACAAGGTGCAACTGGACCACAAGGCGAAACTGGTTCTCAAGGTAATACTGGATCACAAGGTAATACAGGAGAACAAGGTGCAACTGGACCACAAGGTAATACAGGAGCACAAGGTGCAACTGGAGCACAAGGTTCAACTGGAGCACAAGGTGCAACTGGACATCAAGGTGCAACTGGACATCAAGGTAATAGTGGACCACAAGGCGAAACTGGTTCTCAAGGTAATACAGGAGCACAAGGTGCAACTGGACCACAAGGTGCAACTGGACCACAAGGTGCAACTGGACCACAAGGTGCAACTGGACCACAAGGTGCAACTGGACATCAAGGTAATAGTGGACCACAAGGAGCGACTGGATCACAAGGTAATATTGGTTCTCAAGGAGAAACTGGGTCACAAGGTAATACTGGATCACAAGGTAATACTGGACTTCAAGGTGCAACTGGACCACAAGGCGCGACTGGATCACAAGGTAATACTGGTTCACAAGGTAATACTGGTTCTCAAGGTGCAAGTGGACCACAAGGTGCAAGTGGACCACAAGGTGCAACTGGATATCAAGGTAATACTGGACCACAAGGCGCGACTGGATCACAAGGTAATACTGGATCACAAGGTAATACAGGAGAACAAGGTGCAACTGGACCACAAGGCGAAACTGGTTCTCAAGGTAATACTGGATCACAAGGTAATACAGGAGAACAAGGTGCAACTGGACCACAAGGTAACACAAGGTAATACAGGAGCACAAGGTAATACAGGAGAACAAGGTGCAACTGGATCACAAGGTGCAACTGGAGCACAAGGTGTAACTGGACATCAAGGTAATACTGGATCACAAGGTAATACAGGAGAACAAGGTGCAACTGGACCACAAGGTGCAACTGGACCACAAGGTGCAACTGGACCACAAGGTGCAACTGGACCACAAGGTGCAACTGGACATCAAGGTGCAACTGGACCACAAGGTGCAACTGGACCACAAGGTGCAACCGGACATCAAGGCGAAACTGGTTCTCAAGGTAATACTGGTTCTCAAGGTGCAACTGGACCACAAGGCGAAACTGGGTCTAAAGGTGCAACTGGACCACAAGGTAATACTGGACCGCAAGGTAATACTGGATCACAAGGTAATACTGGACCTCAAGGTAATACTGGTTCTCAAGGTAATACTGGTTCTCAAGGAGAAACTGGTTCTCAAGGTGCAACTGGACCACAAGGTGCAACTGGACCACAAGGCGAAACTGGTTCTCAAGGTGCAACTGGACCACAAGGTGCAACTGGACCACAAGGTAATACAGGAGAACAAGGTGCAACTGGACCTAAAGGTAATAGTGGACCACAAGGTGCAACTGGAGCACAAGGTGCAACTGGACATCAAGGTAATAGTGGACCACAAGGTGCAACTGGATCACAAGGTAATACTGGTTCTCAAGGAGAAACTGGATCACAAGGTGTAACTGGATCACAAGGTAATACTGGATCACAAGGTAATACTGGATCACAAGGTAATATTGGACCGCAAGGTGCAACTGGATCACAAGGTGCAACTGGACCACAAGGTAATACTGGACCTCAAGGTAATACTGGACCACAAGGTGCAACTGGACCACAAGGCGCGACTGGGCAACAAGGTAATACTGGATCGCAAGGTGTAACTGGATCACAAGGTAATACTGGATCACAAGGTAATACTGGATCACAAGGTAATACTGGACCTCAAGGTAATACTGGATCACAAGGTAATAGTGGACCTCAAGGCAATACTGGATCTAAAGGCAATACTGGACCACAAGGTTCAACTGGACCACAAGGCGCAACTGGACCACAAGGTGCAACTGGGTCACAAGGTACAACTGGGCCACAAAGCGGTTTAATAGGTAATCAAGGGTCTTCTGGACCTCAAGGTTCTATTGGGTCTCAAGGTTCTACTGGGTCTCAAGGTTCTACTGGACCTCAAGGTTCTACTGGGTTTCAAGGTTCTACTGGGTCTCAAGGTAAAATTGGTTCTCAAGGTTCTTTTGGATATCAAGGAGATACGGGACCTCAAGGTGCAACTGGACCGCAAGGTGCTACTGGTTCTCAAGGTCTTACAGGACCTCAAGGTGGTTCAACTGGTTCTCAAGGAACTACTGGGTATAAAGGTGCTACTGGACCGCAAGGTTCAACTGGTTTTCAAGGTGAAACTGGACATCAAGGTGATACTGGAGCTCAAGGTACTACAGGATCGCAAGGTCTTGTTGGTTCTCAAGGTCTTACAGGATCGCAAGGTTCAACTGGTTCTAATGGAACTAGTGGACCCCAAGGCGCAACAGGTCCTCAAGGTGCTACTGGACCGCAAGGTGTTACTGGTCCTGAAGGAGCAATAGGAGTCCAAGGCGCAACAGGTCATCAAGGTGCTACTGGGCCTCAAAGCAGTTTAACAGGACCACAAGGTGCTACTGGTCCTCAAGGTGCTACTGGTCCTCAAAGCGGTTTAACAGGGCCCCAAGGCACAACAGGACATAAAGGCGCTACTGGACCTCAAGGTGCTACTGGTCCTCAAAGCGGTTTAACAGGCTCCCAAGGTACAACAGGTCCACAAGGTGCTAGTGGACCACAAGGTTCTACTGGACCTCAAGGTTCTACTGGACCTCAAGGTTCAACTGGTTCTCAAGGCGCTACTGGACCACAAGGT
>RFVF01000204.1 GCA_009922615.1 Pseudomonadota bacterium
AAACAACAGGAAATTGCCGACAAACATGGGCTGGCAATCGGCTCCATTGGTAACTATTTGCAGCGGGGGGTGGAGGCACTGCACGATATTTTGCCAAAAGATGCCGGATAGCTGTAAGAAGTTGAACCACGACCGCGTTATCTACTCGGATGAATGATGCTGAAAAATCGAAGCTAGAGCAGGAGCTGAAGGAAGCTGCGCCGCTAATTAACCGGCTCAGTGATGGCCCTTCGGTGCTGCCGGACCACATCAAAGCCCGGCTGAACGCCGCTTTGGACAAGAAGTTCCCGCTAGCCGCCCAGCAAGCCGCTGAAGAACCAGCTCCAGCTCGCAACAAGGCGGTTGAGCAGGAAAAGCCTGAACCCTCGTGGCTGGAGGTGTGGCGCTGGTGGATTGGATTGGCCACAGCTACTGCTGCTGTCGCATTGATTGTGGTCCTCAACCGGCCGGGTCCAAACCTGCCGCCGGTCATCCAAGTAGCGATGTTGGATTCGATTGGTGCCACAAGGGGAACCAACGCAAGCCCGCTGACCGTCATCCAGCAGCAGTGGAAAGATGTTAAGCCTGTCGAGTTCTCAGATAATGAGCAGCTGAAGCAATGGCAGAAGGATTGGGAGGCTGGATCCAACCGCACCGTTGCCAAGATCGTGTATGACCGGGATGCAGGTGTTATCCGGGTGACAGTTCGTTCCGCAGGCCGTCTCCTCGTCGAACGATCGTTTGAGGTTAAAGCGGAGCAAGATCTTCCGTCTGTGCTGGAATCGGTAAAATCGCTGATCAAGGAGCAGGCAAGGTGATCTGCGGCATGCCGGGCCCATTCCACAAGCCGGTTTGCCTGACGCTTTTGGTCCTGCTGAATCTGGCAGCTAATTTTTCCGCCTGGGCACAAACCGGCCAAAGCAACGAGGCTGAAGGGCTGGCCAAAAAGCTGACCGAACTGCGCCAGCAGAACAAATACACCGAGGCTGTCCCGGTAGCCCGGCACATTCTGGACCTGGTGGAAAAAGCTAACGGCCCATCCCACACCAAAACGGCGTTTGCCGTGAATGATCTGGCCACGCTTTACCAGATAATTGGCGACTATCCCAGGGCTGAACCGCTCTTCCAACGCAGCCTCAGAATCTGTGAACTGGCTTTTGGTCCGGAACATCCCAACACCGCCACGAGTCTGAACAATCTGGCCAGGCTGCACGTTGCGATGAGCGATTACGCGAAGGCTGAACCGCTCTACCGGCGCAGCGTTCAGATCAACGAAAAAGCGTTGGGCCCGGAACATCCCAATACGGCGACCAGCCTGAACAATCTCGCCACGCTTTACTTTAAGTTGAGCGACTACCCCAAGGCTGAACCGCTCTTCCAACGCAACCTCAAGATCCGGGAAAAGGTGTTGGGGCCAGAACACCCATTGACGGCGGCGAGCGTGAACAACCTGGCTCTGCTCTATGAAACGATGGGTGATTACGCCAAGGCCGAACCCCTTTACCAGCGTGGTCTGAAGGTTAACACCAAAGTTCTGGGCCGGCAGCACCCCGATACAGCGACCAGCCTCAATAACCTGGGGTTGATTTACATCAAGCTGGGCGATTTCTCCAAAGCTGAGCCATTATTGCGGGAAGGTCTTGCGATCTGTGAAAAGGCATTTGGTGAGGATCATCCCGATACGGCGACGAGCCTCAACAACCTGGCAGTCCTGCATCGGAATACGGCATCCCTCGCCAAAGCTGAATCGCTGCTCCAGCGCTGCTTGAAGATCAGCGAGAAATTGCAGGGCACGAACCACCCCGACACTGCGACCAGCCTCAACAACCTGGCCCTGCTGTATAGCGACATGGGCAACTACGCCCAGGCTGAGCCGCTTTTTCAGAGAAGCCTGAAGGTTTACGAAAACGTGGGAGGACCAAATCATCCCGAGGCAGCTGCGATTCTCGGCAATTTGGCGCTTTTGGAACTGGACCGGAACCGGCCTGATGCGGCGCTTGGGTACGCCAAGCAACAACAGGCCACCTCGCTGCTGGCATCCTTGGGAGCCGCGCCTGAACTTGCTCAGATCGTATTGAGGAACAAGGGCTTGGTGTTGGATTCGCTGTTGGAAGAGCGCTTGGCGGTGGAGGCTTGCGTAGATCCCTCGATAAAAGCGGTGGTCGAACTGTTGCATGCCAGAGGCCGGCAACTGATGCAGCATCACTTGGAGTATCCGCCAGATGCCGATGCGGATGCGCTGAAAAAGTGGAAGACGGAAGCGGATGCCATGGGATTACTGGTGGAAGAATCTCAAAGAACACTGACGAGGAAAGTGATGGGCACCGGGACGATCAGGCGTGCTCTTCAATTGAAGCTTCAGGATGTTCAGTCCGTGCTTCCGGGTGGGACTGTATTGATGGAGTTTGTTCGCTATGCTCATCACCTAGGAAGGATGCCGAGTGAGCCGCGTTATGGAGTGTTGCTGATTGGTGGCCTGCAAACGGCGTTTAAGGATGAAAAGCCCGGACTGCCGGTCTGGGTGCCTCTGGGTTCAGCCACCAACTTGGAAAGCCAGCTGGAAGCCTGTTCGACGGCCATGCGAACTGAGCGCAAATCGGATGAAGCCATCCTGAGGGCGCTCGCCTTGCAGCTATTTGCACCGGTTCAAAAACGGCTTCCCGAAGGATGCCGGTCGCTCGTTGTCTGTCCCGATTCCCAGCTTAACTTCCTCAACTTCGGCACACTGGTCACAGAGGGAGGGGAGTTTCTGGCTGAACATTACAGCATCAAATACGTTACCAGTGGTCGTGATTTGGTGTTTGGAACCGCAGACGCACCCGATGAAAGGGCGATCGTGGCATTTGCCAATCCCGCATTCTCGTTGCCATCCGCCACAACAGGGAACCGCGCGGAATCCACGCCGTTGGTCGCTCTTTCCTCAGAACACCGGGGCTACGACGGTCTGGCTTTGCACGCCCTGCCTGGAACTGAGCAGGAAATCCAATTCCTCAAGAATCGAGCCCATGACTGGAAGTTGCTCCAGAAAGAATTTGTGGGAAACATGGCCACCGAAGCGGAACTCAACGCGGTTCGCTCTCCCTTCATCCTTCATCTCGCAACCCACGGCTTCTTCCTGCCAGAAACTGCAACGGAGGGAGGCCGCAAAATCAATCCACGGATGGCTGGGGCCAGAGCTTCGGTTGTCTTCATGAACCCGATGCAACGTAGTGGACTGGCTTTGGCCGGAGCCAAGAACACCTTGGATGCTTGGAAGCAGGGATTGGTCCCACCCTCTGAAAACGACGGGATTCTTAGTGCTCAGGAAGTTGGTAGCCTGAATCTTCGGAATACGTGGTTGGTTGTTCTGTCCGCTTGTGACACTGGCATCGGCGAAGCACGCAACGGTGAGGGCGTGCTGGGGTTGAGGCGTGGATTCGTGCAGGCCGGAGCCCAGAACCTGCTGATGACGCTGTGGCCCATCAGCGACAAGTGGTCGGTAGAAATCATGAAGGCGTTTTACGAGAAGGCGATGGCCAGCGGGGATGCTCC
>RFVF01000205.1 GCA_009922615.1 Pseudomonadota bacterium
TCAGCGCCGCCGCTCGACAGCCACCTTTGATCAACGACGCGCCCGAACCGGTCCAGCCCGGTGTACTGGTCCCCGCCATCGCCAACGGACTCACCCGGCTGCTTGATGTAGGTCAGTTCCATAACGTCACTACTTCGTCAGACACCATACTCCACCCGGATTAACACGTCGTTCATCTGGTATTTCGATGCAATTACAACTGTTCACAATCACTGTAGCTAACTTACTTCGGCCTAATTTTGTCCACAGCAGAGCGAACACCCTCAATCCTGCTTGCTAAGCCCCCCGCCAGGTTTCCATCAAACCATCCAATCACTTTAATTTTCTCTTCTTCGGGTTGTTCGAGCCGAGTGATTTGATCCCGCACATGCTCGATGCCAGTGACAAATACAAATGCGTAGCCTCTCCGATACCAATCCAGATAAACCTTCTGAAGGCTTTTATTGTTTCCAATCGGGAGCGCATTCGGCGTAGGAACCTTAGTGGTAAATGCTTCTATTGCAGTTCTGGTATTGGCTGTAAGAGACTCCAATACTGATTCAGGATACTTGTTCTTTCGCTCGATTGCATCCTGCGAAAATGTTGCATTCCTGCGAGGCGCGAAACAACTGACTAAGACAACGGCAATCGCAAGGCACGACCATCCGAGCAATAAATTGTCGAAATGCATCGGCCGCGATTGCTTCTGCATCATTGGCGACCCCCATTGTGGAGAGCGCTACTGTCCGCTGATTCAGCAGCGTAAAAGTTTGCCGTTGTTTGCGTGATGGTCTGATTGACAGCATTAAGGCATTCTTCCATTGAAGAATACGAATCGTTTTCGTGCATTTGAAGGTCACTTTTCCACTTTTCATAATTCTTTTTACCACTCGCCTGATGCTTTTTTTCGTGATTTAGCACCAATTGTCGCCGATAAAACTGGGGCGATTTGACCCAGTATTCATCCACGTCTGGATCCCCTGAATTCATTCGCTTGGCACCCCAAGCTGATGATCTTTTATCTAGTAAATATATCTGACTATAAACATTCAGGTTAAATGTAGGCTTGTAAACCCCTTTACTTGGGCAGCAGCAATCGCCCGCGATTAGCGATGGCTCGGTTATGGTCATCCCCCAGAGTCCGGAAAATTGCTTCCGAACGGGAACATTTGTAGAGTTCGTTCCGATTTTGACCGTGGTAGTGATAGTAATCGTCTGAGTAGATTGTAAATCTCTGTCGTTCATGACGGGCAGAACAATCCATTGATAGTCTGACTTACATGCATCGAGCCCAGCGGGATCAGTACTAGTTAATGTCCCGTTGGATACGAAGGCATAAAGATTTGATCCACCCGTTTCCTCGATTGGGTCCCTGTTGATCCATCTTCCCAGGTTGGGATGCAGATAGCGGTAGCGCACCTGGTAGAAGCCGGTCTCCGCATCCCACCGGTAGGCATCAAACCGCGTCTCCCAGTCGTAGCCGGAGGAACTGCGCGAACTGAAATCTGGGGCCATCACCCGGCTCAGGCCGAACGCGTTGTAGCCGTAGCGCTCCATTACCGTTTCGCTGGGGTCCGCGATCTGCCCCGATCCCGCAGGACCAAATCGTCGATGAACCGCTGACCCCACACGAACTGCCGGTCCGCCGTCGTCGCAGCATCCACCCGTTCCTCCATGATCTGCCATTCGTCGCTGTAGTAGTAATGGCGGGTGCCTGCGGTGGTCGTCTTGGTCGTGCGGCGGGTCAACCCGTCGTAGCTGTAGTCAGCCACCGTCGTCGAACCATCCCGCACCTCCACCATCCGGTTCCACGCGTCCCATTTCAAATCATAAGCTGACGACCAGTCATCGACCTGCGGCACCGTGGTCATGTTCCCGGCCGGGTCGCTGGCCACCGTCGCAGACGAACCGTCAATGGCCGTGGTCTCGTTGGCCTGGTTGTGCGTGCGGTTCTGGTCGAGGTTCGTGACCCCCGACACCTTCGTCAGGTAATCTTTCCAGTTGCCGATGGGGTCGTAGGTGAAATCCTCCGTCCATGCTGCTGTTCCGCTGATGGCGGTTTTGGTGCTGTTCAGTGTGCCTCGATTCAACTCAGCCACCTGGTAGAGCCCGTCGTAGGTGTAGTATTCGTCCTGACCGTTAGTGGCAACGCGGTTTTGCCGCCACTGCCGGTTGCTGGCTGGGGTGAACCCGTAATCCACCCGCTCCAAATCAGCGCCGCCGCTCGACAGCCACCTTTGATCAACGACGCGCCCGAACCGGTCCAAGCCGGTGTATTGGTCACCGCCATCGCCAACGGGCTCACCCGGCTGCTTGATGTAGGTCAGTTCCATAACGGTGTTGATCCACTAGCCACCATACTCTACTCGCACGATTTCGCCAAGGCCCAGATACGTGTAGCCCGCCAACAGGCTGGTGCTCTGCTTCAGCGACTCTATTCAGCTTAACGAGAGCATGATCCTCAGAGCAATAATGGCGTGACACATGAACGCGTCCGCCCAGTGGCCTAGTAATTGCAGGTTGTGCCGTCGCTCCGCAGGTATGGATGATTCCTCTCGTAACAGTTAGTGAATAATTGTCTTTGAATTCGATCTTGCTTCAATTTTATCCGATTCCAACATGAGTTCAAACTTTAGGCAAAGCCTTAACCACAAGCGTCTTACCCCGCTGGATGCGGCGATCGCAACTTGATTTCGCTTTAGGATTTCCGACCGTTTAGCTGCGAATTCCTCTCCAGTCTTATCACCGTTGTCGATCATGGTTATGAGATGTTCAATAGATTTACAATTGTAAATAGCGATTTGTTTTTAATCATATCTTAAATAAGATAAAAAGAAATCCAATTACACTGAAATATACTTAAATTGAATAAGCACATCATGCGATATGAGATAAACATTTGTCCAAAGCCTTTGCAGCCGCTTCAAGTTCCTCCTCCTTATGCACCCATTGTGTCTGCTGTTCTTTCACTCGAGCAGTAGCCGCCCCCGCTGCATTTTGGGCAAGTTCTAACAAGTTGCTTGCAACCCTCAATGCAACAACGGCGGCCAAGCAAGCAGCTTTTTTCCGTGGATCCAGTTCATTCTTTTTTACACATAGCACCTCTTTAGCTCCCTTTGCGGCTAATACAGCCAAGGTGTAAGTGGTTACTTTTAATATTGCAAATTTAGCTTCATTTAACAGCCTATTGAACTCCGACCATGCTTGCCTTTCAGCGACGTGTGCCAAAGTATAAGCAGCCATCTCTTCTTCACAGCATAGGCCGTAAGTGTCAACGTGATTTGTCGCACCGTTCCCTGCATATGCATACAGATTAGAACCTGCAATTTCAAAAATTGGATCCCTGCTGATCCACCGTCCGAGGTTGGGATGCAGATAGCGGTAGCGCACCTGGTAGAAGCCGGTCTCCGCATCCCACCGGTAGGCATCAAACCG
>RFVF01000206.1 GCA_009922615.1 Pseudomonadota bacterium
TGGACCTCAAGGTGCAACTGGGTCACAAGGTAATACTGGACCTGAAGGCGAAACTGGACCACAAGGTAATACTGGACCTGAAGGCGTAACTGGGTCACAAGGTAATATTGGACCTCAAGGTGCAACTGGGTCACAAGGTAATACTGGACCTGAAGGCGAAACTGGACCACAAGGTAATACTGGACCTCAAGGTGCAACTGGGTCACAAGGTGCAACTGGAACACAAGGTAATACTGGACCTCAAGGTGCAACTGGGTCACAAGGTAATAGTGGACCACAAGGTGAAACTGGACCACAAGGTAATACAGGAGCACTAGGTAATACAGGATCTCAAGGTGAAACTGGACCACAAGGTAACAGTGGACCACAAGGTAATACAGGAGCACAAGGTAATACTGGACCTCAAGGTAATACAGGAGCACGAGGTAATACAGGATCTCAAGGTGAAACTGGACCACAAGGTAATACTGGACCTCAAGGTGAAACTGGACCACAAGGTAATACTGGACCTCAAGGTGAAACTGGACCTCAAGGTGCAACTGGACCTCAAGGTGCAACTGGACCTCAAGGTGCAACTGGGTCACAAGGTAATAGTGGACCACAAGGTGCAACTGGGTCACAAGGTAATACTGGACCTCAAGGTGAAACTGGACCACAAGGTAATACAGGAGCACGAGGTAATACAGGATCTCAAGGCGTAACTGGACCAACTGGACCAACTGGACCAACTGGACCTCAAGGTAATACAGGAGAACAAGGTAATACAGGAGCAGAAGGTAATACAGGAGAACAAGGTGCAACTGGACCTCAAGGTAATAAAGGACCACAAGGCACAGCTGGACCTGAAGGCGCAACAGGTTCACAAGGTGCTACTGGTCCCCAGGGCGGACCTATAGGTCCTCAGGGCGCAACTGGATCTCAAGGTGCAACTGGACCAGTTGGAACAATAGGAACATCATTAATACTTACTAATACAGGTAGTACAGGTTTTACATTAGATGTGAACGGAACTACAAAATCAAGTAATATTGTTTTTGCCGATAATAGTGCATTTTTATCGGCAACACCTTCATTGGATTTTAAAACTTTCAGTAAGAATTGGATTAGTTCTAATGCATCATCGATGGTGTGGCAATCAATATGTTGTTCTGCTTCTGGACAATATTTAAGTGCTTGTGTCTATGGTGGTAATATTTATAATTCTACAAATTATGGCGTAGATTGGACAATTTCAACTGCGTCATTACAAAATTGGAATTCGATATGTTGTTCTGCTTCTGGGCAATATGTAAGTGCTTGTGTCTATGGTGGTAGTATTTGGTATTCTATAAATTATGGCGTAGATTGGACAATTTCAAGAGCGTCATTACAAAATTGGGGTTGGATATGTTGTTCAGCCGATGGAAAATATCAAACTGCTTGTGTCTATGGTGGTAGTATTTGGTATTCTTCAGATTATGGCGTAGATTGGACAATTTCAAATGCGTCATCACAAAATTGGAATTCGATATGTTGTTCTGCTTCTGGGCAATATGTGAGTTCTTGTATTTTTAGTGGTGGTATTTATTATTCTACAAATTATGGTGTAGATTGGACAATTTCAAATGCCTTATCGCTGGACTGGAATTCTATATGTTGTTCTGCTTCTGGGCAATATGTAAGTGCTTGTGTTGGTGGTCTTGGTGGTAGTATTTATTATTCTACAAATTATGGCGTAAATTGGACTAAATCAAATGCATCATCTTTGGATTGGAATTCGATATGTTGTTCTGCTTCTGGACAATATGTAAGTGCTTGTGTTGATGGTGGTAATATTTATTATTCAACAAATTATGGTGTAGATTGGACAATTTCAAATTCCTTATCACAGGATTGGGGATCGATATGTTGTTCCGCTTCTGGACAATATGTAAGTGCTTGTGTTGGTGGTCTTGGTGGTATTTATTATTCTGTAACAAGTTATCCTTCTATTACTACTTCTGGAACAATTAATGGAACTGATATTAATGGAACTGATATTAATGGAACTGATATTGTTTTTGCAGATAATAGTGTATTTGTATCAGCAACACCACCTTTGGATTTTACAACTTTTGGAGTAGATTGGACTCAATCAAATGCCTCATCCTCATCTCTTAATTTGAATTCTATATGTTGTTCTGCTTCTGGACAATATGTAAGTGCTTGTGTTGGTGGTGGTAGTATTTATTATTCTACAAATTATGGTGTAGATTGGACAATTTCAAGTTCCTTATCGCTGGATTGGAATTCTATATGTTGTTCCGCTTCTGGACAATATGTAAGTGCTTGTGTTGGTGGTCTTAGTCTTGGTAGTATTTATTATTCTACAAATTATGGCGTAAATTGGACTAAATCAAATGCCTCATCTCTGTATTGGAATTCGATATGTTGTTCTGCTTCTGGACAATATTTAAGTGCTTGTGTCTATGGTGGTGATATTTATAATTCTACTAATTATGGCGTAGATTGGACAATTTCAAATGCCTCATCACAAAATTGGCAATCAATATGTTGTTCTGCTTCTGGACAATATGTAAGTGCTTGTGTTGGTGGTCTTAGTCTTGGTAGTATTTATTATTCTACAAATTATGGCGTAGATTGGACAATTTCAAATGCCTTATCACAAAATTGGAGTTGGATATGTTGTTCAGCTTCTGGGCAATATCAAAGTGCTTGTCTTTATACCAATATACCTGGTGACGGTATTTATAATTCTACAAATTATGGCGTAGATTGGACTAAATCAAATGCGTCATCACAAAATTGGAATTCGATATGTTGTTCTGCTTCTGGACAATATGTAAGTGCTTGTATTTTTTTAGGTGGTATTTATTATTCTACAAATTATGGCGTAGATTGGACAATTTCAAATGCCTTATCGCTGGATTGGAATTCTATATGTTGTTCTGCTTCTGGGCAATATCAAAGTGCTTGTAGTGTTAGTGATGGTATTGGTATTTTTTATTCTGTAACAAGTTATCCTTCTATTACTAGTTCTGATACCGTTACTTGTCTTAATTTAATTGTTAATGGTACTAAACAATTTAATATACCACATCCTATACATTCATCTAAGAGATTAATTCACTCTTCTATTGAAGGTCCTCGAGTGGATTTATTATATCGTGGATCAAAAGCACTATCTAACGGTACAATTACAGTTGATATTAATAAAGAATCAACTTCTGCACCAGAATGTGCCATGAGCGATGGTACATTTGAAAAATTATGTGTTAATCCAGTCGTTTTCTTACAAAATAATAACGGATTTGATGCAGTAATTGGATCTATTACAGGACCAATTCTTACTATAAGATCAAATAATTTATCATCTACAGACATTATTAATTGGATGGTAATTGCGGAGAGAGCAGATTATCATATT
>RFVF01000207.1 GCA_009922615.1 Pseudomonadota bacterium
GCGTTGGGCAGGAGATCGCCGGCGAGTTGCTCGATGGTGAACTGGTCGAAGGGTTTGTTGTCGTTGAAGGCCTTCACCACCCAGTCCCGCCATAGCCAGACTTCGCGGAGGGAGTCGTTGTGGTATCCGGCGGTGTCCGAGTGGCGCGCGAGGTCGAGCCAGGGAACGGCCACCCGCTCGCCGAAGTGCGGCGAAGCAAGCAGCCGGTCCACGACTGCCTCGTAGGCACGCGGAGATTTGTCAGCGAGGAAGGCATCCGTCTCGGCGAGTGTGGGCGGCAGGCCAGTGAGCGCGAGCGTGACGCGACGCAGGAGAACTTCGCGCGGGGCTTCGGGCTGGAACTTGAGCTTCTCGGCTTCGAGCTTCGCGGCGAGGAAGGCGTCGATAGTGTTCAGTGAACCAGTTTTTAGTAGGTCGGTGGAAGACTTCGCGCCCGCCGACTGAACACTGAACACGGACTTACTGATTACGTCTTTGCGCGGCACTGGCGGAGCCACCACGGCCTCAAACGCCCAGTGCCCCGAATACTGCGCGCCTTCGGCGACCCAGCGGCGGAAGAGCTCCTTCTGCGAGAGAGTGATTTCCTTGTGCACGGACGCCGGCGGCATGAGGTCGTCGGCGCTCTTCGTGAAGAGCCGGGCGATCAGCTCGGACTTCTCCGGTTTGCCGGGGACGATGGCCGGTTTGCCAGAGGTGCCGGCCTTGAGTGCCTCTTCGCGCAAGTCGAGCCGCAGCTTGCCCTTGCGCGCCTTGTCGTCGAAGCCGTGGCACTTGAAGCACGTGTCCGACATGATGGGCCGTATGTCGCGACTGAAATCCACGGGGGCTGGTTTCGTGGCGTTAAAAACCGCCGCCCGCGCCGGCAGCGCCAGCGCGAGTGCGAGTCCCCCGAACAAGGAAAACCGAGTGAACAACAAAAGCCGCATAGAATCGGGTTTTTGACCCGCCTCGAAGATCAGTATTCACGGCCAAGCCAACTTCAGCGCTCGCTCGTTGCGGGAACTGATTTCGCGCGAAGGCCGAAAAGTAAGCGAAGTGGCAATTGACTTTCTCCACCCCCGGCGCGGCCTTCGCGTGATCAAATACGCAGCCCGCCTTTGACAATTCCCCGCGCTTCGCAAACATTGCAGCACTTTTTCCGGGCAACCGGAGGCGGATGAAATCCACGACTGCCATCACTGAAGAGCCGAAACAGGTCTGCGACCTGTGCGGCAGCGCGCGTTATCTGGTCTTTGCCACGCGCGGGCGCGGCGGCTCCAAGCTCACCACGGTGATCTGCGAGGACTGCGGGCTGGTTTACACGAATCCGCGCCCGACCGAACGGGAGAACTCCAAGTTCTACCACACCAGCTACTGGGGCGCTTACAAGAACCAGTCCATGCCGGACGAGCGGTTCTTCCAACGCCGGCTGCCGAAAATCCGCCCCATCCTCGCGCAGCTCCGCCCCTATCTGAAGCCCGGCGTGCGTGTGCTCGAGATCGGTTGCAGCGTCGGCGCGTTGCTCTGGAGCATGAAGGAAGTCGTCGGCTCCACCGGGCAGTTCATCGGCATCGAGCCACACGAAGGCCACGCGCAATTTGCCCGCGAAAAGAAGGGCCTCGAGGTTCACAACGGCCTGCTTGAAGAAGTCTCGCACAAGCTCAAGCCCGCGAGCTTCGACCTCGTGGTGATGAACCACGTGCTCGAACACACCATCAGCCCGACGGCGACGCTGGTGACCGTGAAGAAGCTCCTCAAGCCGCATGGCCACTACGTCGTCGAGGTGCCCAACGTCGAAGCCCCCGGTTCGCGGCTCTCGCACTTCTTCCATGTTGCGCACCACTACAGCTTCTCACCGCGCACGCTTCAGCGCCTCGCGCAAAAATCCGGCTTCGCCGCCAAGCGCGTGGACTCGCTCGACGGTGACCTGCCCGGCACGCGGCTCAACGCGGTTTTCGAGAAGCCCACGGCCGCCGAGACCGGCGTGACCACGCGCTTCATCCGCGATGACGCAAACGAACGCGCCGCCGCGCTGCGGCGTTATGAGCGTTGGTATTGGCTCACCGCCGCGAGTTTCCGCAAAAAAATCACGCACTGGCAGCGGCAGCGGATGTGAGGGGTGCCGGGCATCGCTCGGCGCTCTTTCAACTCGGGTAAGGTTTGCTTGCCTTCCCCGACTCATGTCCAGCGGCGCGGACAATAAACTTTCAAACAAATCCGCCGCGCAGTCATCATACTGTCATGCGAAACGGGATTCTTGCGCTGGTCTGCCTCGGCGTGCTCGGACTTTCCGCGCCATGCGCGCAGGCGGCGGCCACCCAGGTCGAACTTCTCTTAGACAAAGCCTCCGCGCAACCCGGCGAAACCGTTTTGGCAGGCTTGCGCATGACCATGGCCCCGCGCTGGCACACCTACTGGCGCAACGGCGGCGACGTGGGCTTCCCCACGAAAATCATTTGGGAACTTCCCGCTGGCGTGACGGCCGGCGAAATCCAATGGCCCGTGCCGCACAAGTATTTCACGAACTCGCTGACGAGCTACGAATACGCGAAGGAAGTCGTCTTGCTCATCCCATTGAAGCTCTCCGCGAACGCGCCCGCCGGCCGCCAGGAGATCAGCGCGAAGGCCTCGTGGCTCGAATGCGAAACCGGCGGCTCATGCGTCCCGGCCAAGGCCACCGCTAAAGCCACGCTGCAAATCGGCGCGGCTACGCAACCCTCGGCGTCAGCCGCGTTGCTCTCCGGAGCACAGAAACTTTTGCCGGTCGTAAAACCCGATCTCGCCGCCAGCGCACGATGGGAGAAGGCCGCCGTGGGCGACACGCGTTCGCTGCTCATTGAGTGGGCCACCAACGCGAAGCTGCCGGACTTTTTCCCTTACGGTGGCGATGGATTTGAAGTTGCCGGCCCCACCGAAGTTGTGAGCCAAGGCGGTGGCAAAGTCGTGCTGCGCAAACAAATCAAGAAGTCCGAGGGCGACTGGCCCAAGCAACTACTCGGCTTACTCGTGGAAGTGGCCGACGCCGGCCACTCGACGGGCTTCGAGGTCAACTTGCTCATTGGCGAAACCGCGCCCGGCACAGCATCCGCCCCGGCGGCCGCTGCGACGAAAACGTCCGCGCCGCCCGCCGACAGCGGCGAAGTCACCTCGTTCTGGCACGCGCTGGTGCTCGCGTTCTTCGGTGGCCTGATCCTCAACATCATGCCGTGCGTGCTGCCGGTGATTGCGCTGAAGATTTTCGGGTTCGTGAACCAGGCGAAGGAATCGCCCGCGCGGGTGCGGCAGCTCGGCCTCGTGTATTGCCTCGGCGTGCTCACGTCGTTTGTCGTCCTGGCCGGTGTCGTCATCGCCGTGCAGCGCGCAGGGAAAAGCGCGCTGTGGGGAATGCAGTTTCAAAACCCGATCTTCCTCGTGTGCATGGTCAC
>RFVF01000208.1 GCA_009922615.1 Pseudomonadota bacterium
ACCCGCCGGAGCGAAGCAATCCACCTCCGGAGCCTCGGAATGCCTCGTCGGAGGGAAATTTCGGTGCATCGGAGCCTCGGAAACACCGATAGGAGAGAAGTTTTTCTGCATCGGAGCCTCCGAGCGGCCCGTCGGAGAGAAATTCTTTGCCATCGGAGCCTCGGGAAGGTTCATCGGAGTGTAGTTCATGGCCATCGGAGCCTCCGACGCACCATTCCGACCCTCCTGACAACAACAACTTCGCTCCGACACGCCATTCCGACCCTCCTAACCTTACAAACTTCTCTCAGACGCACGGTTCCGACCCTCCTGCCACCAAAAACTTCTCTCCGACCACACTCCCCGCGCCTCCGAGACCCCTCAACTTCGCTCCGACGCGCGTAGCCTCCCCTCTAAAGGTCAGCCGCCACCCTCCGCCCGGCGATAGGCAACCCGTGCATACGCGAGGATTTTAAGGTCCCCGCTCTGCTTGCCATTCGCCAGTGTGAGAGTTTAGGTTTTGATCTTTATGAAGCATGTGACGTTCGTTCGATTGGGTTGGGTGCTGGCCGGGCTGGTGCTCGCCACCGCGAGTTTCAGTGCGGAGATTCCCAAAAACAAAACCGCCGGCGCGGCCCGCAACGCCATCAATCCCTCTGAGGCCGCACGCGAGGCCGAGCTGGCCGCCAAGAAGTTCAAGCTCGCCCCCGGACTCAAGGTGGACCTCTGGGCCGCCGAACCGTTCCTCGCCAACCCGGTGGCCTTTTGCATCGACGAAAAAGGTCGCATCTACGTCGCCGAGACACACCGCCTGCATCAGGGCGTGACGGACATTCGAGGGCACATGAACTGGCTCGACGAGGAGTTGGCCGCCAAGTCCACCGATGACATGCGGGCGCTCTTTGCGCGTTACAAATACGACGGCAAGACCAATGTCTCCGAACGCATCACGCTCATCGAGGACCGCACCGGCAGCGGCGTCGCCACGCACTACAGCACGTTTGCCGACGGCATTTTCAATTCCGCAGTGGACGGCATCGGCGCCGGCTTGCTCGCGCGCCGGGGCAATGTCTGGTTCGCCAACATCCCGAACCTCTGGCTGCTCCGAGACAACGATGGCGACGGCCAGACCGACGGACCGAAAGACATGCGCAAGCCTGTCTTCACCGGCTTCGGCGTGCGCGTGGGTTTTCTCGGCCATGACTTGCACGGCCTGCGGATCGGTCCCGACGGCAAGCTCTACTTCAGCATCGGGGACCGCGGCGCGAACGTGAAATCGCTCGAAGGCAAAACCATCGCCACGCCCGAGATGGGCGCGATCTTCCGCTGCAATCAGGACGGCTCGGATCTCGAAATCTTCCACTACGGCTTGCGCAATCCTCAGGAGCTGGCCTTCGATGAGTTCGGCAATCTCTTCACCGGTGACAACAATTCCGATGGTGGCGATCCCGCGCGCTGGGTTTACGCCGTCGAAGGCGGCGACACCGGCTGGCGCGTGGGCTGGCAGTTCATCGAGACGGCACCGTGGACGCAGCGGCGTGGCCCGTGGCTGGGCGAACGCATGTGTTTTCCCGAGGACCGCGCGGCGCACATCGTGCCGCCCATCGCAAACATCGCCAACGGTCCCAGTGGCGTGGCCTACTATCCCGGCACCGGCCTAGCGGCGAAATATGATAGCCACTTCCTGCTGTGCGATTTCAAGGGTGCCAGCACCGCCAGCGGCATCTGGAGCTTCAAGATGCAGCCCAAGGGTGCCAGCTTCGAGCTGGTCGAGAAGGAGCAGTTCGTCTGGAACACGCTCGTGACGGATGTGGACTTCGGCTACGATGGCCACGTTTATTTCTCCGACTGGATTGAAGGCTGGGGCCTGACTGGCAAGGGCCGCCTCTACCGCATTTCCGACCCGGCCACGGTGAAGAGCGCCGAGGATGTTAAGGCCATCTTCGCCGGTGATTTCACCAAGCGTTCCGTGGAGGAACTCAAGGGGCTGATCGCCCACCGCGACCTGCGCGTGCGGCAGGAGGCGCAGTTCACACTCGTAGAGAAAGGTGTGGACGGCCATCTAGCACTCGCCAATGCGGCCAGCAAGGGGACAACGCTCCCAGCCCGGCTCCACGGCATCTGGGGCTTGGGGCAGATTGCGACCGCAAAGGGCCAAGGACCCAAGTCCAAGAGCCAATGGCTGACAGTGCTCCGCACGCTCCTCACCGACAGCGAAGCCGAAGTGCGCGCGCAGGCCGCCAAGGTGCTGGGTGATGCCCGTGACACGACCGCTGGCGTGGCCCTCACCGCGCTGCTGGCCGACCCCAGCCTGCGTGTGCGCCACCTCGCCGCCATTGCGCTGGGCAAGTGCCGCGTGCCGGCCGCGGTCCCTGCGCTGGTCAAGCTGCTTGAAGCCAACGCCGACCAAGATGCGGTGCTCCGGCACGCCGGTGTGTTCGGCCTGCTCGGATGCGCTGACACGCAGACGATCATTGCCCTCAAGTCCCACGCTTCCGCCTCCGTCCGCCTCGGAGCCGTCGTGGCCCTCCGCCGCCTGGAACGCGCGGAGGTCAGCCAGTTCCTCGCGGACACCGAACCCCGCGTCGTGCTCGAAGCCGCGCGGGCGATCAGCGAAGTGCCCATTGCCCCGGCCCTCGCCACCCTCGCCGCGCTGAAGCCCGACCTGTCCAAGTTCAGCGACTACCAGAAGCCCGCCCTGCTTCGCCGCATCGTCAGCGCCAACCATCACACCGGGGATGCCGCCTCCGCCGGGCGGCTCGCCAAACTGGCGGGCGATGCCGCCATCCCTGACGCCATCCGTGCCGAGGCGCTGGATCTCCTGGCCGACTGGGCCAAGCCCTCGGGCCGCGACCGCATCACCGGCCTGTGGCGCCCCTTGCCCACGCGCGATGCCAAGGTTTCCGCCACCGCCGCCCAGCCCATGCTCGCGGGAGCCTTGCGCGCCAACGGAACTCCCATCCGCCTCGCCGCCGTCAAGGCCGCAACGCAACTCGACATTGCGGACGTGAACCCCGTGCTCTTCGAGCTCGTCGCCGACCCGAAGGTGGATGCCGGCGTCCGCGTTGGCGCGTTGAACCGCCTCGCCGCCACGAAGGATTCCCAGTTGCCGGCCGCGTTGGAAATCGCCGCCAAGGACAAGGCCGAGCCCCTGCGCATCGCCAGCACCAGCATCCGCGCCAAGACCGGCACCGGCAGTCCCGTCACCCCGCTGCTGGACATCCTGCGCAAAGGCAGCACCGGCGAGAAACAAAACGCCATCGTCACCCTCGGGGGCCTGCCCAGCGCCGAGGCCGACGCCGTGATCGCGACGTTGGTGAGTGATCTGGTGGCCGGCAAGCTCGCGCCGGAGTTGCAATTGGAATTGCTCGATGCAGTGATACAGCTGGAAACTTTTCATACCGAATTGAG
>RFVF01000209.1 GCA_009922615.1 Pseudomonadota bacterium
TTTAAGGTATCATATGGCTTCATGGAACAAGGTTTAGTTTAATTTAAGGAGTTAAACATGGCAGCAGTAGACAATATTTTTCTCACAGGAAAAACTGCATCTTTAAAGATACAAAGGAAAGATGATGGTGCTGCTGCTATAGCAATCCCATGTACATCTTCTACCATAGCAACCAAAATGGAAACTCCAGAGGCAAGTAATTACAACTCATTAGGTTTTGTAGAACTTGTTTCTGGAATTCAAAGTGCCGAAATAACCGTAGAGGCAGTTTACGACAAAACTCAAATGCCAGTCATATTTGCTGGCATGAAGGCAGATGTTGAGTTTGTTCCAGATGGTAATAGAACAGCATTTGCAGCAACAGCACCAACGGTAAATCAACCGATTCTTGAGTCTGCTGAATATCTTGCTTACGAGGGAACTCCATTAAGTTTTGTGTTTCCAAACTGCACAATAACTAATGTTACCTATGATGTAGCAGTAAGAGATGTTCAAAAATTTAAAGTTACATTAGTTCCTTCTTCAGCCCCTGGTGTTAACTTTGGTACTTTTGCGTTCTAAAAACAGGAGAAAATTAAAATGGCTATTCTTACTGGAAGGCGAGCTACAGTTAACATCGGTGATCTTGTTGGTGTTCCAGCAACCAATGTTTCTGTAAATTCAAAGGCAGATGTTATTGATACAACATCTTTTATTAACGAAGGTTTTGATGCTCATGTCATCGGCCTTTATTCTGCAGAAATAACCTTGGATCTTCTTGAGGTCTATAACGGTTATGGTTTAAAGCAAGGCGATGTGGGATCTATAACCATATTTGATGGTGATGGAACTCCAGGCCAAGGGATAACCATAACCAAGTGCATAATAACCGCTGTAAACTATACAGCAGATGTAAAAGATGCTCAAAAAGTATCTTTGACACTTGCAACTTATGGTGATTTTGATTTCGAGATCGGTGCATTGTAATTTATAAAAGGAAGCATTTATGTCAGACACAGTTGGCAACCTATTAAATTCCAGCGGTGAAGGGTCTTTGACTATTGAATACAATGGGAAAAAATACACCGCTGGATTGATTACACAAAAAGTAAAAGCCGAATTTGAAAAAAGAATGGAGAAGAAGGCTCTCGATTCTGTTTTTTCAATGAAGGATAGGTTGGAACCAGTTGAATTCCGTGAAGCAATTTCTTCTGTAACAAGGGATATTGCAAGCGGAATTTATTCTTTTGGCAGCGAAAACTCCATATCAGCGTTGTCTACACCATCTGGAGCATTGGCATTTGCTTCTATACTTTTTTCTGCACCAGAGAGTGAAATACAAGATGTAATGCTTGCTGAAAACGACAGGTTTGAAGCGGTAATGGAGTTAGTTCGGGATAAATCTTTCCCAAACGGCAAGAAGGTGTAGGAGATGGATCTTTTAATCCAAGAGAACCAATTCCTCCACCTAATCTAAAAAACTTTTATGTAAACTTGATGGATAAGCCTTATCTCCTTCGGCCCTGGGAGATTGAGAAGTTGACCGATAGGCAGATAGTAGAACTGTACTATCGAAAGAGAGATGACAAAGGCGTTCCGGTAAATATTCCTGATGAGAAGCATGAATGGAATACTAGAAAGAAAATACTTTCTAATGAAGATATGCTGTTGCAAAAATACCTTGGTTTTATGAAAATGGGAGCATCATTAGGTGTAAATGAAGCAAAGATGAAAGCCTCTTGGATTAAGCAATTTGGAAGCGTACCACCAGGAATTAAATAATGGCAGATATACCATTAAAATCAGATGACGAGATGACAAATGATCTGGTGAACGCAGTAGAAAACATTGCTCAAAGTGTTAAAGCTGGATCTAGGGATTTCACAAAAAGTTTTAATGGCTTAACCACAGCAATTAAAAAATTGCAAACAACCCTTGTTAATGCAATTAAAGCCATAAAAATCCAAGTAGTAACAAAACCTGAAAAGACCCAAAAATCTCCAATCAAAGAGAAATCAACTTCTACCAAAGAGGTTGTAAAAGAAAAAGAAACAAAGACTGAGGTAGCACCAGAGAAGAAGGCTAAGACTCCGAAGGTAAATCCTAGTGTTGCTTTAGACGAAAAGGTTTTGGAGTACATAAGAAAAAATCCAGAGGCTAGTGGTGGAAGAATTGAAAAAGACATTGGTTCTGGAGAAGGAACTTTATCTTCTCCAGAACTTAAAAATTCTTTAGAACGGCTTATAAAAGAAAATAAAATACTTGAGGATTCCATAGGTGGTTCTTCAATCCGTATGTATAGTATTAATCCAGATTTTAAGCCTTCTGAAAAAACACAAAAAGAAGAAATAAAATCTAAAGAAAAAAAGTCAGAAACAAAGAATGAAGCAAAATCTAAAACTCCAAAAATAGAAGCACCAAAGCTAGAAGCACCAAAGATTGAATCTCCAAAGGTTGAAACTCCAAAACTTGAATCTCCGAAAGTTGAATCTCCTAAGATTGAGTCTTCAAAGCTACCAAAGACTCCCAAGGTTGTAGATCCAGCAGTAGCAGAAGAAAAAGAAAGGATAAAAAAGCAAAGACAAGAAGATGCAGATGTTAGAAGCCAAAAATTAAGAGATCAGGCTAAGATAATTGCCTTGCGTTTGGAAGAAGCGTTAAAGCCAAAACCTGTTAAAGAGCCAAAAGAATCAAAAGAAGAAAAACAGGTAAGATCACTTGGAATACCTGGGACAAAAAAGTTTGTTGGGCCTCCACAAAAGCTTTTTATTAATCAGCAAAACAAAGAAAAAGAAGAAAAAGATAAGTATGAAAAAGAAGTTCAAAAAAGACAAAGAAAAGTAAAGCCTGTAAATATATCATCTTTAGTTACTGGAATAAATCAGATTGGAGATGCTTGGTCTAAGGTTATTTCTAATGTAAAAAATGCTGTAGAACAGCAAGCAAAAATAAAAGCTGAAGAAGAAAAGAAGGTAATTGAATCTGGAAATGAAAAATCAAAAAAATTTGTTGGGCCGTTAAAAAAAGATTTTGAAGAAAACGAAAGAAAGAAAGTACTTCCTAATGGGCCAGAATTTGTTGGGCCTCCAAAACAATTGTTTGAAACAGATCAAATACGACAAAAAAATGAAGAAGAGGTTAAAAAGCTTGGAAAAGAAGGAACCAAGGCTTTTGTTGGGCCTCCTAAAAAGCTATTTGAAGGAAACGAAAAATCTATTGCTGATGCATCAGCAAAGGCAATTATTGATGCAGCAGATCAAACTGCTGCTGACGCAAAAGCAGCATTGGAAAGAAAAAACAAGGCCGAAGAAGAAGCAGCTAAAGCAGAAAAGACTTTGAGAGAATATTTTAGAAAGAAAGAAGAAAAAGAAGCACAAGAAT
>RFVF01000210.1 GCA_009922615.1 Pseudomonadota bacterium
CTTCGTCCTCGATGTGGTCACGCAGATTCCTAATCACCAAGCCAGTGTCAACTCGCGTGGCACCGGTTCAGCACAATACCCTCCCGGCGCGATGCTGGCCTTGCTGCTCTACTGCTACAGCCAGGGCATCTACAGCTCCCGCAAGATTGAGCGGGCAACCTACACGCACATCGGGGTCCGGTATCTCCTGGCCAATCACCACCCTGACCACGACACCGTTGCCCGCTTTCGCAGCCGCAACAAGGACTACATCAAGCAGGCCTTTGTGATGACCATCCGCGTGGCTCAGGAACTGGGGTTCACCGGATTGGGGACCATGGCCATCGATGGCACAACCTTGCGAGCCAACGCGGGATGGAAAACCAGCATGCCCTACGCTCAACTGGAAGCGCTGGCACTTGAGCTTTGCGAAGAACGACTGGGCCTGGCTGAACGGGCGGATGCGCTGGAGCAGGATGCGCCAAGGAAAACTCCAACCCTCTTGCCCGGAACCATTCGCAAGGCGCTGGAGCAGCTCAACCACCACCACGAGGAGCAACGGCAGGCGCGTGAACGCATGCGCGAACAAGTGGCGCAGAGCGGCGTGGGCACCCTGCCTCATGCGCTGCCCGAAAAGGTTGCCCCGGAGCGAACGGTCAATCTGGTGGATCCGGATTGTCGCATCATGAAGATGAAGGAAGGCTACTGTTCAACCGGTTACAACGCCCAAGTCTCGGTGGACACGCAGAGCCACCTCATCACGGCGGCGTTGATCGCCGACAGTTCCACCGACAGCCATCAGATCTTTCCCGTTGCCGAAGCCGCCCATCAAAACAGCCAGGGCGTTCTCAAAACGGTGGTGGCCGACGCGGGCTACGACAACAATCATCAGATCGCCGAGCTGGAAAAGGTCTATGGCGTGCATGCGGTAGTGGGCGTGCAGGATCGCATCGGCTGGGAGCAACCCATGTGCAGAACCGCAGAAGGCAGCGGATCCGAGCGCTGAAGATCAAACGGATCAAGGAACTCGCCACGACCGAAGGAAAGAACCTGATGTGCCAGCGGAGGTGCACCGTTGAAGCCGTCTTCGGGACCATCAAACACACCATGAAGTTCCGCGAGTTCCTCACGCGGGGGCGGGAGAACGTGGCCAACGAATGGAACCTGGTCAGTGCGGCCTACAATTTGAAGCGGCTGATGAGCCTCAGCGCCTGAGAGCGGACGTGGCTGCGGCGTTTCCGGAGCCGAGCGCTCCATCATCGGGATGGACTTGAGGTGAGTCGGCAAATTCGCTGGGTGGAGAACAGACCAGGGAAGCGAAGAACACATCGCTGAATGGCGATACCCAATCGCTGCCACGCTAAGTCCGACAGTCTCCCTCTGCTACGACATCTCTGCCTTCTCCGTCATACTCGTCAAGTGGTGCTCCGCGGGCTTGCAATTACCCACAAGTATTTGGAGGAGAATGACGTTTCTTTCCGAATAACATGTAAAACTAGGGAGGCTTGTGATGACTACTTGTTCTTGCCAACCAAGAACGACGTGCAGATGGCTGCGATTGCAGCCGCAGCCTCAACCAACCATGCCTGGATTGATACGGAAGTGGGAGGGTGCCACTTCAAAGATGTGCGGTTGGCCAAGCGGTTTGGCAAACTGCTGGGGATGATGTCCGATGGCATCGGTGAAAGTGTTCCGTATGCCTGTCAGGATTGGGCCAACACCAAGGCGGCGTATCGCTTCTTCTCCAACGCCCAAGTCAGCGAGGAGCAGATCATGGCGGGCCATTTCCAAGCCACTCGCGGCCGGTTGTCAGAGCCCGGCCGAAAGATCTTGATGGTCCATGACACCTGTGAGTTCTCCTTTCAGCGGGAGAAGGATTCCCAACTCGGACTCCTTGGTCGGCCGGCCTGCGGCAAGGGCAAGGATGGCCGCCTGAAGCATGTTACCGTGCGCGGGATTCTCATGCACAGCAGTCTGGCCCTCACTCTGGATGGGCTGCCCCTTGGACTGGCGGCCATCAAGTTTTGGACTCGCAAACAGTTCAAGGGCTGCAACGCCCTGAAAAAGAAGATCACCCCCCCGGGTCCCCATCGCTGAAAAGGAGAGCATCCGCTGGCTGCAAAACCTGCGCCAATCCACCGCCCTGGCCAGCCATCCCCGCGACTGTGTGCATATCGGGGATCGGGAGAGTGACATCTACGAGCTCTTCTGTCTGGCGGATGAACTGGGCACCAACTTTCTGGTTCGCACCTGTGTTGACCGACGGACGGAAGACGGAACCTGCACCATCGCCGCTCAGATGAGGAAAGCTGCGGTCAAGGGACGGCACCGCATTGAGGCCAGAACCAAGCAGGGGGAGGCGTATGCGGCGGAGTTGGAAGTCAAATTTGAACAACTTCAGGTGCTCCCACCGGCGGGCAAGCGGAAGGACTATCCGGCACTCACCTTGACCGTCATCCACGCCATGGAGCGCGGAACACCCCGTGGGCGTGAGAAGATCGCGTGGAAACTGATCACCAACCTGACGGTGAAATCACTCCGGTCAGCCATCGAGAAGCTGGACTGGTATGCGCTGCGCTGGAAGATCGAGGTGTTCCACAAGATCCTCAAATCAGGCTGTAAGGCCGAGGCCTCCAAACTGCGAAGCTCCGAAAGGCTGGCGAACCTGATCGCCATCTTCTGCATCATCGGGTGGCGGATTTTCTGGCTGACCATACTGCATCGGGCAGATCCGGACCTACCGCCAATTATCGCCCTCGACTCAACGGAAGTCCACCTGCTGGATAGACTGGTTAAAGCAAAGCCTGCCAAATCACAGACAAAGGCAAGCGTCTCGGAATACATCATAAGGATCGCCAGCCTTGGCGGCTACCTCAACCGTGCCACCGATCCGCCACCGGGAAACATGGTCATGTGGCGGGGCATGTCCAAACTCAATGACATCCATCTGGGCTTCCTGTTGGGCTGTAAAACTTGTGGGTAATTGCAAGGCTCCGCGTGACGCTTACATCCCAACCACCGCTTTACGATGTCAGTGTGGTGAAAAGTCCCGGCCTCGATGCGCCGCCAGGAAATTATCCAACGCCGTCGTAGCCTTGCGATCCGAGCATGGCTATTCGGGCGCGAATTACGATGCCAGTGTGAGCGAACTCGCAAAACCCTTACGACGCCACTTCGGTGAGTCTTACGATGCCAAAAAAGTTCGTAACAGCCAGCATCGCGCCGGGAGGGTATTGTGCTGAACCGGTGCCACGCGAGTTGACACTGGCTTGGTGATTAGGAATCTGCGTGACCACATCGAGGACGAAG
>RFVF01000022.1 GCA_009922615.1 Pseudomonadota bacterium
AGGGTTATGGCTTGGGTGTCATCGTTGAGTTGCTCGGTGGCTTTTGCCGCTTTGGCGGATTCTGCGTCGGCGGCAGCACGGGCTTCGGCGGCGGTTTTGGCTGCGGTGTCAGCGGCGTGCTTGGCGGCAACGGCCTTGCTGCTGGCCTCGCTGACCGCCTTGCGCGCAGCCTCGGCTACGGCTTGCGCGGTCTTGGCGGCATCGGCCTTGGCTTTCGCGGCGGCCTTGGCGGCGTCCAGC
This sequence comes from Pseudomonadota bacterium, assembly GCA_009922615.1. Lineage (GTDB taxonomy): Bacteria > Verrucomicrobiota > Verrucomicrobiia > Limisphaerales > SXTU01 > SXTU01. Next base: position 241 of record RFVF01000022.1, read on the forward strand.
TTTTCCTGGGCAGCGCGGGCGGTGCGCGAAGCGGCTTCGGCGTAAACGGTCGCGGCTTGAAGGGCAGCCTGGGCTTCGCGCTCAGGCTTGTTTTTAACAGCGGTGGCGTAGGCTTCTTTCGCGCGAACCGCATCGGTAGCCGTCTTGTTCGCCGCAGCCAGAGCCGCTTCGAGTTCGGTAATGGAAGTGGTGCTGGTCTTGACATCGGCCACCGCTTGTTTGGCTTTGGCATCGGCGGCTTGGGCCTCGCCCTGGGCCCGGGCTTCGGCTTGGGCGAGGCGGTTCGCTTCGGCTTGGGCGGCGGCGGAGGCCTCGGTTGCGGACTTGGCCTTCGCTTCCGCAGCAGCTTTGGCCTTGGCGATGGCATCGGCGGCTTGCAGTTGCTTTTTTGCTTCGGCCTCGGCGTGTGCCTTGGTTTCAGACTCGGTTTTGGCCTTGACGGCGACAGCGGACTGGGTGGCCGATTGGGCCGACTTCAACGCGCTGGCGGCCGTGCTGGCGGAGGCCTTGGCCTTGTCCAAGTCATTGACGGCTTTCGTCTCAGCAGCGCGGGCGGCTTGCACGGCGGCGGCCGCATTTTTCTCGGCGTTCTGGGCGGCTTGCGCTTCGGCGGCGGCGCGCGCGGAATCGGCGGCGGCGGCCTGGGCGTCAGACTTCGCGCGGGCAGCCCAACCGGCGGGATCGGCCTTGCGGGCGGCGAGTTCAGCGGCGCGCTTGTTTTCTTCGGCGGCCTTGGCAGCTTTCAGGTCAGCAAGGCGTTTTGCTTCGGCTTCGGCCTGAGCTTTTTTCTCGCTGTCAGATTTGGCTTTTGCAGCGGCTTCGGCCTGGGCCTTGGCTTGGGCTTGAGCCTTGCGGTCGGCTTCGATTTTTGCACGTTGCGCGGCTTCGGCGTCGGCCTTGGCCTTGCGTTCGCGCTCGGCCTTGGCGGCGGCCTCGGCTTTGGCCCGGGCAGCAGCTTCGGCCTGGGCTTCTTTGTCGGCAGCGTCTCCGGCCTTGGCTTTGGAGTCAGCGGCGCGGGTCAAAATGGGCGCGAAGCAAAGGCTGCCGGCGAGCAAGATGGCGAGCACGATCAATTTGAAAAGCTGCATAGGGGGTAGGTTTAGCGAAGGGCGGGGGGTGAATCAACTTGAATTGCGACGGTTGGGAACGGGGAAAAGGCGGCGCCATGCGTCCGGCCACGGATAGCGCACCAGCGTGCGGAAGATGATGCCCCGCACCTCGGCCCGGGAAACTTTCACACGAAGCTGGGGATCGAGGATGTTGGCGGTGCGGAGCTTTTCGACCGTCTGGATGCCGATGAGCACCGGCCAGGCGCAGGCGAGCCGCACGCGGACGAAGCGGCTGGGCAGGGTGTTCGTGTATTCCCAGCCCGCCGCCAGATGCGCCGCCGCCTTGTCCAGATAGGAATGGTAGAGTGCCCGAAACTCGGGCTCGTTGGCCTTGTCAAGCAGGTCGGCCGCTTCCAAACCAACGGCCCGCAACCGATCTTGCGGCAAATAGCAGCGGCCCTGCCGCAAGTCCCGCGGCAGATCGCGGAGAATGTTCACGAGTTGTAGGCCCTGCCCGAACCGCACGCCGTCATGGAGCAACTTCGCGTCGTCGAGCGGGGCCACCGGAAACAGATGCGCCCGCGTGATGCGCGTCCAAAACTCGCCGACACACCCGGCCACGCGGTAGGTGTAATCGTCCAGCTCTTCCTCCGAATGCAGTGCCGCGATGCCCGCCTGCGACGCGCCATGGAAGCGTTTCAAATCCAATTCCTGCCCGCTTGTGATCGTGGAGAGCACTTCCCGGATGCGTTGTTGATCGGAGTAAGTCAGCCGGGTGAACACGTCCAAGGCTTCCTCCACGCGTTCCAGGAGCATCCGCTCCGCCGCCGAGCTCTGCCGCTCGGCGAGGGCTCCGAAGTTCACCGGGATGAGCCGCGTCCCCGCGATCCGCTCCCGCAAAGTCTGCAAGGCCTGCAGCCGTTCCGCCAGCGGCACCAACTCCGTATCGGCGATGGTGTCCGTGGCCCGCGCGAGCAGGTAAGCCAGCCCGATCTGCGGACGCACCGCCACCGGCAGCACGCGCAGGGTGAGGTAGAACGAACGGGAGACATCGCGCAGCAGAGCCGTGAGCAGCGGCGATTGCGGATGAGGTATGGCGGAGGCGTGGTAGCCTGACTCGCTCATGCTGCGGCCATCATGGTTTGATCGTGGCCCGGCGTGACTTCCGCTGCCCACGGACACGACGGTGCGCGGAGCATGAGAGGGAACCCTGAAAGTGCAAAGTGCAAAGTGCGGCCGCCCGATGGCCGATCAATCCAGCAACTTCTCGCCGCGCGTGTATTTCTTCAGGGCATCTCGGTCCAGCGTAAGACCGAGCCCGGGCTTCGTCGGAATCGCCAGCATCCCGTCCGCGTCCAGGTGCCATCCGCCAGCGGTGATCTCGTCAATGAACGGTGAGCCGGTCAGATACTCGATGATGTCCGTGCCCGGGAATGCGGACGCGAGATGCAGATCCGCCGCGAGACCGACGGCCGTGTTCCAGCCGTGCGGGATGAAGCGCACGCCGTGCTCCTGCGCCATCCACGCGATGCGGCGCTCCTCGCTGATGCCGCCAACCTTGGTCACGTCGGGTTGAATGATGTCGAAGGCCCGCGCCTCCAGGAACGGCTGGAACGCCTGCCGTCGCGTGAGCACTTCGCCGCCCGAGATGGGCACAGGCGAATGCTCTCGGAGTTTGGCGAAATCTTCCAGTGCATCAGGCACCAGCGCCTCCTCGAACCAGAAAACGTCGTAGTCCGCGAGCATCTTGGAAGTGTTGAGCGCCCACTTGTAGCCGTTGTTCCAGTAAGCGTCACTGCCGCCGGCATCCACCATGAGCTTGTTCTCCGGGCCAATTGCCTCGCGCGCGGCTTTGACGATGGCCTCGTCCGTGGCCGCGTTGCGCCGGCCGAACGGCCCCCAACCGATCTTGAACGCGCGGAACCCCTGTGCCTTCACACGCAGCAGGTGGTCGCGCAACTTCTCCGGCTCATCCATCAGCAGCGACGCGTAGGGCTGCACGCGCTCGCGGTAGCGCCCACCGAGCAGCCGACCGACCGGTTGGCCCGTCGCTTGCCCAAGCAAATCCCACAACGCGATGTCCACGCCGCTGATCGCGTGGGTGATGGACCCGCCGCGTCCGAGCCAGAACATATGCTGGCTCAACTTCTCGCTCACGCGCTCCGGTTCGAGCGCGTTCTCGCCGCGGTAGAGCGGCTCCAGCACGGCGAGCGCCGCGCGCACGAGCGCGTCGTTCGTAAACACGCTGCCGAGCCCGATCGCGCCTTCGTCGGTGTGCACGGCGATGAGCGTGTGGACGCAATCTTCGGGCCGCAGTTCGTTGCTCCAGCCGCCTTCAGGTGTGGCGCCGCGCAGTCCGGCGCAGCGGATTTCTCGGATTTTCATGGGTGGTATCGTTGGAAAAGTTTCGCCTTGGGCGTGAACGGAACATCCGCGTCGAGTGGGAAGATCGGGCGCGCGCATTTCGTGTGGCCGAGCGAGCGGAGGTTCGCACTCGTCGAGCCGGGCGCGTCCACATCCACGTAGCGCGCGGCCCACGACTTGAACATGTGCGTCTCGCAGTGCGGCGACTTCACGACGACTGCGCCGAAGTGTTTCGGATCAAATCCGTGCGCGAGGAACAATGCGCGGTCATACAAGCTCACCGCTCGGCTGGTGACGATGAGCGTGAAATTGCGGAACTGTATCACTGCCGTGCGCCCCGCTTGCCACAGCTCGCGCGTCGTCTCGCTGTGGAACCAGCCGTCGGAAAGCATTCGCACTCGGCCTTCGATGGACATCGGAGTGAACCGCGTTTTGTCCAACGCACCTCCGACCGTCGTCTTCACCGTGTTCCCCACACCTGCGGCAAACGCCGCCTCCACCGCGCGCGGATCCACGATGGGAATGAGCGCGGTGCGTTCGCAGCCCGCGTCGAGCAGCGCGCAGAGGATCGCGTTGCTGTCGCCCGACGCACCTGAACTGGTCGCGTCGGCAGCATCCACAAGCACGACTGTGCCCGACTTGTTCTCCTTAGTGATACATGCCGCGTCGGCGAGGCTCGTGAGCGGCACCTGCATCTTATCGTGATGCTCCCAGAACAAATTTGCAATGCGCAGCGCCTCGCGCTCCGCCCGCGCCGGGTCGTTGTCCGTCACCACGAAGCTGTTCGAGGCCAGCGCGGGCACGTCGGTGAACGGGTTGCCCCACATCATCGCCGCCGAGAGTCCGCCGGGGCTTTGCTCGATGGCCTTCGCCGCGTTCACGGCGTGGCGGATGGAACCGGTCTCCGTGATCAACTCATCGCCGCGCACCAGCGCCGGCACCGTGACTTTTGCCGTCACCGGCTTCACCTCACCCGCCACGATGCGCAGCAGCAGCCTCGCCGCGCGCTCGCCGGTGCCGAAGAAATCCACGTGCGGATACGTGTGAAACGCCACCGCCGCGTCGCTCTGCTCCAGCATCCGGTCCGTCAGAATGCCGTGCAGGTCGAGCGAGATCACGACGGGCACGCGCTCGCCGACGATCTTCCGCGTCTCTGCGAGCAAGTAACCTTCTGGGTCGCCTTCACTCTCCGTCGCCATCGCGCCGTGCAGCGAAAAATAGATGCCATCCACCGGCGGCGCGGCCTTGATGCTCGCGAGAATTTCCCCGGCGATGCGCGAGAACGCCGCGTCCGCGAGCGTGCCGCCCGACGTGATGAAATGCGCGCTGCACGTGGGCACCAACTCCACTCCCGGCGTCGCGTCGAACACGCTCAACGCCCCGCCCACCTCGCTGCGCACCTTCCGATGATAATCGAGAATCGCCTGCCCGCTCCGCATCGTGAAGTCCTCGTAGCCGCTCAACACCGGGTTGAACGTCGAGACTTCCTGTTTGCACTCGGCGATAAGGATGCGTGGCATGGCGAATTGCTGACGAGGATAGCCGCTCGCCCACCTTCACAGCAAGCCGCTTGATGTTTTCGCCAGCACACAAATCGCAGGACAACCAACGCCGAGCCCGCTACTCTCCGACCATGTCTGAGCCGCCCACCACGTCCGATGCTGCCATCATTGCCGCTACACGTCACTGGGTGGATAAGGCAGTCATCGGCCTGAACCTCTGCCCCTTTGCGAAAGCGGTGCAGATCAAGGGCCAGGTCCGCTACGTCGTCAGCCACGCGCGCACGGCGGATATGCTACTGGCGGATTTGAAAAACGAGCTGGAATTCCTTCACTCGACTCCGCCCGAGCAAACCGACAACACGCTGCTCATCCACCCGCAGGTGCTGGCTGAATTCTTCGACTTCAAAGCTTTCCTGCCCCGCGCCAACGCTGCGTTGAAAAAGGCCCGGCTGGTTGGGGAAATCCAAATTGCCAGCTTTCATCCTCAGTATCAGTTCGCCGACAGCGAGCCCGAGGACATCGCGAACTACACCAATCGCGCCCCCTACCCCACGCTGCACTTGCTGCGCGAGGCGAGCATCGCCCGGGCCGCCGAGTCGTTTCCGACCGATACGATTTACGAGCGGAACATCGAGACGCTTAACCAACTCGGCCACGCGGGCTGGGACGAGTTGAGAATCCGCCCAGCGCCGCCACCGCAAGCCCCTGAGACTTGATGGAATTTTATCAACTCTCGTCGGCTCAACGTCCGGCCGCCAACGGGAACTTCCACTGCTCGTCAAAGTAGCCCGCCCGCACCGCCTCCTCGGGGAACGCCGCCGCGCCCGGCTTCCACGCCTCCGCGCCGGGACCGAGCTTCATCACCGCCCAATCGCCGAGGCGCGGGAAGAGGAGGTAGTTGAAGGCGGCAAATTCCTTTTCGTGGAAGGTGTGGCCGCTGTTGATGACGACGTAGCGGTCCCCTGCCCCGTCGAACGGACTCGCGTTGATGAGCACGGGCGCGTGGTCCTTCGCGGCGTGAGACTCCGCGCCAAGTTTCAGCGTGTCGCGCGTCCACGTGACTGGCAGCTTCGGCAGCGACTTGGCGATCCACGGGTTGCTGCCCGGATCGCCGAAGAGGATGAGATGCTTCGTGCGCACGTCGGCCTCGGTGACTTCGGTGTCGTTCTTCACCGGCAAATCACCCCTCATGTAGCGCGCGAACTCGTAGGCGAAGCGCCGCAGGCTCGCGTCCGCCCACGCGCCCACGGCGGGGTTCCACGGCGTGCCCGTGCCGCGCACGCAGAGAAAGGACGAGGTGAACGCATCGTCAATCGGGCCTTGCACGCCAGGGCGTTTGCCGGAGAGCGCGACAGAGGCCCGTGAGCCGGCCAACTTCCACTTGCCTTGCCCCAGCGCGAAGACGAGCGCCTCGCCCGGTTTCCGCTTCGGCAAGCTGACTTCCTCTCCAGCAATGCGGACCTTCGCGTTCGGCGACGCCAGCATCGGCGGATGAATGGCGAACTGAGTGATGTTTTTCGCGAGGCCGACCTCCACCGAGCCATCCTCCGTGGCCTTCGCGATGATCTCCGCCCGCTCATAGTGCTCGCCGAGCGCAAGCAGTTCCAGCCAGTGACAACGGTTGTATTTCAACGTCCACGTCACGAAGCGCAGCTCCTCGCGCGCGTGGTCCAAGCCCTTCGCGACGTGCTCGCCGATGCGGCGCATTTGCTCGCGATGCGTCACCGGGTCAATCGTGTGGCCGGTGCCCGGCGAGATGAGGTTCACCATTTCGAGCCCCTCCTTCGCCATGACTCCCTTCATGTGGACGTGCGACTGGAAAAATACGTCCTTGTCGCCGATGGCCCCGATGGCGGGCACGACGGCGGCGTTCGCGGCGTAGTCAATCGAGTCGAGCATGTGCAGGCCGCGCTCCTGATGCACCGGCAGCGGACCGACCTTGATGAAGCCGGGAATCGGCGTCTCGGAGAAGCGGTGGGTGTCCACATAGCCGCAGTAAGGCCCGAGCGCGACGAAGCGGCTCGGGTGCTTCAGCCCGAGGTGCCACGTGCCCGACGCGCCCATGCTCATCCCGCGCAGCACCATGCGGTCGCGATCAATCTTGTAGTTGCGGCACACGGCCTCGATGGCCTCGAACACATCCGTCTCGCCCGCCCAGCGGTAGCAGTTCTCCACGCGGCCGAGAGGGTGCAACTCGATGAAGTCCACATCCGGCGCGGACTTCGCGGCGTCATCGCCCTCGTCGAAACGCGCGATGAACTTCAGCTCGCTCATGCCCACGGGCTTCGAGCTGCCGTGCAGCACCACGTCGAGCCGCATCGACTTCGTGCCGTCGTAACTCTTGGGGATGATGACGCCATAGGGCTGCATCGAGCCGTCCACGGCGGAGACGTAGCTGCGGAGGACTTTGCCTTGTCTGGCTGGCCACGCGGGCGCATTGACAGCGAGGGCGGCAACACGTTGACCAGAGCGCTCCACCGCCCGCTTGATGGCGGTGAGGTCGTTCGGAGCCAGAGCTGTATCGTAGCGCAAAGCCCACGTTGCGCCCTTCGCGAAGATTTCGGCGTCGGCACGCAAGTCGGCGTTCGCAGATGTAGCTTTCACGGCAGCCGCCGCTTTGGTGAGCGACTCGCGTTCGTTGGGCGGGGCGCAGCCCGCCTCGCGCAGCACAAACTCCGCTGCAGCCACCGTGTCCTCGAAAGTCGTCGCGTGCCCTCCGTCCTCACGATGAAGCAGGAGCACCTTGCGTTTCGCCTGCTTTAATTTCTCCGCCAGTCGCAGCACGCTCTGCGGCGGCACCACCGTGTCGCGTCCGCCAGTGGTGAAGGCCACGGGCATGGTGAACTTCTCCGGCCACAGTTCGGCACTGCGCTTCTTGTATTCGTCCAGCACCTGCACCTTCGTGCCGCCGAAGGACGCGGCGATGGCGTCTTGAAACTTGTCGTATTCCACTAGGTTCGCCGTGCCGTTCAGGCTGCACACGCCCGCGATCAAGTCCGGGTGCAGCGCCGCGAACGTCAGCACCGCCGTCCCGCCCATCGAGCCACCGACGAGGAACACGCGCCCGACCCTATGCCGCTGCCGCAGCTCCGCGATGAGCTGCACCGTGTCCGCCTCGGCCAGCGGCCCCATCCAAGAAGTCTTCGCCCGATAGTCGGGCGAGACGAAAATCATCCCGAACCGCGCCGCCACATCGCGCGCCCCCTTGCACTCGCCGCGCGCGTCGCGAATGAACTGCCAGCGATCCGAGCCGTGCCCGTGGAACGCGAGCAGAACGTCGTGCGCTTCGGCGGCCTTGAAGCCCGGCGGCAGCAGTTCGACATAGCGCTGCTCGGAGCCATCGGCCTTGGCGGTGAACGCGATGTCCTGCCACGCGTCGGGGCTGGCGGCGAAGGTGCGAGGTGAGGCGAGCGCGAGAGCAAACGTCATCACGTTGAACCAGTGTGAAAATCGTGAGCTCACTGAGCTGATCTTCGTGAGGCTAGCCTTTTGTAGGTGAAGCGGAGAACGCATTGGTGGGGATGAAGAGTAGTGCTACGAGGCAAACGACGTTGATAGGCGGCACCAGCGCCAAGAGTGCAACGCCGCCGGGCAGGCCTGTATCACGCACGCGCGGCAAAAGGACGGAGGCGTAGTAAATGGCCATGAGAGGAATAACGAACAGCAGCCCTGGAATCGCCGCGATAGCCGGCACTGCCTTGATCAAGGCATCCCAGCCGATCAGCACAGCCAGCGCCATGGCCATGCAGGCCGAAATCATCACGACCAGCCGGATGCCGAAGGCGGTGCGTCCGATGCGATGCGGAAACAACGCGTTTCCCAGGCGCTTGGCAAGTTCCTCCTCCGAGTGCGAGCTAGGGCCATTCCCGCTAGCCATATTCCGCCGATTACGACGCGCGCAGTGTCGCTCTTTTGCGATACGTGCCCCTCGCTTCCGCCCGTGAGCGCGATGAGAAGAACGCCGCCAAAGAACCAGAATCCACCGCCAATAACGAGGAGTGCGATAAGGAAGATGCGGTTTGACGCTTTCATGCAACTCGGTAGGTAGCAATTCAGTGCTGAACATTGCCAGCACTACCCCATCTTGCACATTCTTGGAACGAGAATTAGTTCAGTGCACCCGCTCATAATCACGATGGAAGAGAAAGCGTATCCCCGCGATGACCGCCAGCCCACCAGCGAGATAGGCTAGCGCGGTGTAAGTGAGGAGGTTCTCGATGCCCACGGTTTTCTTCAGCGCACCACCCGCGAGAGTGGCGAAGCCGGAGATGACAGCACCAAACAAGTTCAGCACACCAACCGCCGAGGCGCGTGCATCGGCCGGGACAATCTCAAACGAGGACGGGAAGATGTTGCCCATGAAGAAGCCGCTGAAGAGGCCGAAGCCCATCGCGGCAATGCGCGTGGCGTCAAGCGTGTCGCTGCTACCGAGGCCGTGCAGGAACGGCGCGCAGCCGAGCAGGCTCGCGGTGAGCAGCCACAGGCGCGCGGCCTTCGTGCGGCGATAGAGCGTGTCCGCCAGCACGCCACCGGAGAGCATCCCGATGAGCGTCGCGCCCTGAAGGAAAACGGTCGCGTTGAAAGCAGAGTCGGTCAGGTTCAACTTGAACTTCTCGTGGAGGAAGTTCGGCAGCCAGCCGTAGAGCAGCCACAGGCCGAAGACAAAAATTGGAAACACCACGCAGAGCAACCAGTAGGTTGGCGTTCGCACTAGGCCAAACAGCGCGCCGGAACCGCCGCTCTTCTTCGTCTCGACCTGCGCCTCCTCGCTGACTCCGCGCAGGAACGCGAAGTAAGGCAGTGCGAAGACCACTCCCGCCGCGCCGAGCACGAAGAACGCCGCGCGCCAGTGACCTTCGTTCGCCATCCAGCCGCCGAACCACCCGCCGCCCACGTTGCCGAGGATTTGCGCGGTGGTCAGCGCGGCGATGGCGCGCGAGCGCGTCGCGGGCGGGAAGGCGTTCGCCGTGAGCGCGATGGCCGCCGGCATGAACAGCGCCTCGGAGATGCCCATGAGCGCGCGCAGCGCCAGCACCATGCCCGGCGAGTTCGCAAGACCGGTCGCAACCGTGACCAGACTCCACAACGCGAGGCTCCACACGATGAGCCGGCGCTTGGAAAACTTGTCGCCAATCTGCCCCGCGAAGAAGCTGCCGACGCCATAAACCCAAAGGAACGATGCGCCAACGAGGCCGAGCTGCCTGTCCGTGAAGCCGAGGTCAGACTTGAGCACCGGGAACATCGAGAACACCGCCTGCCGGTCGCAGTAGTTCAGAAAGTAGGCAAACCACATGAACGCCACGAGCAGCACGGCCTGCCGGGCGGTCGGTGAGGATGAACGTGGTTCGCTCAAGCGTGCGTGAGGTTCATGCTGGGCTTACCTGCGAGGCGAGCTTGGAAGGGCCGCGGTCTTCGTCGGTTGCTGTTCCGGTCCGCTCGTCAGGAACGCGAGCAGGTCGCGCAGCTCGGTGTCCGTGAGCGTGGCCACGAGTCCCGTCGGCATGAGCGAGGTCTTCAGCTCGGTGCGCTTCACGATGTCCGTCGGCTTGAAGGTGCGCTCCTTGCCTGTGAGGTCGCGGAACACATCCACGCTCGACGAGCGCAGCAAAATGCCCGTGAACTCCGTCCCGTCCTTCAGCTCCAGTTGCGTCGGAAAGAACTGCGGCGCGACGTCGCGGTTCGGTTCGAGGATGGATTGCAGAATCGCCCGCTGGTCGCCCTGCTGCGCGATGAAGCTCAGGTCCGGGCCGACGACGTTGCCGCGTCCGCTGTGGCGGTGGCAGGTGGAGCACATCGCCACGCGCGAGTGGAAGAAGATGCGGCGGCCGGCCTCGACGTTTGGCTTGCCGGGCAGCGCCGCGAGCCGCTTGAGCCACGCGACGGTGTTCTCCAACGGCGAACGGCCCGCGTCAACGGATGCGGGATTCAGCAGCGCGTTCACGAGCGGAGCGGATTGCGAATGCCGCTGCGCGACGCCACTCAACGACTTCTTTGCCGCGTCATCGAGCGGGAGCAAACGCAGCGCGCGCAGGGCCTCGTCACGAATCGAGGCGTTGTCGTGCGCGGCGAGTTTCAACAGCAACGCCTGATGCGCCGCCGACGCCGCGAGGCCGGTGATGGCATCCGCGCGCAACTCAGCGGGGCGCGCTTCATCGGCGGCGATGCTGGCGAGCACCGCCCGCGCGTCGTCCGCATCGCGGGCGGCGAGCGTGCGCACAACTTCGGACGAGAGCAGCGAATCGTTCACGGCTAGGAGTTCGCGCAGCAACGGCACGGTGAGCTTGGCGTGCGCCGACGGCACGAGCCGCAGCGCGTAGCCCTTGAGGCGGGCGGGCGTGGCGGCATTCGTTACGCGCTCCACGAGCACGTTCACGTCGGTGACGCCGGCCTCGGGCTGGCCGCGCAGCGTGTTCCATGTCGCGAGCACGGCCTCGAACATCCGGTAGTCGAGATCGGAGCGCGTGAGCATCCGCTCGACATCCGCACTGAAGCCGGTGAGCACCGCGTCGGCAATCCAGCGCAGGCACTCGAAGCGGATTTCCGGGTCCGCGTCGTTGAAGAGCAGGCGCACCCACTTCTCCTCGTTCAAGTTCACGCGGCGCAACGCCACGAGCGCCCACACGCGGTCGCGCGCGGCCAGCCCGCGCACGTGCTCCGGCGTCCATTTCGCACCGACGCGGGCGAGCGCCGTCAACGCCGCGTCGGACAGATACGCATCGCTGCCGCGCGCGTGCTCGAAGAGCTGCGCCTCGGTGAGCTGCGCCTTGCCCTCGCGCAGGTTCTTCGCGAGCTGCGCTGGCGCGTTCAACGGCTCGGGCGCGGGCTTGAGCCACGTCGCCTTCGTCTTGTCGATCTCCAGTTTCCACAACCGCCCGCGCCCGTGCAGCGCGTAGGAACTGAAGACCCAGTCGTTGAAATAGAACGCACCGTCCGGCCCGGCGGCGAGGCACGTCGGGCGGAAGAAATCACTGCCACGCACCAGCTCGATTTGCTCGGACGTGTAGCCCGCGCCCTTGCGCACGAGCGGAAAGTAATCAATGCGATGATAGCTCCACGACGGCACCAACGCACCGCCGCCGAGTTCCACGATGGAACACGGTCCTTCGCCCGACGGGAAAACCATGCCCAGCGTGCCGCGCAGCTCGCCGTTCCACGCGACGAACGGGTGCACCGGCGCGCTGCCATACACCCATCGGAAACCGTAGTCCGCTCCCTCGACGACGCTCAACAGCCGGCACGGCGGACGGCTGCCGGGGTCGTTGTCCACGGCGAACAACTCGCCGTCTGAGCGCGCCATGATGCCGAAGGGATTCCAGAAGCCGCGCGCGATGCGGTGCAGGCCGGTGCCGTCCGCGCGGCAGCGGAACACGCCGCCTTCGCCGCGCCCGGTGAACTTCACGCCGTCGCGACCGGAGAGCGTCCATTTCTTCCCGAAGTTTTCGCCGAGCGAAAACATCAGGTCGCCGCTGGGCAGCCAAGTCATTCCGGAGAGGCCGTTGTGTGGATAGTCCGTCACCGTGTCGAGCACGGCGACGTTCTGGGCCACGTCCGCCACGCCGTCGCCGTTGGTGTCCTTCACGCGCAGGATGCGGCTGCGCTCGGCGAGATAAACCCAGCCGTCGCGACCAACCTTCACGTTCATCGTCATGTCGGACTGGTTGTAAAAGACGCGGCGGTTCTTTCCGTCGCGGTCGAAGACGAGAATCTCGTCGTGCGCCGGCCCGGCGTAGCCCTGCGGGCGGAAATGCGTGTGGCACGACACGACCCAGATGCGGCCCTGCGCATCCACGTCAATGCCCGTGGGCGTGACCAGCGCGGGATGCTCGGCGAGGAGCGTGAGTTTCACGCCGGGACGGAGCAGTTCGATTTGCGGAGGCAGGTCGGCGGGGACTTCGGGGGCCTTGGGCGGCGCGGCAGAATGCAGGCTGGCGAGCGGAAGGGTAACAAAGCCAAGCAACACCGTTCGGCGGAATAGGTGGATGCGTTCAAACAAGTTCATGTCGTGGCTGACTTGGGGATCATGGCACCAAAGTTCAACACCAGCCGGCAAAAAGTTTTTCTGTAGGTGGCATGTGTTTCAGGCAGCTTGGACGTGCTTCATCGAAGTTCACTGCAAAGAACCTGCTTGGACCCTCGTCGCCTCCGCAGGGAGGCGCCTTCTTCCGGCTTGAGCCGACCATTGGTGCGGGATAGCCTCACGCCACGCAATGGCTCAAGGCCTCTATTTGTCGCAGAAGATGACGCAGTCGATGGTGCTGGCTCCCCAGCTCCAGCAATCGCTTGCGCTCTTGCAGGCCCCCATCCTCGAACTGCGTGCCCAGGTCGAAGCGGAACTCGAGCAAAACCCTGTGCTTGAGGAGTCCATGAACGGCGAGATGGAGCAGGTAGGAAAGGAAGGCAAGGAACGCGAAGACCGCGACGAAGTCGCCGAGCAGGCCGATCCGGCCGAGCCGCCGGCCGACGTCACCTTCGACCCCGCCACCGAAAAGGAAACCTCCGAGCCGGTGGATGACTTTCAGGCCGAGTTCGACAAGCTCGCCCAGCTCGACCAGGAGTGGCGGGACAGTTACGCGCAGAGCAATTCGCCCAACCGCGCCACCGAGGAAGACGAGGAACGCCGGCAGTTCATGTTCGACTCGCTCGTCGCCGGCCAGTCGTTGCAGGAGATGTTGCTCGAACAGGTCCGCGACTCCGAACTGACGCCCGAATTGCTCCCGTTGGCGGAAATGATCGTTGGCAACATCGACGAACGCGGCTGGCTGGCCGCGAGCCTCGAAGAACTCGCCGCGTCCACGGGATTGCCACTGGAAAACTTCGCCGCCGCGCTGAAGGTCGTCCAAAGCTTCCACCCGCCCGGCGTCGGTGCCCGCGACCTCGGCGAATGCCTCCGCCTCCAATTGGAGCGTGCCGGCCGTACGGACTCGCTCGAATACCAGATCGTCTCCGGCCACATGGAAGCCCTCGGCCGCCGCCGCTTTCCCGAAATCGCCCGCGCCCTCGGCCAGGATGTCGTGGACATTCAAGAAGCCGTGGACCGCATCGGCCATCTCGAGCCGCACCCCGGCCGCGCCTTTCTCCCGGACAACGAGCAATACATCATCCCCGAAGTCTTCGTGGCGAAGGTTGGCGACGACTGGGTGGTCACGCTCAACAACGAGCAAGTCCCCCATCTCCGCATCAGCAACCACTACAAGGACCTGATGGCCCGCGCCGAGACCGATCCCGCCACCCGCGAATACATCCGCGACAAAATCCGCGCCGGCAAATTCCTCATCAAGAGCCTGCACCAGCGCCAGCAGACCATTCACAACATCGCCACCGAGATCGTGAAGCGGCAGCGCGACTTCATGGAACTGGGCACCGCGCACTTGAAGCCGCTCACCATGAACCAGGTCGCCGAAGTCGTCGGCGTCCACGAGACCACCGTGAGCCGCGGCGTGAACGGCAAATACATGGAGACCCCGCACGGCGTCTTCGAGATGAAGCACTTCTTCACCTCGGGCTTCACCTCGGCGGACGGCCAGGCCGTGGCCAACACCAGCATCAAGGACATGGTCGCCGAGATCATCAAGGGCGAGGACCAGTTCGCCCCGCTCTCCGACGACGCCATCGTGAAGCTCCTCGTTGCGAAAGGCATCACCATCGCCCGCCGCACCGTCGCCAAGTATCGCGGCGAGCTGAACATCCTGCCCTCGAACCTGCGCCGGGTGTATTGAGTCTGGTCACTCGGTAAAAAGGTGTTGAACCCCTTCGCCGGACGCGCTCCTATCGCACAGTTCGCCAAAATGCCTGACTGCCACCGGGCGCGGCTTGGCCGCGTCGCAATGTTGAATCGTATGAAACTCAAAAACCTCCTCACCACCTCATTCGCCCTCGCCTTGCTGGCGGGCGCTGTCTCCGCCGCCAACTGGACCGCCGGCATGACCGAAGGCAAGGTCGCCCTCAAGTCCGCCGGACCAATCACCTTCGGGCCGGACGGCATCCTGTTCGTCGCGGACACCAAGGCTGCGGCGATCATCGCCATCGCCACGGGCGACACGCAGGCCGGAGCCGCCAAGACGTTCAAGATCGAGGGCATCAACCAAAAGATCGCCGCGTTGCTCGGCACGGCGGCGGATCAAATCCTGATCGATGACCTCGCGGTGAATCCCGTTTCGCACGCGGCGTATCTCGCCGTCACGCGCGGGCGCGGCGCGGGCGCAACGCCCGTGCTCGTGCGCGTGAAGGGTGACGGGCAGCCGGAAGTGGTCTCGCTCGACAAGTTAAAGCACGCGCGCGCCGAGCTGCCCGATGCGCCGGTTGAAGGCGTGCAGGGCGAAGGCAAGAAGCAGAGCAACCCGCGCCAGGAATCCATCACGGACCTCGCGTTCTTCCAGGACCGGCTGCTCGTCGCAGGCTTGTCGAACGAAGAGTTTTCCTCGGCGCTGCGGGCGATTCCGTTCCCGTTCCAGAAGGTGGTCAACGGCACGAGCGTGGAGATCTACCACGGCGCGCACGGGAAGTTCGAGACGCGTTCGCCGATCCGCACGTTCGTCCCGTTCATGGTGGGCAACGAGCCGCAGCTCCTCGCGGCCTACACCTGCACGCCGCTCGTGCAGTTCCCGCTCAGTGACATCAAGCCCGCCGCCAAGATCAAGGGCAAGACCATCGCCGAGCTGGGCAACCGCAACCGCCCGCTCGACATGATCGTGTATCACAAGGATGGCAAGGACTGGCTGTTGCTTGCGAACAACAGCCGCGGCGTTATGAAGATCGCGACCGATCACATCGCCGGGGCCGACGCCATCACCGCGCCGGTGGGCGGCGGCGGCACGCAGGGCTTGAAGTATGAGACCATCGAGTCGTGGAAAGGCATCGAGCAGCTCGACAAGCTGGACGACGCCCACGCGCTGGTGCTCCGCCGGGGTGAAGCCGGCGCGTTGCATCTGGAGTCGCTCCCGCTGCCGTGAGCGAGGGGCGGGGAATTTTCTGGGGGAAGAGCTGGAGGCCGGCGTTTGCCGGCCTCCTCTTTGTCTGCTCGATTGGAGTGGAAGCTGCGGATTCCAATAGTTCCGCGCCGCCGTTCGCCGCCGTGTTTCTGCGCTGGGTTTCCGTGCCGAAGGAAACCAACCGCGTCACGCTCGAAGTTTCGGGGCTGGGTGCGGATACGCTCGCAACGCTGCAATCCACCAACTGGCCGGCAGCAAACTGGCCGCGCCTGCTCTCCGTTTTTGTCGAACAACCAGGCATCGAGCCCTTGCCGATGATTGGGACGCATCGCGTGGAGAACGCGCAGCTGCGTTTCACGCCAGCGTTTCCGTTGGAGCCGGGTTTGCGGTATCGCGCGGTGTTTGATGCGGGCCAGCTTCCAAGGGCGGCCACCACGACCGCTGGCAAGCTCACCACCACCCTCACCGTTCCGGCGCGCCCGGAGCGCACCACGACGACGGTGACGCAGGTTTATCCAAGTGCCGACGTGCTGCCGGAGAACTTGCTGAAATTCTACCTCCACTTTTCCGCGCCGATGAGCCGGGGCAGCATTTACGAGCACATCCGCCTGCTCAACGAGGCGAATCAGCCGGTGGAACTGCCGTTTCTCGAACTCGCCGAGGAACTGTGGAGTGCCGACCGGATGCGGCTCACGCTTTTCATCGACCCGGGCCGCATCAAGCGCGAGGTGAAGCCGCTCGAAGAAATCGGCCCGACGTTGCAGGCAGGCAAACGCTTCACCCTCGTCATCGGGCGCGGCTGGAAAGACGCCGAGGGCAACCGGCTGAAGGATTCGTTCACGAAACGCTTTTTTGTGGGCCCGCCAGATCGCGAGCCGCCCGATCCGCAACGGTGGAGCTACCAGGCCCCGCCGATCCGCACGCGTGAGCCGTTGGCCGTGGACATGGCCAAACCGATGGATGCCGCACTGGCCGTGCGGATGATTCACGTCTTGGATGCCACCGGCCGCGCGGTCGCGGGCCAAGCGTTGCTGATGGAACGCGAGCGCGTCTGGAAATTTCTCCCGCAGCAAGTGTGGAAGCCGGGGCGCTACACGCTCGTCGTCGAGACGGCCATTGAGGACCTCGCGGGCAACAACATCGGCAAGGCGTTCGAGGTGGAGCTGAACGAAGGCGCGCCGCGTCGGCTGGAGCAAAGCACCGTGCGGCTGCCGTTCGAGCTGCGCTGAAGTCAGTTCGCGCGGAGGTGCTGCTCGAACAGCTTGTAAGCCTGCTCCCGCATCGCGTCGGGGAAATCGTGATCGCAGTCGGGATGCTCGATGAGCAAGTTGCCCGGCTGGCCGTGGAGTTTGTAAATCTGCGACGCGGCGGCGACCACGCGATCCACGCTTTCCCACTTGAAATTCGAGTCCTTCAGCGGCGCGTTGATGAAGCACACGCGCGGCGCAAGCGCCCCGATCATTTCATGAAAGTCGAAGGGGATTTCCGCGAGGCGACCGTTGTAGCTGGCGAGCTTGAGCATGTAACGCGTCTGGCACCAGCCCTTCTCCGGCTCCCACACTTTTGGATTGCCGCCGTAATAATCGAGGTAGGAGTCGAGGCCGCAGCTCGACACGATGACCTTGAGCCGCGAGTCGAAGACGCCAGTGTAAACGGAATTATGCCCACCGAGCGAGTGGCCGACAGTGCCGAAGCCCGCCTTCGCGTTAACAAACGGCAGCGACTCCAGCAAATCCAGCCCGCGGATGTTGTCCCAAACGGCCTTGAGCGTGCCGCTTTCCCAGCCGAGTGCCTTGAGGTCAGGCTGGTAGTTCGCCAGCAGCGGATACGACGGCGCGAGCGTGACGAAACCGCGCTCGGCTAGCTCGGCGGCGTATTGGCGATGCGGCTTGCCACCGAGGCCGACGACGACTTTGTGGCCGATGGTGTTGTCCGTCGGATGCGGGCAGAGAATGCCGGCAACCTTCTTCCCGTTCAACGCATCCTTTGGGATGAGCAAGTAAGCCGGCACACGTCCACCGGGTTCGCTCTGATACGTGATGAACCGGCGCACGTAGCTGCCGCAATCCACTTCCTCCTCGACCTTCACGTCGAGCGCGCAGCGCTTCTCCGCGCCGGGCAGGCGGCCCATTACGAGCTCCATGCCGCGCACGATTTCCGCGCGGCGCCGCTGCCAGTCGGCCGGCGATTTCACGGGGCGCACGCTGCCGATCGTGTCGCGATAAACGAGGAGGTTCGTGCGCTCCAAGCGCGGCGTTCCGGCGGACGGGAGGTTCTCAGCAGCGGTGAGCGCGAGCGGAAGCGCGGCGAGGAGGGTGGCCAATGTGCGGGTCATGCGCTTGGTTGTAGCCGCGTCGGACTGGCGGGGGAAGCGGTTTTCCTCCGCGCGTCACGGTCCCGCAGCCGCCGCCTTGTAGAAGATCTGGGCCAAGTTGGTGTTGATGACGCTTTCGACGTGGCCGTCGGTGAAGAGGATGTTGCCGTAGAGGTCGTGGCGGTTGGTGCTCCAGACGGGGCGGTAGCCAATGGGCGAGGCGGCAGACTGCTGCAGGCTGATGTGGTTGTCGCCGGAGATGAGGGTGTTGTGGTTGGCGCGCTTGGGCCGCACGCTGGTGAAGTAGCTCACAGTGTTGCTCTTCACGAGGGAGAAGCTGGTGAGCGGGGCTTTGGCGCGATCCGTGGGGCAAGTGAGGATTTTGGCGCTGCCGAGCGAGTTGGAAGCGAGCAGGAACGGCCGCACGTCGTTGGCGATGACGCCGCCGGAGGCAATGGAGCCCGGGAGGAACGGCAACATCCCACCTTGCGCCAATGGAACCTGCTGCGGGAAGCTGCCATCGTGGGATTCGGCCCAACTGATCAGGCCGACTCCCACGCCTCGCATGTTGTTGGTGCAAAAGATTTGGAGGCCCTTGACCTTGGCCTTCATGATGGCTGGCAGGAGCAGCGCCACCAGGATGCCGATGATGAGCGTGGCCACCATCGTCTCCACTAGGGTGAAGGCGAGCAGGCGGCGGCCCAGCAAGGACGGCGAGGTCTTCAAGGTGAGGCAAGGAAACGCCGCGCCCCGGCCGTCGTCAAGCGTTCCCGTGGGAAGGAAAGGTAAACGCCCCCCGATGGAATTGCCGGATCCGAACCACGAAAAACCCCTTGCCAGCTCGCCCGCACCCGCTACTGTCCGCCCCGCCTGAGCGCCGTGAGTGCGGTGTTCGTTGAGGCTGAGAAACGTCGGTCAACAAAGCAACCTAACCTTCAACCTCCGTTGCCCTGCAACGTCGGTCGTTAGGCAATGGAGTCCCCGCCGGGCCAACCGCCCGCGTCGCCTCCCGCAGTTACACACACGCAGTATGCTAACCATGGAAGAAGCCATGCGCGCGAGCACGAAACGCTTCGCCGCAGGTGAAATTGTCAAGGGAATCATCCTCGAAGTCCGCAACAAAGAAGTCCTCGTTGATATCGGATACAAGTCCGAAGGCGTCGTCTCCCGCGGCGAATTCCTCGATCCCGAGGCCATCAAGGTCGGGGACGAAATCGACGTCCTCATCGAGAAGCTCGAAGATAAGGAGGGCATGGTAATCCTCTCCCACGAGCAGGCCGAGTTCCGCAAGAACTGGGACCGCATCAAGACCATCTGCCAGGAGGGCGGCACCATCGCCGGCAAGGTCAAGGCCGTGGTCAAGGGCGGCCTCATCGTCAACATCGGCGTCGAGGCGTTCCTGCCCGCGTCCCAAATCGACATCATCCCGCCCAAGAACGTCGCCGTCATGGTCGGCAACATGTATGACTTCAAGGTCGTCAAGATCAACGAGGACCGCCGCAACATCGTCCTCTCCCGCCGCGAGCTGATCGAGGCCGAACGCGCCGACCGCCGCGCCAAGCTCTTCTCCGAGATGACGCCGGGCGACATCCGCAAGGGCACGGTCAAGAACCTCACCGACTTCGGTGCGTTCATCGACCTCAACGGCCTCGACGGCCTGCTGCACATCACCGACATGAGCTGGGGCCGCATCGGGCACCCGAGCGAGATCCTCAAGGTCGGCCAGGAAATCGACGTGGTCGTGCTCGACGTGAACAAGGAAAAGGAACGCGTCAGCCTCGGCCTCAAGCAGAAGCTCCAGAATCCGTGGGAAGCCATCGAGAGCAAGTTCCCGGTCGGCACCAAGGTCAAGGGCAAGGTCGTCAACCTCGTCGCCTACGGCGCCTTCATCGAACTCGAACCCGGCGTCGAAGGCCTCGTCCACGTCACCGAACTATCCTGGACCAAGCGCATCGCCAAGCCTTCCGACGTGCTCAAGCCCGGCCAGGAAGTCGAAGCCGTTGTGCTCGGCATCAACCGCGAGGAGCAGAAAATCTCCCTCGGCATCCGCCAGCTCGAATCCAACCCGTGGGAAGCCGCGCAGGCCAAGTATCCTCCCGGCACCAAAATCAAGGGCAAGGTCCGCAACCTCACCAGCTACGGTGCGTTCGTGGAACTCGAAGAGGGTCTCGACGGCATGGTGCACGTGTCCGACATCTCCTGGACCCGCAAGATCAACCACCCGTCCGAAGTCTTCCAAAAGGGCGACGAAGTCGAGGCGGTCGTGCTCGAAATCGACAAGGCCAACCAGCGCATCTCGCTGGGCATGAAGCAGCTCGGCACCGATCCGTGGTCCAGCATCGACCAATTCTACAAGGTCGGCGACCTCGTCACCGGCAAGGTCACCAAGCTCGCGAGCTTCGGCGCCTTCGTCGGCCTGGCGCATGACATCGACGGCCTGGTGCACATCAGCCAGATCAGCGAAGACCGCGTGGACAAGATCAAGAACGTGCTCAACGTCGGCCAAGACGTAACGGCCCGCGTCATCAAGATCGACCGCAGCGAACGCCGCATCGGCCTCTCCGTCAAGGCGGCGAACTACAACGCCGAACAGCTCAAGGAAGAGCAGAAGATCCTCGACGCGCTCAAGCCCGGCGAAGACCTCGTCGCGCTCCAGCACGCTTTCGACGCGGCCGACGAATCCCGCGATCGCTAGGCGTAATCCCAGCGCAGTCCGTTTCACCCCGGCAGGCCAGCAATGGCCTGCCGGTTTTGTTTTGTGAACGGCCGGCGACGCGGGTCGCAGTGAAAAAACGAGGAAACTTTGGGGGAACGGAACCGGCCGGCTCGTGACCGAACCAGAGAGTGGCGCAAGCGGCGATGCGCCAGAGCGCAGGCCGCCCGAGAGCTGAGGTGGTGGACGCTGCAGGTTTCGAACCTGCGACCCCATCCGTGTGAAGGATGTGCTCTACCACTGAGCTAAGCGTCCGTCGCTCACCAAAAGACCTGCATTCTGGTGCTTTTAATGGTCTTTCCGCGAACTTCGCGGCCCTCACAATGACTTCAACGCCCACGCCATCGCAAGCATAAAAGCCGCAAAACCACGCCAACTGTGCCGTTGCCATGCCGTCTGCACCTCGCTACCATTCCGCGCCATGAAAAACGTTCAGAACGCCCTCGCCCGTGTTTCGCTCATGCTCGCGCTCGCTTCGGGTGCGCTGTTCTTTGCCGGCTGTGAGACACCCTCCGGCGGCAAGGCTCCCGCCTCCAACAACGTCGAAGACCTGAAGAAGGCCGCCAACGCCGGCGACGCGGATGCCGCGCTCAAGCTCGGTGATATCTACCTGCACGGTCGCGGCGTGCCAAAGAACAATGTCGAAGCCGAGACTTGGTATAAGAAGGCGGCCGAGCTGTTCCAAAAGAAGTAACCGGACTTGCGGCTTCGCCCGCCGGACACTTCACACCAGTCCGACGGAACCGAGTCGCCCACGCCGGGTGTGGCAGAGCCAGCGATGCAACGCGCCCACCCCGATCACTACGCCATCTTGGGGCTGGATCGTCGCTGCACGGACGACCAGATCCGCACCGCCTTCCGCGTGCTGGTCCGGCAGTGTCACCCCGACCTGAATCCCGACGCCCCGGCCGCCGTTGCGCGCACACAGCAGCTCAACGCCGCTTACGCCATCCTCAGCGATCCCGAGCACCGACGGGCTTACGATCAAGAACTCGCCACAGCACAAAATCCGGCCAAGAGCTTGCGCACGGGTCGGGTTGAGCGCAACGCGACCGAGGAAGTTCACCTGCGCATTGAGGAGTTTCTCCGCGGCACCACGCTGGAAGTGCGCGTCAACGATCCCGCCAATGCCAGCGGCTCGGAGACTTATCCACTCGTCATCCCACCCGGCACCGCACCGGGCACACGCTTCCGCGTGGCGCGCACGGAGCCGTTCTCGGGTGGATTCGTCATCGTGAAGACCCGCGTGCGGCCGGACTTTCGCTTCAAAGCGCGCGGCTCCGATTTACGCTGCGACTTGACATTGAAACCCGAACGCGCGGCTCAAGGCGGCACTGAAATGATCCGCAGTGCCACCGGCACGATGCTGACCTTGCGCATCCCGCGCGGCATCGCACGAGGCGAAATCATCCGCCTGTCTGGCGAAGGCTTGCCAAAGCCCCGCGGCGGTCGCGGTGACCTACTCGTTCGAATCACCTACCGGGTCCAAGTTCGCATCTCCCGGCCTTCCGTCCGGTGAACGAGCGAACACCTTTCACTATTTGTTGAGCAACTCCACCCGCGCCTTCTTCAGCGCCTCTTCCAGCGCCTCGCGCTTCGTCCGCGTCGCGTCGATCCACGCGATGACGGCGCTAGGCGTGACGCTCACGGTGGCGCGCTCCACGCCATCCACCTTGGCGACGGCTTGATAAGCGGCGTAGCGGCAGGCCTTGCAATCCAACACGCCGATGGGGATTTCCACTTTGGTCAGCTTGTCCGCCGGCACGGTGGACGGCGCGGTGACAGTAAACGTGTTCTTGGACGCCTGGCCGATTAGGCTGCTGACACGCTCGGTGATTTTCTCCGGTGCGGGCGGCTGCTTGGGCTTCGCGGTGGGGAAGAGCTTTTCCAACTCGTAGCGCAGCGTGACCTCGGCCTTCGCGGCATCGAGGCTGACGAGCGCCACGTCCGGCACGGCTTTCAACACCTCGCGCAAATCCGCCTCGCGCTCCGGCGAGCTCAGGCCAATGAGCCGGTAAGTGCCCGTCTGCTCCTCGGCGTGGAGAAGCGGAAGCGTGAGGAAAAATGCGCAGAGGACGCTGGCGAAGCGGCGGGAAAGAACCGGCGGGCGTAGATGGCGAGTTGTTGCGCGAGATTTTTCAAAAGCTTCTCCGCATCGGCGGCGGCGAGTTTTTGAAACTCACGGATGTCGGCAAACTTCCGCTCGTCCGGCAGGGCGCCACTGGCGTCTACGGGCGGGCCGAGCTTGAAGCTGATGCCAATGAACGGGTCAATCACACCGCGCGGTGCGGGGTCGCCCTCGCCGATGGAGCGGTAGCGCGTGCGGTAGCCGCCGATGACATCGAAGCTCTCCAGCGCAAAGCCCGGCGGGTCAATCTTCGCGTGGCAACTTGCGCACGCGGCATTGTTGCGATGCTTGTCGAGCAGTTCGCGGATGGTCGTCGCGCCGCGCACATCCGGCTCCACGGCGGCGACGTTCGCGGGCGGCGGCTCGGGCGGCTGGCCGAAGAGGCGGTCCATCACGAACGCCCCGCGCGGCACGGGCGAAGTCGTCGTGCCGTTCGCGGTGATTTTCAGGATGGACGCCTGCGTGAGGAAGCCGCCGCGCGGACAGTCCGCTGGCAACGGCACGCGGCGAATCGGCGCGCCGGTCACGCCCGCGATGCCGTAGTGCTTCGCGAGCTTCTCGTTCACCATCACGAAGTCCGACTTCACCAGATGCGTCGCGTCGAGGTTCTGTTCCAGCAATTCGCGGAAGTAGGCGCGCGTCTCGGCGACCATAGAGTCCTGCAAATACGGGCTGAACTCCGGGTAAAGCTTCTTGTCCGCGTCGTTCGCGGCGATGGCGCGCAGCTTGAGCCACTGGCCGAGGAAGTCCTCGACGAAGCGCTCGGACTTCTTGTCCTTCAACAGTCGCTCCACTTCGCCGCGAAGCGTTTTCGCGTCGCGCAGCTTGCCGGCGGCGGCGAGGTCCGTGAGCCGCGCATCGGGCAGGGAGTTCCAGAGGAAGTAGGACAGGCGGTTCGCGATGGCGAAGTCGTCGAGCTTCGTCACCGGCTCGACGTGGTAGAGAAAATCCGGCGAGCACAGCGTCGCGCGATACGCCCAGCGCATCGCGGCCTCGAAGCAATCGCCCGCCTTCAACCGCTCCTCGACCTTCGCGACGTAGCTCTGCCGCACGTCCGCCGCGACGGGCCGGCGGAAGGCGCGCGGCAGGAAGCTCGCAAGCAGCTTGTCCGCGTCAGCCAGCGGATTCTCGCTGCGCACGGTCCAGAGCGACTTCTCCGGCTCGGGCTTGTTCTTGCCAAGATGCAGCCAGGTTTTCTCCCAGTTCTTGCGCGCGGGAGCCTTCTCGTTCGGCCGGTCCTTCGCGATGAATTCCGCCAGCGGCAGCTCTCCGAAGAGCAGCCGGTGCGAGCGCGGCGGCCACACGTCGTGGAGCGGGCCTTCGACCTCCATCCAATCCACCGCGATGGCCGGGCCGGTGAACGCCATCGCGTGGCCCTTGCGCGAATAGTTCGCCACGGGCGCGAGCGACGCGACATCGAAGCCCATGATTTCGTTGTGGTTCAGCCACACCTCGAACCCGTGCTCGGCGGGCGCGAGCGACGGCGCGTTGTAATAACCGACCGTGTAGTTCGGATGCTGCCCGCCGCGTCCGTCGCCGACGAGTTGCACCACCGCGAGCCGCGCCGCCTCGGTGCCGCGCGAGGGAAGCACTTTTCCCTTGTCCCACTGGAACGACCACAGTGACGTGCGCACGCGGTAACGGCCCGGATAAATCGTCGTGTGGCCGCGGAAGTAATAATTCACCGACTCGTCCTCGCGCCGGAACACGCCGACGGAACTGTCCGTCTCGTAACTGCCGAGCCGCTCGTGCGCGCCCTGGTCAATGTGCTTGTAATCGCCCGCCGGCGGATACGCGGGGTCGGACTGCTGATTGCGGAGCAACACCACGTCGCCCTGCATCGAGAGATAGGGTGCGGACCCGCCGCGGTCGAGGAGCGAGAGCCGTGTCTTGAGCGACGTCGGGGCCTGCGGACGCGTGGCGATGGCGTGATCGAGCGTCTGCTCGGCGGCCTCGACATACTTGGCAAGGTTCACGTGCGAGATGTCGAGCGCGTCGCTGTTCTTGTCGAAGCCGTGCGCCGAGCCGTCCGCGGGCAGGTTGCCTTGCAACGCGATCCCCGGCAGGTCGAACAAGTCGCGGATGGTGTTCTCATATTCCGCCCGCGTGAGCCGTCGCAGCCCCGTGCGCCCCACGCCCGCGAGCTTCGCCTGCTCCGCCGCGAGCAGCGAATCGCGCACTGCCTTCACTACCGCCGCCGTGTCCTTCACCGGCGGACGTGCCGCCTTCTTCGGCGGCATCTCGCCCGCCGCGATGCGGTCATGCACCTTCACCCAGCGCGCGAAGTTCTCGGTGTCTGCAAAGTCTGCCTTGAGCGCGGCCAGGTCAAGGTTGCCCTTCTTGGTGTCCTTGTCGTGGCACTCCGTGCAGTGCTTGGCAAAAAACGAAGCGGGCGTGCTTTCCACCGCCGAAGCGACGGCGCAAACCGAAACCGCAGACAGGAAAATCCATACCCGGCGGGAGAATATGCTTGTCATCAGAAGCCGTTGGTAAAACCAATGCACCGGTTTTGGACGTGATCGAAAGCAAACGCCTGCAAACAATCTCCAACAGGCCAACTACCCGGGCGCTGAGACCAACCAGTCAGGCCACGTAACGTTCCAGCACGGTCAGAAACGAACGGAGTTTCTTGCGGCCGGCCTCGCGGGACTCGGCATGGTCGAGACACTCGCGGATGTGCGCGTGGATGATTTCGTCGCCGAAGGATTTCAGGGCGCGGCGGGCGGAGATGACCTGCATGAGCACCTCAGGACAGTCCTCGTCGGCCAGCACCATGCGCTCGATGGCCTGGAGCTGGCCGCTGATCTTGTGGAGGCGGGCGACAAGCGCCTGCTTTTCGTGGTCAGGGTGGACGTGCTTCATGGAGTGCATTCTGACAGATGCCGGCCCCACGGCAAGTCAGCCGGATGAGGGTTTGACCACTGATGGGGGGTGGGGGTATAAGCCTTTATGCAATCGTTCCAGGAATACCTCCAGCAGGGGCACGCATGGCTGTTCATCCCCGCAGCCATCGTGCTCGGCGCGCTGCATGGGATGGAGCCGGGGCACAGCAAGACCATCATGGCGGCGTTCATCATCGCCATCCGGGGAACGGTGACGCAGGCGGTGCTACTTGGGCTGTCTGCCACGCTGTCGCACACGGCAGTCATCTGGGTGCTAGCCTTCATCGGGCTGCATTACGCCGGACAATTGAACGTGGAGGAACTGGAGCCGTATTTCCAAGCGGCGACCGGGGCGATCGTCACGGGGTTGGCGGGATGGATGTTGCTGCGCGTGCGCGCGGAGCAGCGGGAGGCAGCGGCCCATGGGCATCACGCGGGCGAGCAGGGGCCGCATGGGGGGACGATGATTGACACCGGGCACGGCGGACTGGAAATCAGCGTCTTCGAGACGGGCGTGCCGCCGCGGTTCCGGCTGTATTTCTTCGACGGCGGAAGGCAATCACGGCCCGTGCCGCCAGCGGAAGAGTTGACACTGGAGACAACGCGGCCCGATGGAGCAAAGCAGGTTTTCAAGTTCAAGACGGAGGGAGATTACCTTGAAGCCACGGAGGAATTACCGGAGCCGCACGAGTTCGCGGTGAAGCTCACGCAAGCCCACGGCAGCCACGCGCACACCTACGAAACGCAGTTCGTCGAGGCACATCATCATCACGATCCCGGAGGGCACGAACACCATCACGACGGGATGGCAGCAGGCGAGTATCAGGACGCGCACGAGCGGGCGCACGCTCAGGACTTGGCGGCGCGCTTCGCAAACAGGCAGGTGACGACGGGCCAGATTGTGCTCTTCGGGCTGACGGGGGGATTGCTGCCGTGCCCGTCGGCGTTTGCCATTCTGCTAGTGTGCCTGCAAGTCAAGGAGTTCACGCTGGGCTTTGCCATCGTGCTGGCGTTCAGCCTTGGGCTGGCGCTCACGCTGGTGTCAGTGGGAGCGCTGGCCGCGTTGTCGGTGCGCGAGGCGAGCAAGCGCTTCAAGGGCTTCGGCGAGTTCGCGCGGAAGGCCCCTTACGTCAGCTCCACGGTGATGCTGCTCATCGGCCTCGCGGTGCTGGTGCAAGGCCTGAGGCAACTAGCGAAGTGAAGCGGGTGCGGACTTGACCGGTTTTCGCGAGCGCGGGCGGCGTTCACTCGGCGGGTTTGGTTTTCTTCTTTTCCGGCCGCTGGCCAGACTCGGACTGAGAGAGTTTGGCGCGGAGCGCTTTTTGGAAGGCCTTGAAATCCAAATCCACTTTCGTGAAGCCGTCCTTGCGCGGGGATTTGGCCAGCAGTTGCTCCAAACGCGCCATGCGCTCGGGGGTGGTAGGATGGGTGCTGAGGAAATCCAAGGTATCGAGCATGTCGCCGCCGGGGAGCTTCTCGCGCAGCTTCTCCTCCTCGCGGCGCATCTTCTCGAAGAAAGAGATCATGCCGCGCGGATCGAGCTTCGCGGCTTCGAGGTAGCGGAAGCCCTGCTCATCCGCCTCGCGTTCGAAGTCACGGGAGAATTTCTGTGTGAGCAGGAAGGGCGCGTTGTTCACGAGGATGGCCGCAAGGCCCGAGACATCGCCGAAGAAGGTGGTGACAACCGCGTAAAGGCCCAGGCTCTGCACGATGCCGCGCAGGCCATGCTGTTTCGTGACGTGTGAGAGTTCGTGGCCGAGCACACCGAGGACTTCCTCGGGCGAATCGGCAGTGAGGAGCAGGCCGCTGTGAATGGCCACATTGCCCCCGGGCAGGGCAAAGGCGTTGAGTGAAGCGTCCTCGATGATGTGGAGCTTGAATGGGTAGCGGTCCTGCGGCACGACGGCGAGGAGGGGCTGGGCGAGTTGCTCCAGTTGCTTCTGCACGGCGGCATCGGTGATGAGCTTGTGGCGGACGGAGACTTGCTGGAAGGCGGTATCGCCGAGCTTCACCTCCCACTCGGCGGGCACCTGACTGGCGAGGGCCTTGACCATCGGGTCTTTCGCCAGCCACACGCCCGCGACGGTGCCAACGATCAGGGCCAAGATGCCCACGGTGACGCAGCGCGCGACGAACTGGCGGCGGCGGATGCGCGCACGGGCGCGCGCGAGTGTGGAATTCTGCGCGAAGGCGGGGTGTTCCAGCACGCGCTGGTCGGTGGTGAAGACGGAAACCTTCGGGAAGTTCGCGTGTTCGAAGAACACGAGCCGGTCGCTCGCGCCCCCGAGGTTGATCTGAAGGTCGGTCAGCGGAAAGGCGAAGAGCCCTTCATCACTCGTGAACGTGGCCATGCCGCCATCCAGGGTAAGCGTGCCGGCGACGCGGCGATTGCCGTAGTCGGGATGAAAGGCACCGGCCTCGAAGGAGTTGATTGATACGGGCATGGCACAACCCTAGTGCAACGCGGGGCAAAGGAAACGCCGAAAGGACCGCGCGCCGCTACTTCTTCAGCCCGCGCACGAAGTTGTCCATGCGCGCGAGGCCCTTCTCGATGTTCGCCATGCTGGTGGCGTAGCTGAGGCGGATGTAGTCGTCCGCGCCGAAAGCGACGCCGGGCACGGCGGCGACCTTTTCCTGTTCGAGCAGCTTGGCGCAGAAGTCGGCGGACTTGAGGCCGGTGCCGCTGATGTTCGGGAAGAGGTAGAACGCGCCTTTCGCGTTGGCGCAGGTGACGCCGGGCATGGCGTTGAGCTTGGCGTGCGCGTAGCTGCGGCGCTTGGCGAACTCGGCGAGCCACTTTGGCAGGTGCTCCTGCGAGCCGTTCAACGCGGCGACCGCGCCCTTCTGCGCGAAGCTCGTCGGGTTGCTCGTGCTGTGGCCTTGGATGGCGTCAATCGCCTTGGCGATCGGCTCGGGCGCGGCCGTCCAGCCTAAGCGCCAGCCCGTCATGCTCCACGCCTTCGCGAAGCCGTGGACGATGATGGTGTGCTCGAAGTGCGCCGGTGAGAAACTCGCGACGCTTTTCACCACCGCGCCGTCGTAGGTGAGGTGCTCGTAAATCTCGTCGCTCATGATGAGCACGCCCTTTTCCACGCAGATGTCGCCGAGCGCCTTGATTTCGTCGGGCGTGTAAACGCTGCCGGTCGGGTTGCTCGGCGAGTTAAGGATGAACAGCCGCGTGTTCGGCGTGATGGCCGCGCGGAGCTGCGCGGGCGTGACCTTGAAGTCAGACTTGTCCGTGGTCTCGATGATGACCGGCTTGGCGTTGGCGAGCTTGACCATCTCCGGGTAGCTCAACCAATACGGCGCGGGGATGATGACCTCGTCGCCTTCCTGGCAGGTGGCGAGGATGACGTTGTAACAGGAGTGCTTGCCGCCGCAGGAGACGATGATCTGCGAGGGCTTGTAGGTCAGGCCGTTCTCGCGCTTGTGTTTGTCTGCGATGGCCTGGCGCAGCTCGGGGATGCCGGCGGCGGGCGTGTATTTCGTGAAGCCGGCGGCGAGCGCGGCAGCGCAGGCGTCCTTGATGTGCTGCGGCGTGTCGAAGTCCGGCTCGCCCGCGCCGAAGCCCACCACGTCAATGCCCTCGGCCTTCATCGCCTTGGCCTTGGAATCAATGGCCAGCGTGAGCGAGGGCGAGAGGACTTTGGCGCGGTCGGCGATGCGATAGTTCATAAAGCGGGGCGGAGATTTGGGCAGGGGGCGGACGCGCGCAAGGGGAAATTCGGCCTGTAGGAGGCCTTACTTAACCAACTGCCCCGATGGTTTAAGCGGGCTTATTTCCCCCCGCCAACGATTGACACCCCCTTCGCCAGTGTTAGGCTGCTCCGCAATTTGAAGCGAGCGACACCCGCACACCAGCGGGTGATTTTGTCTCCCGATACGACACTGATCAAAAAAATTTCTTAAAATGAGCGACGCCACCACTGCCGCTCCGGCCCAAGCCGGCGGCACGCCCCAAGTCTCCCACATCTCCGAGGCGGTCATCCGCATCGCAGGCAATTCACAAGACGGCATCCAGGCCATCGGCGGTTTCCTCGCGCGGCTCGCGGGCCGCAGCGAGCAGGAGGTCATGACGTTCATGACCATTCCGTCCACGATTTCCGGCGGGCCGTCCATTTTCCAAGTGCGCATCGGTTCCGGCGAGGTTCTCAGCGCGGGTGACGAGGCGGATGTGCTCCTGTGCTTCTACCAGCACAGCTACGAGAATCATCTCGGCTCACTCAAGAAAGGCGGCATCGTCCTCTACGATTCCGACCACGTTAAGGAGATCAAGCCGGAGAACGAGACAAAGTATCGCCACATCGGCCTACCCATCTCGAGCCTCGTGGTCGAAGCCATCGGCGGCACAGGTCGCGATAAGGGCAAGAACGTTTACGCGCTCGGTCTGATCGCGAAGATGTTTAACCTCGACGTGCCCAAGCTGCACCGGCTCCTGTCCGAGCGTTTCGCGGGCAAGGATCCGAAGGTCGCCGAGACGGCCATCGCGGCTTTCAACGGCGGCTACAGCCACACGCTGGCGGCGGCATCCGAGCTGTTCAAGTTCAAGCCCGGCGAGAACGTCGGTCACAACCAGATCGTCATGGGCGGCAACGAGGCGCTCGCCTACGGCCTCATCGCTGCGGGCGTGCGTTTTGGCGCGGGTTATCCCATCACGCCGTGGTCCGACATCATGGAACTCCTTCGCAAAGAGCTACCCAAATACGGCGGCTCTTTCATCCAGTGCGAAGACGAAATTGCGTCGGTGGCAATGGCCATCGGAGCGAGCTGGGGCGGTCGCGTGGCGGTGACCGGTTCCTCCGGCCCGGGCATTTCGCTGAAGACCGAGGCCATCGGCTGGGCGGTCATGGCAGAAGTGCCGCTGGTCGTCGTGGACGTGCAGCGCGGTGGCCCGAGCACGGGCATGCCGACCAACGTCGAGCAGTCGGATTTCAACATCGCTTGTTTCGGCGGGCACGGCGACTCACCGCGTGTGGTCATTGCTCCGAGCAGCGTGGAAGACTGCTTCTACACGGCGATTGAGGCGGTGAACATTGCGCGCAAATACAGCACGCCGGTCATCATTCTCACGGATCAGGGCATCGCGTCCCGCATCGAGGCCTTCAAAATGCCGGAGCTGGAGAAGATTTGTCAGGACATCACGCCCGACTTCACGCCCGTCGCGGATCACAAGCCCTACGATCTCGCGGCCGCCGACGGCATCACGCGCCATCTCGCACCCGGCACGCGCGTCGCCAGCGGCAAATATCCCATCGTCACCGGCCTCGAGCACGACGAGTTAGGCCACCCGACCGGCTCACCGAAGCTCCACGTGCAGATGACCGCCAAGCGCCGCAACAAACTCAAGAAGCTCGGCGCGGACCTGCCCACACCGACGGTCTTTGGCCCGCCCGAAGGCCAGGTGCTGCTCGTGAGCTGGGGTTCCAGCAAGGGCCCGGTTGAAGAAGCCGTGAAGCAGGCGCGCGCCGCTGGCGATGCCGTTTCCGCCCTGCACATCAAGTATCTCAACCCACTGCCCAACGGCCTGGAGAAGATTTTTGAGGCCTTCACCCACGTGCTGGTGGTTGAGCTGAACGACGAGGGCTTCTACGGCTACGGCCAGCTCGGCGCCGTGCTGCGCGCCCGCTATTGCGACCCGAAGATTCGCGGCCTGACCAAGGTGGACGGCCTCACCTGGAAGATTCGCGAAATCCTCGACCGCGTGAAGGCGATGACGAAGTAATTTCACCGACCCCCGGCTGCGGTGACTTCTCCGTGCTCGCGCTCTACTTCAAGCTCATCGAGAAGCGCAAGATGCACCACGAGAAGATCACGACCGTCGCGGGCATCGGTTGCTCCAGCCGCTTCCCCTACTTCGTGCAGGCGCACGGCGCGCACTTCATCCACGGCCGCGCGCTGCCCTTTGCCACCGGCGTCTCGCTCTCGCGGCCCGACCTCCATGTTTTCGTTTTCGGCGGCGACGGCGACGCGTTCTCCATCGGCGGCAACCACTTCACACACACCGCGCGCAAGAATGTGAAACTCACGTATTGCGTGATGGACAACAACGTTTACGGCCTGACCAAGAACCAGACCTCGCCCACCTCGCCCATCGGCTACAAGTCCAAGACCGATGCCTGGGGCAGCGGCGACCGGCCCATAAACCCGATGAAGCAGGCCATCGCGGCGGGCGCAACCTTCGTCGCCCGCACCACACACACCAACCCGAACCACGTCCTCCAGATGATGGAGGCCGCCATGGACCACGACGGCTTCAGCTTCATCGAGTGCCTCAGCGAGTGCGTCGAGTTCTATCCCGGAGCCTTCGATGGCGCGAACCCCCGCAAAGGCGGCCAGTTCCCCGAAGTCCCGAAGGACCACGACGTGACTGACGAATACGCCGCCTACAAGCTCTCCGAGGAGCTGATGCCCGGCAAGTTCGGCATCTTCTACAAGGTCAACCGCCCGACCAAGAACGCCAACGAGGCCAAGATCATCAGCACCAACCGCGAGAAGTTTGCCGCGCTGCCCGACTGGCAGATTCTCCAGAAGAACTTCGACCGGATGAAGTGAGTTTTCAGCGCTCCACCGCGAAGCCCCGGTCGCAAGGCTGGGGCTTCTGCTTTCCATAATTGTATCTAGCTACGAATGAAACGCAGACTGAACGCACATGCGGGTAGACCTGCTGGTAGATCCGTGGTTCATCTGTGTTCCATCTGTTGCTAGAAAGAAAGCGTTATGCCCATCTACGAATTTGCCTGCCCGAAGTGCCGGGTGATTTTCAACTTCTTCTCCCAGCGCATTAACCCCGACCGCAAGCCCGTCTGCCCCAAGTGTGGCAACAAAAAGATGCGCAAGCAGATGAGCCGCTTCGCCATGTCGAAGGGCTTGAAGGAACCTGCCGCCAAGACCGAAGCTGATGACGGCCCGCCGATGCCCGACATGGACGACCCACGCGTGATGCGGGCCATGAGCGAGATGGAGCGCGACATGGAGCACCTCGACGAGAACAACCCCAAACACATGGCGCACATGATGCGCAAGATGAAGGACATCATGCCCGCCGGTGCCATGCCCAAGGAACTCGACATCGCCATCAAGCGCCTTGAATCCGGTGAAGACCCGGAGAAAATCGAAGCCGACATGGGCGACGTGCTCGGCGACCTCATGGGCGGCGAAGGCGGCCCCGGCGGAGCGGGCGGCGGTTACACGCAGGACACCGGTCTGTACGACTATTAAGCGTCCCCCACTCCGCCGCTACTTTACCACCATCGCACTGAACGGCGCGACGTAGGCTTGCAGGTAAACCAGAATTCCCACCAGTGCCGCGAGCGCGAGGCTGTGGAAGAACACGTAACGCAGGATGCTGCCTTCGTGCCCATACCAGTTCGTCGCGGTGCTCG
This sequence comes from Pseudomonadota bacterium, assembly GCA_009922615.1. GTDB lineage: Bacteria > Verrucomicrobiota > Verrucomicrobiia > Limisphaerales > SXTU01 > SXTU01. The sequence goes on from RFVF01000022.1 coordinate 33,503, forward strand.
CCACCACGATGCTCTGCGCGTCCACCATCTTGCCCATCACGCCACCGGAACTGTTCGCGGCACACATCAGCACAGGCGGGATGCCCGTTTGCTCGGCGGTGATGCGTTGGAGGCTCCCGAAGAGGACATTGCTCGCGGTGTCGCTGCCAGTGAGCGCGACGCCCAGCCAGCCCAGCAACGAGCCGAAGAACGGATACAACGAGCCGGTCTTGGCCAGTGCGAGGCCGAGCGTGGCGTCGGTGCCGGAATACTTCGTCACGTAGCCCAGTGCGAGCATCGCCGCGATGGTGACGAGCGAGAACCGCACGTTCCACAACGTGCGCCGATACACCCGCAGCATCTCGACCAACGAGAAGCCCATGTAAAACCCGGCGAGCACCGCCGCGACGAGAATCCCCGTGCCGGTCGCGGAGAGCCAGTTCAGTGTGAAAACGGCCGCCTCCGGCGCGGCATTGGCGGGCGCGACCGGCGGTGTCCGCACGATGTTCTTGTGCACGCGCGGCACGGGCATTTCCGGCGCGGTCAGTGGCGCGGCAGGTTTCCAGCCGGGATCGACAGTGAGTTTTTCTCCGCGCAACTCGGCGAGGCTGAGTGAAAACGACTTTTTCCCGTTGAAGAAATCCTTCACTTGCGGCACGCCCCAGGTGAAGACCAGCACGCTCAACAAAAGCCATGGCACCCACGCGCGTCGGACGAGTGCGGCGTCGCTGGCAGATGCTGGATGCTGGATGCTGGATGCTGGATGCTTTTCGTCGTTCGCCGGTTTCCAGCCATCGCTCGGCTTCCAAAATTTCAGCAGCGCGACGACTGCGCCGAGCGAGCAGAGTGCCGCAACAATGTCCACGAGCCACGGGCCGTGATAGTTCGAGACCACGAATTGCGGCACCGCGAAGGTCACGCCCGCCGTCAGGCACGCCGGCCAGACGCCAAGCATTCCGCGCCAGCCCGCGTAGGCCCACACCACCCAGAACGGCACGATCAGCGAGAAGAACGGCAGTTGTCGCCCCGCCATCGCCGAGAGCGCGTGAAGGTCGAGCCCCGACACGCTGGCGAGCGCGATGATCGGCGTGCCAAGCGCGCCGTAGGCCACGGGCGCGGTGTTGGCGATGAGCGAGAGCCCGGCGGCTTGCAGCGGTTTGAAACCAAGTTGCATCAGGATCGCCGCCGTCACGGCCACCGGCGTGCCGAAACCCGCCGCGCCCTCGAAGAACGCACCGAAGCTGAATGCGATGAGCACGAGCTGCACGCGCGGGTCCGGCGCGAGGTCCGCGAGACTCCCGCGCAGCACGGCGAACAACCCTTTGTCCACCGTAAGCTGGTAGAGAAAAATCAAATTCAGGATGATCCAGCCAATCGGAAACAAACCATAGGCTGCGCCATAGCCCGCCGTCGCCAGCGCCGCATCCACCGGCATCCGAAACGCCACAAGCGCCACCGCCAGCGCCACGCCCAGGCCGAGCAGCGCGGCGAGGTGGATTTTAATTTCGAGCCACGCAATGGCTCCCAACAGCACGACCACAGGCAGCGCGGCGACCAGCGTGGAAAGCCAGGCATTACCGAGCGGATCGTAATTTTGTGGCCAAGGTGCCATGTGCGTGGCGAGAGAAAACGAGGAACCGCCCGCAATGTCCAGCCCCGGAACGGTGGGTGAATTCGTGCTACCCAGCAGCGCAACCTTTTGCTACCAACACGCCGTCGCCCGAATTCTGCCGCAGCATGGTGCCGCCAGCCGGGCGCGTCCGATCATCAACTTCATGCGCTCCGTCCTCCGGGCAATGCTATACGTGGGCTTGCTGGCCTTGGGCTACTGGTGCGGCTTCAGCGCGCACCGAGACTATTCGCTCCTGATGATGGACGACGGCGTCGAACTGTCCCGCCGCAGCCGCGCCAAACCAGCCGCCGTCACCAACGAAACTCCCGCCACGGTCGAGGGAGAGACCACTCCAGCCTCCACCAACACACCGCCAACCAAACCGAATACGGCGAAAAAAGTGACCACCACGAAAGTCGAAGCGGCAGGTGAGGAAAACGAGGACACGGGCTCGTTCCATCTCAGTCGGCGGGTGAGCAGCATTTACCTGCGCCTCGTCGGCTGCACGCTCGGGCTGGCGGTGTCGTTGGTAGGGCTGGGACTGGTGGTGGCGCAGGATTTCGGCCACGTGCTGAAATTCGGCTTGGGCAAGCAGGTCTCCTATGTGAGCGACAAGGCTGCGCGCACGGCGGCTTACGAGCACGCGGAACAAGTGGCGATGCGCGGCCAGCACCACGAGGCCATCAAGCTGCTCCAAGCCATCCTCCTCAAACATCCCGGCCACGCCCACTCACTGCTGAAGATCGCCGAAATCTACGACAAGGAACTGCAAGACTTCCCGCGGGCCGCGCAGTCATACGAATTGCTGCTCGAGCAACCGCTTCCCGCCGAGCAGTGGGGTTGGATCGCGATCCGGCTCTCCAACATCTACACCGGCAAGCTGGCCCAGCCGCAGGCCGCCCTGAAAATCCTCCAGCGCCTCGCCGTGGACTTCCCCGAAACCCAGGCAGGCGGCAAAGCCCTCAAGCGACTGGCGATGATCGACAAGGCCGGCTTGAACGAGGACACCAAGAAGGAAGTGTGACGGGCGGTTCGGCTCGAACGGTGCATTGACCTCAAAAATCTTTGCCTTGCGCCAGCGGCGGCGTGACGGGAACCTTCGCGGCACCCGCATGAATGCACGTTATCTCCTGCTTGCCGCAGTGTTGATCACCGGCTCGCTCCCCGCCGCCGAAATCCTCGAAGACTGGCCGCAGTTCCTCGGCCCGCGCGGCAACAACACCTCGCGCGAGACAGGCTTGCTCGAAAAATTTCCCAAGGACGGTCCGCCCGTCGTGTGGCAACGCGACATCGGCGCCGGCTACAGCGCGCCCTCCGTGCGGGGCGACCTGCTCGTGTTGCACCATCGCGTGCAGGGCGAGGAAGTCGTCGAGGCGATGCACCCGGCGACGGGAAAACCCGTGTGGCGTCATGCCTATCCGAGCCGTTATCAGGATCCCTATGGTTACAACAACGGCCCGCGCTGCACGCCACTGCTCACCGCAGATCGCTGCTACACGTTCGGTGCCGAGGGCAAACTGCTCTGCCTCGAACTCCCGACCGGCAAGCTCGTCTGGGAGCGGAACACGGCGAAGGAATTCAATGTGCCCGAGGCCTTTTTCGGAGTCGGCTCCACGCCGATCCTTGAGGACGGCAAGCTGATCGTCATGGTCGGCGGTCAGCCCAGCGCCGGCATGGTCGCCCTCGACGCCACCACAGGCAAGACGCTCTGGCAAAACGTCGGCAAGACCAACTGGTCCGGCGTCATCACTTTGGGCTGGCGCACCGAAGCCCCTTACGAGTGGACCGGCTTCGAAAAGTTGGCCAGCTACGCGTCTCCGGTGGCGGCCACCATCCACGGGCAACGCCACATCCTCTGCCTGATGCGCCAGGGCTTGGTGTCGGTGAATCCGACGAACGGCGCGATCAATTTCAGCCGCTGGTTCCAATCCTTCGCGAACGACTCGGTCAACGCGATGAATCCCATCGTGCAGGACGACCTCGTGTTGATTTCCGCCGCCTACTACCGCAGCGGTGCGGTGCTACTGCGCGTGAAACCGGACGGCAAATCCTTCGACGAAGTCTGGCGCGACCCTGCTCGCCACCCAATGGACGTGGCCGATCGCGATCCAGCGACGGGCCGCTGGAAGGTGCCCGCGCTGGAGCTCCACTGGAACACCCCCATCCTGCTCGACGGCCACCTCTACGCGTTCAGTGGACGCGACGAGCCGGACGCGACGTTCCGCTGCGTGGAATTCAAGACCGGCAAGGTCGCTTGGAGCCGCGACGAGCGCTGGCAGAAGCACCCGCCACACGGCACGCAATTCCCAGTCTTCGGCCGAGGTTCCGCTATCCTCGCGGACGGAAAACTCTTCGTGCTCGGCGAAGCTGGCCTGCTCGGCATCTTCAAACCCAACGCCAAACAGCCTGAAGAACTCTCTCGCTGGCAGGCCCCGATGCTCGGCTACCCGACCTGGTGCGCGCCGGTGCTGTCACACAAGCGCCTTTACCTCCGAAGCGAGGACAAGCTGGTGTGCCTGAACCTCGCGCGCTGACCAGCGACCACACTTCGGATTTACACATTGCAGTCACTCGGCTCCTGTCCCCAAATTCTCCCACGGCATGAACAATCTCTACTTCGTCCTGCTGATCGGACTTCCGGTCTGGTTCATCATGGTCCTGCTTGGGCGGCAGATGCGGCAGCGCTGGAACCTGCGACTGGGCGCACCATATCACTTCATCTGCATCGGGAATGCCGCGCTCGCCGCATCCTACTACATGGACCTAAAGGTCGACACGCATCGCGTGATCATGGCGGCGGCGTTCATGATGGACGCGTTGCTCTTCCTGACGTTGTTCAACCGGTTCTACTGGGAAGGTTATTTCGCCAAGAAACGCAACATGGTGGTTCCACGGTTTTTCACCCATGCCACCAAGCTCATCGGCATCACGACCTCTGTGCTGCTTATCCTTCAGTTTGTCTTCGAGGTGAAGGTGCCTGGCTTGTTCGCCAGCTTGGCTGGCGGCGGCGTCGTCATCGGCTTGGCCCTGCGTCCGGTCATCGCCAACCTAACCGCCGGGCTGACCATCCAGATGAGCAAACCGCTCAAGCTGGGCGACTGGCTCTACATCGACAACCGCCTCGCCGAAGTCATGGAACTCAACTGGCGCACCACCCGGCTACGCACCATCGACCACACCTACATCGAGATTCCAAACGTGGACCTCGTCAACGTCCACCTCCAGAACTACAGCTACCCCACGCCCCACCACGCCATGCGCGTCACTGTGCCGGTGGAATACGAGGCCCCACCCAACAAGGTTCGCGCGATCCTGCTGCGCTCCACTGAAGACGTAGCTGGCGTCCTCAAAGACCCACCGCCCGAGGTTTACCTCAAAGAATTTGCCGACAGCACCATCATCTACGAAATCCGCGTCTGGATCGAAAAAGACGCGGAGCAAGATCGCATCGCCGACGGCATCCGCACCGACGCATGGTATGAACTGCGCCGCGTCGGCCTGACCATGCCGTTCCCCCAGCGCGTGGTGCAATACCTCAAACCAAAAGACGATTCCGAGGCGCAAGCCCGGCACATCGCCGACATCCTCGGGCGCAACTTGATCTTCAGCGTCCTGAGCGACGCCCAGCGTCAGAAGCTCGTCATCGGTGCGCACAAGCAGTTGTTCGGCAAGCACGAACGCATCTTCCGCCAGGGCGAGGAAGGCAATGCCCTCTACGTCGTCGTGGAAGGCGAGGCCGATGTTTACGTCGAAGAGGAGGGGATTTCCATGCGAGTGAACGTAGTGCGCAGCGGCGAATGCCTCGGCGAATTCTCCCTCCTCACCGGCGAGAAACTCAGCGCCTCTGTCCAAGCCACCCGGGATTGCGAAGTCGTCCTCATCCCGCGCGAACGCATGGCGGAAGTCTTGCGCGAGTCACCCGAGATTGTCGAGCGGCTCAGTGAAATCCTCGCCCTCCGCCGACTCGAAACTGAAGTCATCCTTGCCGAGTCCCAGACTCAGCGTAACAAAAACGTCGTCCCCAAGAGCCAGGAGGAATACGCCAACGACTTCCTCAAGAAGATGCACGACTTTTTCTCTGTCTGACCGGCCGGACTATTTCGTGGGCACCACGTCCTCCGGCATCGGGCGCCCCTTGGTTTCCGGCATGAACGCCATCGCAATCAGACCCAGCAGGAAGACCGAACTGACCCAGCAGCACGCCGCGCGGAACGCCACGAGCTTGGCCTCCGGAGTGGTTGCCCCTGCCGCGAGCGATTTCGCCAGCAGGCCCATCGTGAACGGCCCGCTCGCGGCAATGAAGCGCCCGACATTATAGCAGAAGCTAACGCCGGTGCTCCGCAACCGCGTGGGGAACAACTCCGGCAGGTAGATCGCAAACCCGGCGAACAGTGCGAGCTGGCAGAAGCCCATCACGAAGCTCATCCAGATGTCGCCCGTGCCGTTGAAAAGCTGAAAGTAGCCGACCGTGGCGGCGAACGCGCTGATGAACGCCACGGTGAATGCAGCCTTGCGACCGAACTTCTGCGCGAAGTGCGTGAAGGTCATCATGCCGAAAAACGCACCGAGATTTTGCACGATGCTGTTCACACCGACCCAGTAGGTCTTCTCACTGGCGATCTGCGCGTCCGGCATACCCTTGGCCTTGAGCGAATTCCCGATCACATCGCCCACCAGTTCCGGACTGAAGAAGCCCACGCCCCACAAGCCCACCACGCCCGACACGCACAGCATCATTCCCAGCAGCGCCGGAGTGCGCCACCGCTGCTCGCCAAAGAGCGAGGCGTAGGAGCCGAACTTCGCACCGGTGAGCCGGCCTTCTTCGCGAGCCTTCACCCACTTCTCCGGCTCCTTGAGGCGGATTTGCAGAAACACACACAGAAACGCCGGCAGCGCGCCGATGAGAAACATATACTTCCATGCGTTCGCCGGATTGATGTGCCCGGCCGCACCGAGCTTGCCCATGCCCATGCTGATAAGACCGGCACTGATGTTGCCCACGGCCGAGAGCGCCTGCAGCGTGCCTAGCGCACCGGTCCGCGAACGCTCGGGCAGCCCATCCGCCACCAGCGCCACGGCCAAACCGAATACCCCGCCCACGCCCAGCCCCGTCAGGAAGCGATAGCTGGCAAAGTCCAGCCAGCCTGTCGAAAACGCAGACAGACCCGTGCAGACCGAATAGATCAGCACCGTCAGCGTGAGCGTCTTCGCCCGCCCGATGCGGTCCCCCACCGCACCGAAGATCAACCCACCCGTGGCCCAGCCCGCGACAAAGATCGCCGTGGCGTAGCCGGAATACTCCTTCACATCGTAACCCGCCGGCAGCAGCGCTTTCATCGCACCCTGCCGCGCGAGCAGAAAGAGCTGCTGATCCAAACAGTCGAACAGCCACGCCAAGCACGCCATCGTGAACACGAACCAGTGATACGGGGTGAGGTCTTTCCACCACGGGCTGGTGGACGTGGCGGGTGCGGTGTCAGTGGAACTCATGAGCGGCGCAATGTTGCAGTCGGAAAACAGGTTGTTACCTACACGTAACGCTTGAGCGAGCCAAGGCTTAATTCCCGCCGCACGCGATTGCCTTTCGCCTCCGGCTCCGCTTTCCTCTCTGCCGATGCAACCAGTTCTCGACTACCTCGCCGCCAACGAAACGCGCTTCCTTTCCGAACTCTGCGACTACCTTCGCTTCCCCAGCGTCTCCGCGCAGCCCAAGCACAAACCCGACTTGGAAAAATGCGCCGCGTGGATCGCCAACCACGCTCGCGCCATCGGCCTCGAAGTCGAGGTCTGCCCCACCAAGGGCAATCCCATCGTCCTCGCCCGCACGCCGCGTCGCGTGGGCGCACGCAAGCCGCACTACGTCGTCTATGGCCACTACGACGTGCAGCCGCCCGAGCCGCTCGAGCTGTGGAAATCCCCGCCCTTCGAGCCGCGCATTGACGGCTGCAATCTCTTCGCTCGCGGCTCCTGCGACAACAAGGGCCAGCACTTCGCACACTTGAAGGCGGTCGAGGCCTACCTCAAGACCGGCACGGAACTGCCCTGCGACCTCACCTTCCTCATTGAGGGCGAGGAGGAAATCGGCTGCGAAAACCTCGCACCGTTCCTCCGCGCACGGAAGAAAGATTTGCGCTGCGAAGCCTTCGTCATCTCGGACAACGGCCTGCCCAGCAAGCGCCACCCCGCGCTCACCTACGCGTTGCGCGGCATCTTCGCCGTGGAGATCCGCCTTGATGGTCCGAACCGCGACCTCCACTCCGGCCTCTTCGGAGGCGCGGTGGACAATCCAGCGATGGCCCTCGCCCAAATGCTCGCGAAGCTCCGCGATAAAAACGGTCGCGTCGCCATCCCCGGCTTCTACGACGACGTGGCTTCGCTCTCGAAATACGAGCGTGAGATGCTGGCCAAGCTGCCGGGCAACGAAGCGAGCTTCCGCAAACTTGTCGGCGTGCCGGAACTCTTCGGCGAAAAGGGCTTCACCAGCCTCGAACGCCGCACTGCGCGCCCGACCTGCGAGATCAACGGACTCACGAGCGGCTACCAGGGCGAGGGCAGCAAGACCATCGTGCCCGCGTGGGCCCGCGCGAAGCTGACCTTCCGCCTCGTGCCAGACATGGACCCGCAGAAGGTGCAACGCCTCGTGGTCGAGCACTTGAAGTCGCTCTGTCCGCCAAGCTGCAAACTCACCGTGGAAGCCGGTCACGCGGGCGAGCCGTATCTCGTGCAGCCCGACAGCCCGCGCGCGCAGGCCGCGTTGCGGGCATTGCGCGAGGCCTTCGGTTGCGAGCCGGTGCTGATGCGCGAAGGTGGCTCCATCCCCATCGTGAACGACTTCAAGCGCATCCTCGGCGTCGAAACGCTGCTCCTCGGTCTCTCTCTCCCCGACGACAACGCGCACTCGCCCAACGAGAAGTTCGACCTCGATTGCTTCCGCGCTGGCACACGCATGAGCGCGTTGCTCTGGCGCGAGCTGGCGCAGGTGAAATGACGGAAGCGCGTCACCTCAACTCGCCGCGTTACTTCGTGTCCGTGCGAAACGGGGATGCGGGTAGCCCGGCGCCGTTGTAGAGATTGCACGTCGGCCAATTTTCCCACGCGTAGCGCACAGCAACGGGTTGTTTCACGTCCGGGTGCGACACGATGACCTTGCCGCCTTCGATACGCGCGGTCGCGGGTTTCCACTGCTGGTCTTCGCCCGCAATGACGAAGCCCTTCAGTTCGCCGCCCTTCGCCACCAATCCGCCATCAGTGTGGGTGAAGCTCAAGACCACTTCACTCCCGCGCACTTGGTGGCCGGCCGGAAGCGGACCGCTCGTGGCGAGCTTCTGTCCATACACCGTGCCCAACGCCCACGCGGCAAGACGGCGGCCCACGTCCTGTTTGTTCTTCGGGTGGATGTCTTTCTCCTCTCCGAGGTCGATGGTGATGGCCATTCCAGTGTCCTTGAGCTTGAGGGTCTGAAGCATCGCCTCGCGGACGAGCGGCCAGTCGCGGCCCGCGCCGCCGAAGTTTGGGAGCTGCACCCATGCGAAAGGAAAATCGTAGCCCCACCGCGCGCGCCAGTCGGTGACGAGCAGCGACAGTTGAGCGCGATAAAGCACCGCCTTCTCCGGCGTGGAGTTCGCCTCGCCCTGATACCACAGCGCCCCGCGAATGGCATAGGGGATGAGCGGCGCGATCTTGCCGTTGAAGAGCCCGCCCACGTTGCCCTTGCGCTCGGCCACGCTGGCGGGGTCGACGGGGCGCTTCGGCGCGGGCTTGCCTTCGGCCTTGGCCTTGGCGGCGGCTTCCTTCCACTTCGCCGTGTCAGCTTCAAACTTCGCCTTCGCCTGTGCGGGGTCCACGGGCTTGGCGGGTTTCCTGGCAGCCTCGAAGAAGGCTTTGAGTTCCGGCGCAGCCTGCTGCGTCTCGGGCGCAATCCACGATTCAATCGGCGTGCCGCCCACGGAAGAGTTGATGAGGCCGACGGGGACGTTGAGCGACCGATGAATCTCACGACCGAAAAAATATGCAGTGGCGGAGAAGCGCCCGACGTTTTCCGGCGAGCAGATGACCCACTCGCCCTTGCCCGTGGTTTGCGCGGTGTTCGCCGCAGGCGAACCCTCGGTGAACATGCGAATGAGCGGGAACTTCGCGGCGGCCTGCTCCTGCTCGTAATCCTTCGCGCGGCTGACCTGCATGGCCATGTTGGATTGGCCCGAGCCAAGCCACACTTCCCCGACCAGCACGTCGGAGTAAGTGAGTGTGTTCGCGCCCTTCACCGTGAGCGTGTGCGGCCCGGCGGCCGAGAGCTTGGTGAGTTTCACAGACCACTTGCCGTCGGCGGCCGCCTTCGTCGCCGCGGTCTGGCCGGCGATGGACACAGTGATTTCCTCGCCCGGCGCGGCGGTGCCCCAGACGGGCACGGCGGTGTCGCGCTGGAGCACCATGTGATCGCCGAAGATGGCGGGGAGATTCACATCGGCGCGCGCGGTGACGGCGAGCAGCAATGTCAGGACTGCGGGCGTGACAAGTAGGGGCGAGCGGCGTTTCATGGCGGTGTAAGCACTGAACATATTGTTGGCATGAATGGACCCTTCCTTGCCCGGTTTGGTTACAGCCATCGCTGGCTGGCCTTTGCGTTCGGCCTGATCGCGACTGTCGCCACAGCAGTGGAACCAAAACGCTTGTTGATTCTAGGCCAAGGGCCAGATGGCCATCCGCCCGGCACGCACGAGTTCATGCCCGGGGCGCGCGTGGTGGAGCGGCTATTGAAACCCTTTCCTGCTGTGCGCGCCACCGTTGTGCGCGCCGATGAGCCGTGGGCCGATGGCCCGGCGTTACTCGATCAGGCCGATGGCGTCTTGCTACTGGTCACGCAAGGCGCGCAGTTCATGCAGATGAACCTCGAGCGGCACGCGGCCTTCAAACGCCTCGCCGCGCGGCAGGGCGGCATCGTGGCGTTGCATTGGGCCGTGGGCGCGAAGGATGAGAAGTTCATCGCCGGCCAACTCGATTTGCTCGGTGGCACGCGCGGCGGGCCACAGCGCAAATACAAAGTCCTCGAAACCGACGTGACCGTCGCCGCAAAGGATCACCCGGTTGTGGCGGGGATCGCGAACTTCCGCGTGCACGACGAGTTTTACTACCGGCTTGAGCTCAAGACCGGCGCACCGGGCTTCACGCCGTTGCTCACGGCCCGCGTGGACGACGCGGACGAAGTCGCGAGCTGGGCCTGGCAGCGACCCGACGGTGGGCGCTCGTTTGGCTACGTAGGCATTCACTTTCACGTCCACTGGGCGCGCGAGGATTACCAGCGGCTCGTCACCCAAGGCGTGTTGTGGACGCTGGGGCAGCCCATCCCGAAGGATGGCGTGAAGGTCGGCGTCGAACCCGCCGTGCTGGAAATCAAACGGTCCGAAAACCCGGTTAAGAAATGAGAACCCTGCTGTTGCTGCTCCTCAGCCTCCTCACGCTCCCGCTGGCCGCCGCCGACAAACCCAGGCAATTCCGCGCCGGAGCCGCCACGAGCAACCTTACGCCCCCGATCGGCGGCGCGATCATCGGCGGCTTCCATCCGTTTCCCTCCACCCACATCCACGATGAGCTGAACGCGCGCTGTCTCGTCCTCGACAACGGCGAGACGCGGCTGGCCATCGTCGTCTGCGATCTGCTCGGCGCGTCCCGCGAAGTCTTCGACGAAGCCCGGAAGCTCGTGACCGAAGAGACGGGCCTGCCCGGCGCGCATCTACTCATGTCCGCCACCCACACGCATTCTGCCACGAGCGCGCTGGGCACGAATCGTTTTCAAATCAACAACCCGTTGGATCCCTATCAGGCGTTCGTCGCGCGCCGCATTGCCGACGGCGTGCGCCGGGCGATGAACAACCTCGCCCCCGCGCGCATCGGCTGGGGGACGGGCAGCGAGCCCAGGCATGTTTTCAACCGCCGCTGGTTCCTCAAGCCCGGCACGATGCCGATGAATCCCTTTGGCAGCACCAACGACCTCGTGAAGATGAATCCCGGCCGCGCGAGCAAGGACCTCGACAAGCCCGCCGGCCCGACCGATCCCGAGGTTTGTCTCCTGAGCGTGCAGACGCCCGAGGGCCGCCCCATCGCCGTGCTAGCGAACTACTCGCTGCACTACGTCGGTGGCGTCGGCCCGGGGCACATCTCGGCGGATTACTTCGCGATTTTTTGCGACCGGCTCCAGGAGCTGTTGCACGCGGACCGGCAGACGCCGGCCTTCGTCGGCCTGCTCGCCAACGGCACCAGCGGCAACATCAACAACATTGATTTCACCCAGCCCGGCGTGAAGCAGGAGAATTACGCGCAGATGCGTCTCGTCGCCAACGACCTCGCGCAGGTTGCGTTCACAGCCCTCCAAGGCATCACCTACCACGATTGGGTGCCGCTCGGCGGGCAACTGCGCGAACTCGAAGTGGGCACCCGACGCCCGACCCCCGAGCAAATCAACCGTGCGAAGGAAATCCTGGCCCGGCCAAAAACTCTACCGCGCGCTGCGACGCTCGAGGAAATCTACGCCGAACGCACGCTGGGCATGGCGCAATATCCCGCACGACTCAACATTCCCATCCAGGCCCTGCGCGTGGGCGACGTGGGCATCACGGGGATTCCCTGCGAAACTTTTGTCGAGACCGGCTTGGAGCTGAAGGCCCGCAATCCGTTCAAGCCGAGCTTCACTCACTCCATCGCGAACGGCTATTACGGCTACCTCCCCACGCCCGAGCAGCACCGGCTTGGCGGCTACGAAACGTGGCTGGGGACCAACCGCTTGGAGGAGCAAGGCTCGGTGAAAATCGTCACCGCGTTGCTGGAGATGCTGGCCAAGCTGAAGTAACGCACCGCTCTCAATCACGGTCAACCACGCCCGACGCTGGAATTTCCGCCCAAGCAACTTCACCATCATGCTGATGTGGTTGGGCCGATTGACTCCCCTCCGAGCGTTTCAAGTTGGCAATCACCCCGCTTTCCGGTAGTCACCCGCGCCGAAACATGGCCGACGAAAAAACGAAGCACAATTACGACGAGAGCAAGGTCAAGACCCTCTCCAGCATCGAGCACATCCGCCTGCGCACCGGCATGTATATCGGGCGCATTGGCTCCGGCGCGCATTACGACGACGGCTGCTACATCCTGCTCAAGGAGGTCATCGACAACGCGATCGATGAGTTCATCATGGGCTACGGCAAGCAGGTGGAGATCAAGGTCGAGGGCAACCGTGTCCGCGTGCGCGACTTCGGCCGCGGCATTCCGCTGGGCAAAATCGTGGACTGCGTCTCGCAGATCAACACCGGCGCGAAATACAACAACGAGGTCTTCCAGTTCAGCGTCGGCCTCAACGGCGTCGGCACCAAGGCCGTCAACGCCCTCTCCAAGGACTTCACGGTGCGCAGCCATCGCGACGGTGAGTTCGCCGAGGCGACGTTCAAGCAGGGCAAGCTGAAGAAGGAAAATCGGGGCAAGACCACCGAGCCCAACGGCACGTTCGTCGAGTTCGAGCCGGACCCGACCATCTTCAAAGACAGCGAGTTCAAGCCGGAGTTCATCGAGAAGCGACTGCGCCACTACAGCTACCTGAACTCCGGGCTGCGCCTCATCTTCAACGGCAACGAGTTCGTCTCCCGCCACGGCTTGCTGGATTTGGTGATGGAGGATCTGGCGGGCGACAACGCCGAGCCGATCTACCCGCCGCTGCACTTCACGAGCAAGACGCTGGAGTTCTGTTTCACGCACACCAACAGCCGCTACGGCGAGAGTTTCTTCTCGTTCGTCAACGGCCAATATACCAGCGACGGCGGCACGCACCTGAGCGCGTTCCGCGAGGGCCTGCTGAAAGCCGTGAACGAATACTCGAAGAAGGGCTACGAAGGCGACGATGTGCGTGAGTGCATGGTCGGCGCGGTGGCGATCCGGCTCCAAGACCCGCTCTTTGAGTCGCAGACCAAGAACAAACTGGGCAACACCGAAATCCGCACCGAGCTCGTGAACAAAGTGCGCGAGGAACTGCTGCACTTCTTCAACCGCAACAAAGCCGTCGCCGAACAAATCCTCGCGAAAGTCGAGGACACCAAGCAACTGCGAAAGGAATTGCAGGACGTGAAGAAGCTCGCGCGCGAACGCGCCAAGGCCGTCACGTTGCGCATCCCGCAGTTAAAAGACTGCAAAATCCACTTCGACCGCAAGAAGGACAAGGGCCGCGGCTCGATGATTTTCATCTGCGAGGGCCAGTCCGCCGCCGGCTCCATCACGAGCTGCCGTGACGTGAACACGCAGGCGGTCTTCACCTTGAAGGGCAAACCGCTCAACGTGTGGGATCTCAAGCGCGACATCGTTTACAAGAACGATGAGCTCTACAACCTGATGAGCGCGCTGGACATCGAGGACAACCTCGACGGCCTGCGTTACGAGAAGGTGATCCTCGCGACGGACGCGGACGTAGATGGCATGCACATTCGGAACCTGATGATCACCTACTTCATGAAGTTCTTCGAGCAGGTGGTCCACGACGGCCATCTCTACGTGCTGGAGACGCCGCTCTTCCGCGTGCGCAACAAGCACGAGACAATCTACTGCTACACCGAAGCCGAGCGCGACGCGGCAAGTGCGAAGCTGGGCAAGAGCTGCGAGATCACGCGCTTCAAGGGCCTCGGGGAAATCTCGCCGAACGAGTTCAAGCAGTTCATCGGCAAGGGCATGAAGATGAGCCGCGTGGAATACGCATCAAAAATCGACGCCGCTGACATTCTGACCTTCTACATGGGCAAGAACACGCCCGAGCGGAAGGACTACATCATGGGCAACCTCGTCGTGACGGTGGAGGAATGACCGCCGCGACGGCTTCTCGCACAAGCCATGTCAGCCAAACCTCATAGCGATCCCAATCAGCCCGAATTACCGATGGACGACACGAAGAAGCCTTCAGCCGCAGCCAAGCCTGCTGTAGCCAGTGAACCTGCCACCCTTACCCCCGCCAACGGCAACGGCGGCACGCACATCGTCGCCGAAGAAACGCCGGGGTTGACGCACCGCGTCTTCGCGCCGGAGAACCGCGAACTGCCGCTCCACCGCCGCGTGGACAAGGGCTTCCTCGAATACGCCTCCTACGTCATCCGCGACCGCGCCATCCCCAATCTCGAAGACGGTCTGAAGCCCGTGCAACGCCGCATCCTCTGGACGCTGCACCGCTCCGATGACGGGCGGTTCGTGAAGGTTGCCAACATCGTCGGCGATTGCATGAAGTATCACCCGCACGGCGATGCTTCCATCGGCGACGCGCTCGTGGTGCTGGCGAACAAGCGCTACCTCATCGAGGGACAGGGCAACTTCGGCAACATCTTCACCGGTGATCCCGCCGCCGCGCCACGTTACATTGAGTGCCGTCTCACCGAACTGGCGCGGACCGAGGTCTTCAACGACGAGATCACGCAGTTTGTGCCCAGCTACGACGGGCGCAACAAGGAACCGGTGATGCTGCCCAGCAAGCTGCCGCTCACGTTGATGCTCGGCGCGGAGGGCATCGCTGTCGGCTTGTCCTGCAAAATACTGCCGCACAATTTCCCCGAGCTGCTGGAGGCACAGATTTGCATCCTGAAGAAGCTGCCCTTCCGCTGCCTGCCGGATTTCCCCACCGGCGGCCAGATGGACGCGCGGGATTATCAGGACGGCAAGGGCAGCGTGAAGGTGCGCGCCAAGATCAAGGAGAAGGACGAGAGCACCGTCGTCATCAAGGAACTCCCGCCCGGCACGACCACCGAGTCACTCACCAACTCCATCGAGGACGCCGTCGCCAAGGGCAAGCTCAAGGTCAAGTCCATCAACGACTTCACCTCCGAGGACGTCGAGATCGAGATCAAGGCCCCGAACGGCGTCAGCGCGCAGCAGCTCACCGATGCGCTTTTCGCCTTCACCGACTGCGAAGTCACCATCAACAGCCGCATCACCGTCATTCGCCAGCAGCGGCCCGTGGAGCTGACCGTCAGCGAAGTCCTGCGCGAGAACACCGACCAGCTCGTGCGCCTGCTCCAGCAGGAACTCGAACTCAAGCAACGCCAGCTCCAGGACGAACTGCACTTCCGCACGCTCGAACGCATCTTCATCGAAGAGCGCATCTACAAGGCCATCGAGAAGTGCAAAACCAACGACGCCGTGAAAGCCGCCGTCATGGATGGCTTCGTCCCCTTCCGCAAGGAACTCGTGCGCGACCTGGCCGAGGAAGATGTCGAGCGCCTGCTGCAAGTCCGCATCCGCCGCATCTCGCTTTTCGACATCAACCAGCACCGCGAAGAGATGGAGAAGACGCGGGCTGAACTCGCCGAGACGCAGAAGCACCTCAAGAACGTCACGAAGTTTGCCATTGGCCACCTCGAAGCGTTGCTCGCCAAATACGGCCCGATTTACCCGCGCCTCACCACCAAGTCCGCCCGCCACGAGGAGGTGGACGTGAAGGCCGTCGCGTTCAAGGCCTTCAAGGTCAGCTACGACCGCGCCACCGGCTACGTGGGCTACAAGGCCAACGGCGACGAGTTCAAACTGGACTGCACCAAGTTCGACAAGCTGCTGCTCGTCTTCAAGGACGGCACCTACAAGGTCACCGAGCTGGCGGAAAAACTCTTCGTCGGGCCCGACCTCATTTACCTCAGCCTGCCCGACCGCGAGCGGGTGTTCACCTGCGCCTACACGGACCGCAATGCCAGCTACCTCAAGCGCTTCACCTTCGGCGGCACGATCCTAGACAAGACCTACAACTGCATCCCGGAAAAATCGCGAATCCTGCTCTTCACGCCCGACACGCCGAAGGTGCTCTACATTCGCTACAAGCCCGCGCCGCACCAGAAGGTCTCCCAGCAAACCTGCGACCCATCCAAGATCGAAGTCCGCAGCCCTAAAACTCTGGGCCGCCAGCTCTCGATCAAGGACATCAGTAGCGTGACCCCCGAGCCCACGCGGGGTTGGGATGAAGCAGCAGCGACGACGGAGATCGTGTTCGTTTGAATGCTTGAACGGCTGGAAGAAATCCAGCTCGGCTCAAGGCTCGACGAGGCGGACGCGGAAGAATTGCGGGCCGGTGGGGCGCGGGGTTTGGAATTCCACTTCGCGGCCGTCGCCCAAGATGTTGGTGGCGATTGCCGTCCAGTTAGTGCCGCCGAGTGCGGGGGAAACTTCGAGGAGGTAGGTCTTGCCGGGGGCCGTGGGCCAGCGCAAGCGCGGGCCGCCGGAGAGCAGGCCGGGCGCACGCAGGGCAAGCGCCGAGGTGGCGTCGTTGGGATTGGTGCCGGCGCGGAATTCCGCCCAGTTGGGGATGCCATCGCCGTCGGCGTCCGCACTGGCGGCGGAGAGGAGATTGCTCAAAGTCCCGAAGTGTTTCAGTCGCCAGGCGTCAGGGATGCCATCGTTCCACGAGGAGGCGGTGCGGGCACGGGTCGTGATCAAGCCAGCCTCGACGCGCGCGGGCACGGTGCCAATGCCGGCGGGGGAGGCGGAGGCGTGATCGAAGCGGACGGCGTAGGCGGCGTTGGCATCCGCCCCGGCGGGCAGGGTGATGATGAGGGTGCCGACGGCGGCATCGCCGCTGAGGCCGGCCACGGCGTTGTTCAACCAAGCGGCTCCGAAGGCGCTGCCGTGGGCCTCGCTCATGGAGGGGGTGCCGACGGCGGGGTCAGGAACGAATTGCACAGGGACGGTGAGCGCGGGCGAGCCTTCGAGGGGAACGACGTTGAGGTTCAGTGCGAGCACGCGCAGGGGGGTGACTCCGGTGACGCGGGCAGTGATGGGGATGTTCAAGGTCTGCCCGGCACCTGCCACACTTTCGCCAGCGGTGAACACAACGGAGGTGGGATCACCAAGGATACCCAGTGCCTGAGCTGAACGGCCTGAGCGCGGGGCAGGAGCCGGGGCACTGGAGACGGACTGGCCGACGAGGCCGCGAAAGGAGTTCGAGCTGGCGAAGGCGTATTGCACGCCGTTGGAGCGGAAGCGCATGAAGTTGGTGAGCGAGGCATCCAGCGAGCGGCGGAAAGTGACGAAGAGGTCGGCGACATCCAGCGTGCCATCCCCGAAGGCGATGAAGTTGATGTTGGTCTCGCTGCCGAGGGAAACTGAACCGGTGTAGTTGGTGTCGCGGCGCAGCAGGCCGGTGGGCGGGTCGTTGGTGCCGGTGCCGCAGCAGGAGTCCATGGCATCGGCGAAGTCGCTCCCCGGCAGCGGGACGTTGAAGAAGCCGGGGAAGACCACGGCAGCGAAGACTTGTGCAACGTCGTTAGCCAGCAAGTTGGTGTCCCCAAAGTCTGGGGCATTGAACCAGCGGAAGGGAACGGCGTCCCCGACGAGGTAAGCCGGCGAACCGATGGTGACGGTTTGCGAGGCCAGAAGCGCACCGTTGGTCGGGTTGGCAATGTAAACGTCATCCTTGATACCGTCCGACGTAGCGGAAGGGCGGAGGATGTTGATGCCGTAGGTGCTGCCGTTGGTAACGCCGTTGGTGGGAACGACGAAACCAAACGCGCCGACGATCACCTGGCCGCCACCACTATCGAAGAGGGTGTTGTGGACGGCGGAATATTTGATGAGATCCTGGCCGATGGTGTTGTAGTAGTTGGTGTCGGGCGGTTGCGTGACCCAGCCAACACCGATGAGGTTGTTATTGGTGAAGAGCAAATTAGTGAACCCGCCAGTGGGGGTCAGGGACAGCGGCGGGATAATGCTGTAGGTAACCGGCGTGGTGTTGTTCTTGTTCAGAAGACGAGATTGAAAGGCCACGAGGCTGTTGGTGGAGGACAAGGCTGGCGCGGCGAGGTTGGAAACCGACAGGCCAAACTGAAGCGTATACATTTTCTGACCGGGCAAAAGGGTCAGGACCACGGGTGAGTAGTTGGTCTGCCCGGCGGCCGCGATGAACTGGCTAGAGCCTTCACCGTTCTGGAAGCCGAAGGAGATGGTGTTGGCAACGAAGTTGGACGGGGAGAACGTGGTGGAGACCGTGAAGCTGGGCGAGTAGCTGGTCTTGAAGGCCCGCGCCTTGAACACCAAGTCCGACGAGATCGGACCCAAGTTCAACGTGCCGCTGGTCGTCAAGAAGTTCGAGCTACTGACGACGTTTGTCGGGTCAACCCCGTTGGTAGTGTAATAAATCTGCGCTCCGACCGTGGCGTTGCTGATGGTGAACGAGGCAGCGTTATTTCCGGTGACCTGCGGGCTAGCCGTCACAAATTGAAAGCGAGCCTTGACCACACCGCTGGAAATCCGGCCGCCCGCGATGCTTTGCGCCTTGATGGTCAGGTCCGGCAGCGGGGCCACCAAGGACTGCGGGGCCGGAGAGTTCAAAGTATAAGTCGTCACTGTGGTGGACGGAGCGGGCACGGTGTCGTTGAAGGGATCGACCGGCGTCGCACCCGAGCTCAACAGGGTGGAGACGTTGGCCTCGGCGGTGACAGCGATGATGGCGTCGTTGTTGAAAACGCCGTCGGTGATGGCCGTGAACACCGGCGTGACGGTCCCGGTGCTCAGGTTAGTCACAAGCGTGATGACGCCGATGGACGGATTGGCGATCGGCGGCTGGGCCGGGGTCTGCTGCACGCGCCGGATGGCCCGGTTGCCCGAGTCAACCACCAGATACGCTCCGTTGGCCGTATCAGCTGCCAGGCCAATGGGAGAATTGAACCGCGCCGTGCTCGTCGCGCCGTTGACCAAGCCGACCTGGCCGGGCGAACCAACGGAAGTCTCAATCGAGTAAGTGCTAATGCTCGTGTTCGTGTAGAGGCGGCGCAACGTGTGGTTGCCGGAGTCGGTGATGAGCAGGCCAGCGCTGGCACCCATCCACACCAGTCCGCGCGGGCTGGAGAGCTGCGCGCTCAACGCCACCGGGAATGTATCCGCGCTACCGGACACCCCGGTGCCAGCGCGGACCGTGACTACGTTGTTGGTGTCGATGGTCTTGATCTGGTTATTCAACGTGTCGGCCACCCACAACATGCCGTTGTCGCCGACGGCCACACCGTTGGGCTGGTTCAGCCCGGCGACGGGCAGAGTCGTGACGTTGTTGGCTGCATCGATCCGACGGATCGCATTGTTCTTTGAGTCGGCCACGTAAAGGATCCCGTTGGTGTCCACCGCCAGGCCCAGCGGCGTGTTAAAGCGCGCGGCCGCCCCGGCCCCATCCGCCGGTCCGGAAATCGTGGGATCACCGGAACCAGCGATGTTGGTAACCACGCCGTCAAAGCCCACGTAGCGGATGGTGTGGTTGGCGGAGTCCGCCACTACCAACCCACCGCGCGCGAGCACGATGCCCGCCGGGCCGTAGAAGCGCGCGGTGAAGCCGGCGTTGGGCGTGAGGTTTTCGTTCGTTCCGCGACCACCGGCCAGGTCGCCTGCCAGCAGCGTCAGTGATCCGGTGCTGGGAACAAATTTCATCACGCGGTGCGCGCCGCCAAAAATGCCGCCGCCGTCCGTGATGTAGAGTGAGCCGCTGGAATCCACCGCAAGGCTGTGCGGTTCCACCAACCCGTTCGTCAGCACGACATCGACCGTCTGCGCTCCCACGAAGCCCGCGCAGGCAAGGGTGAAGGCCGCCCAGACACAGCGAAGGTGACGTGCGAACTTCATGGCGCGTAGAGCTAGAGCAGTTCTCATGCGATTCGCAAATTTAAGGAATGACCCGGAGGCGGTAGTAACGCGGACCGCCGGGCGTCACGGCTTGGATGAACTCCTGAAGGTTGCCATCCCCCAAGTTCGTGGCGATCGGCGTCCACAGCGGATGCACAATGTCGGTGTTGCTCTCCAGCACGTAGAGCTTGCCCGGTGCGCTCAGGAGCTGGAACGCCAGTCCTTGGCCGCTATTGCGCGAGCCGCCAGACTTGAGCAGTACGCGCGAGGTGGCACTGGTCGGGTCCGTGCCCGCAAAATATTCCAGCACATTGGGCACGCCGTCCCCGTCCGGGTCCGCCAAATCCGCCGCACGCGGATCCGTCGTGCTGCCGAAGAAGGCGATCTTCCACTCGTCCGAAATCAACGACGGCGAGGCCGGGGCGGCGCGTTGCACCCAGACGGAAGCGCCGCGCGTCTCAAAGTTGTATTGCGTGAAAAAGTCAGGGGAACCATCCGTGTTGGCGAAGCTGACCGTGTAGCTGGACCCGGCGGACGCGGTGACGGGCACCGTGAAACGCACGAAACCCAGCAGGTTGCTGCTCAGGGCGGGCAGCGCCAGTTGCCCCACGTTCCAGCCGGCGGCGACGGCGTTGCTGAGGCCACTGACGATGCTGGGGTTAAACAGCGAACTGAGTGAAATGAACTGCGGCGGGGCTGCCGGGGCTGGTGCACCATCAGAGGGCGTCACCACCGCGCGAAACTGCAAGCCCGCCACCATCGCGCCCGGTGCCACCCGCGCGAAGACCGGCACGTTCACCGTGGACCCGGGTGCCACATTCTCCAACGGCAGCGCGCCGATGGCGGCCTGACGGTTCCACACTTCGCCCGGCGGTGGTACCGCCGTGGCCCGCAACGCGGCGGGCACCAGATTCGTCATGCCGGTCGAACGAGCACCGCCGGACCAGCGGCGGAACCAGTTCGTCGTGCTCACGCCCAACGAGGGATTGGCGTTGAGCCGAAGCGAACGCAGGAGAATGATCTGCCAATCTAGGAAACGAATCTGCCCGTCGCCGCCCACCGTGCCCGCCGTGTCCTCGGGAAAAGCGTCCATCGCATCGAACGCATCGCTGAACGCATACGGCAGCCGAAGGCCCGAGGCGGCGGCGAAGGCATTGTTCACGTCGGCGTTGTCCAGATTGCCATTGCCGAAATCGCCTGCGTTATACCAGCCACCCGGCGAGGTGTCGCCCACGAGGTAGGTGAGGTTGGCGACCGTGATGACGCTTGTGCCGGCGGGGGTGATAGGAACCGTAGTTTGGCCCGCGTCGGACGTGCCGGAGGGTTGCAAGATGTCGATGTTGTAGGTCGCGCCCAAGGCCGCACCGGCGGGAATTGGGATCACCACCATGGCGATGACACCGAACCGGCTGACCGAGAGGTTCGCGTTCGTGCCCAAGAACGACACGCTCAGGCCGCGCGTGGTGCCCGCAGTGTAGGCAAGGGTGCTGAAGTTGGCGGTTGTGCTGCCGGTGGTCACCGAGACGAAATCGTTGGTGCCGATGCTCAACGCGCCGAAGGTCGCGCCCACCATCGGAGGCGGGACGAGGCCACTGGGCGTCACCTCGATACGGAACTGGAGCGAGCGCAAGGTGTCATTGGAGCGGAGATTCACCACGACCGGCAC
Organism: Pseudomonadota bacterium; assembly: GCA_009922615.1. Taxonomy (GTDB): domain Bacteria; phylum Verrucomicrobiota; class Verrucomicrobiia; order Limisphaerales; family SXTU01; genus SXTU01. Next base: position 55,360 of record RFVF01000022.1, read on the forward strand.
CACAACGCGCGCGCCCTGACCGGCGGAGAGCGTCGGGTTTATTCCTGCCGGAACACCGATGGTGTTGGCTGTAGCGGGCACCCCCGCGAGGCTTGTGCTGGCGCTATTGGTCGTGCTGAAGACGAAAGCAGTAACACGCAGGCTCGTAAGATCATTGGTCGGGTTGTTCCAAAGGATGCTGCCAGTCCCGTTGGCCATCACGACGGCGGTGCTGTTGGTGGTCGGGTCCGTGCCATCCGTCGTAAAATACACATTCGTGCTCGAACTGGTGACGGTGATGCGCGTGCCCAGCGGGAAGTATCCCGTGTTCGGGCTGAACGAAAGTGACGGTGGGTTTAACGTGATGCCGCCCGAGCCACCGCCGGAGCCTACGCCACTGGGCCCCGTGAGCCCCGAACCGGATGCGCGGCGGATGAGGTGGTAGTATTGCTCGGTGACAAAGACATTGCCGCTGCCATCCACTACCACACCCGTCGGTGTGCGCGATTCGGCGAACTCCACTCCCCCGTCAACCCAGCCAGGGCGAACGCCAGGCAAATTGGTGACATCCCAGGCATTCGACGAAATACCGTATAGCACGCTGGAGGAACCGTTGGTCGTGACCAGCATCACGCGGTGGTTGCCCTGGTCAGTGACGACGAGCGTGTCGCCGCCGGCCTTGGCGAGGTGGTAGGGCGAGTTGAACCGCGTCTGCGCCACCGTGCCGACGTTGGTTCCTGACACGCCGACGGAGCCGGACAACAGCGTGATCACGGACGTCGTTGGGTTGACGAGCTGGATGGCATGGTTGCCCGTGTCGCTCACAGCGATGGTGCCGCTGCGCAGCACCTCAACGCCGCGCGGCGCATTGAAAGTGCCGGCCGGCAGGATGGCGGTGACGGTGCCGTTGGAGAGCGCGACGCGTTTGAGCGCGCCGCCAAGCTCAACGACGTAGAGATTTGCCGCACCGTCGTAGGCAAGCGCCGTGGGAGTGGTAAGCAGCGTGGCGTTGTTCGTCGCGATGAGCTGACCGAACTGGTCGTATTGACGGATGCGCCCATCGCCTTGGGTAAGCACGTAGAGGTTGGTGTTGCCATCAACGGCCACGTCCACCGGACTGCTCAGGCCGCTGAGGTAGGTGATGGTCCGGTTTCCACTGATGTCGAGCCGGCGGATCGCGCCATTGCCAGTGTCGGCGAGAAACAGGAAATTGCCGGTGGCATTAAAGGCCAGACCGCCCGGCGTGTCGAACTGCGCGGTCAGCTTGGTGTCCCCATCCGTGAAGCCGTTGGCGTTGGCATTTTGCTGGTTGGGCCCGCCGCCGAGCGTGGTGACGGTGGTCTGGGCCAGAGCGGCGAACGGCACGCACGCGCCCAACAGCACCGCCAGCAGCCAGCGCGCGGCGGAGTTGCCGCAGCGGGCGTCACCAACTGTCCGAGTCGTGCTCATGAGCAGGGGAGATGGGCGGTGATCAAGGGTTGGTCGGCGCGGCCGGTTTCTTGCCGAGCTCTCGGGGCTTGCCGGAGTCAATGAAGGATTCGGGCTTATCTTCCAAGACCGGCGGGCGGGTGCGGAGGAAGTCCGCGCCGGTCGGCCCGGTCTGGCCTTGGAGGAAGTCGGTGTTGGGGGCTTGGAAGTGATCGGTCTGGATGAGCGTGGGGGTGACGAAGATCAGGAGGTTGGACTTGTTGCGGTTCTTGGATTCCTTGCGGAACGCCCAGCCGAATCCCGGAACATCACCCAGGAACGGAACCTTGTTGTAGCTCTTGTTGATGTTGTCCGTGATCAGACCGCCCATGACGAGGGTGAAGCCGCTGGGGATCATGACTTGCGTCTCGATCTTGCGGATGGCATACACGTTGGCTTGGTTGACCTGGCCATTGATGGTCTGGGTGTCCTTGGAGTCGATATTGGAAACCTCGGGAACGACCTTGAGGGCGATGTTGCTGTTGGCGGCGATGCGGGGCGTGACTTCGAGGATGGTGCCGAGGTTGGTGTAGGTGACGCTGGCCGCCGCCGGGGTGTTGGCGGAACCGGGCGTGACTTGGAAGATCGGGAAGGCCCGCGTGACGGCCAACCGCGCTGTCTGGCCATCCATCATCACGGACCGCGGCGTGGAAATGACCTCGGTCTCTGAATCGGTGTTCAGGAAGGAGAGCGTGGCCTTGACGCCGTCGGCATTGAGGAAACCAACCGCCGGGTTCAGACCGCTGCGCGTGTTGACGTTGAAACCTGGCACCACGCTGCCGATGGCGGTGGTGAGATTCTCGGTGATGGTGGCAGGAGCCGTGGTGGAGCTGGTGATGGTGCGCCCCCCCGGCAGCGTGGTGCTGGAGGTCGTGGTTGCGCCCGGGCTGTTCACGTTGTAATTGCCGGTGACGCTGCCGTTGCCAAACGCGACGGACTGGTTTTGCAAAGTGCCGCTCCAATCAATGCCACGAAGGGACTGCGGGCTGCGGGAGGTTTCCAAGATGCGGGCTTCGATGAGCACCTGCATCGTGGGCGTGTCGATTTTTTCGAGCACTTCGTTGAGGAAATCCCACTCACGCTCCGTGGCGGAGATGATGAGCGCCTGGGTGCGGGGGTCGGGAATGACCTTGGCCCGCGTGGAGAGAATGCCGGTGAGGATGGTGACGATGTTGGTGGGGCTGGTGTATTTCAACTGCACCATGCGCATGGTCTGCGGCTCAACAGTGTCCTTGGCCTTGGGCGCGACGCGGTAGGTATTGGTCTTGGGATCATGCACCATCTGCAGGTCGTTGTTGGCCAGGATGGCTTCCAGCGCCTGCCGCGCGGTGACGTTGGTCATGCGGAAGGCGGGCACCTTCGCCGCCGGAACGACCGTGCCATCTGCCGTCCGGGTGACCTGGGTGAGTCTCGGGTCAAAGAGCACATTGATTTCCGCCTGCAACGCGAGGGATTTGATCAGGTCCGTGAGCTCCATGTCGTCATACTTGAGTTCGAGGATGATTTCGCGGTCGGCGGCGGTGCGCGCGGCTTCCTTGGCGTCCTTCTCGGCCTTAGCCTTGGCCTCAGGGCTGAGCACGGGCTGCACGGGGCGCGCCCCCACCGGGGGCGTCGGCTGCGCCGCGAGCGGGAGGGACGGGAGCAGTCCCGCCGCCAGCAGGAGGACGAATGTCGTTTTCATGCGCATAACATTGGGCCGGCGGACGCTGCCGCCAGCGGGCTTATAGTCCTTCTCGTAAAAACAGTTCGCGAGGTTCTTTTTCACCCTCGACCGAAAAACGGGCCGAGCGTTCCGTGATGTCGATGCAGCGCAGCTTGAGCTGCTTGTCGTTGGGCAGGCGAATGAGCTGGGGCTCTTCTCCCTTGCGGAAGAAATAGGCCTTCACCCCGCTGTGAACGGTGGCCAAAAAACCGGCCTTGCCACTGGAAATACCCCGAAGCGAGAGATTCGCGCTGCCGACCAGCTCGACCGGTGGCACCACCGGCGGCGGGTTGGTGACCGCCGGGATAGTCGGGGGGGGCACGTTGGTGGCATCGGGTGGCTTGATCACCACCACTGGATTGGTGACCGCCGGCGGGGCTACAACGGTTTTGGGCGGTTCAACCACCTTGGGCGGCTTGGGGAAAAGTCGTTTGCTGTTGGGAAAGAAGGGATCCTTGCCCGCATCCAAGGCGGTGAGAAAAATTGACTTGGGAAACTCCACTACCAACGGCACGGCGTTGGTGGCGGGCTTGGTGTCCTTGTCCGGGGCCTTTGCATCCGGGGCCTTTTTCGTCTCCGCCGGCTTCTTCTTGTCGTCGGCTTTTTTCTCGTCCTTCTTCTCGGCTGAGACGGCCAGCCCGGCCGTCAGCAGCAGTGCGGATGCAATGATGCAGACGCGGCGAAGAGGATGAAGGGCGGGCTTCATATCAGTTGCGCTTGAGCGGCTTGATGAGCACTGAAACCTCGAAGCTAAAGGTCAACCGTTCGCGTTCGTCCCCCGTTGCATTGTTATTGCCGGCGTCATCCGGCGCCAAGTCAAGGTTCAACACGCGCATGTAGGGAAACTGGTTCTCCCAGTCGGCCAGATACCGGCCCAGATCGTGGTAATAGGCGTTGCCGGTGAAAACATACGTGGCCGCCTTATAGGGAAAGTCCGGGATCATCGTCATGTCACCCTGGCCGCGGAAGGGGAAGTTCGGGATCTCGACCTTGTAGGGGGATTGGGCGCGGAATTTGACTTCGGTGGAGCGGATCCACTGCACCAAATCGCTGGCCGGGACCATGCCGGCCTCTATGCTGGCCAAATGCTGGTCGAGCCGCTCCAGTTCGTCATGCACGGCATCCGCGCGCTTGCGCTGGCGGTCCGCTTCGAGGAACTTTTTCTCCGCCTCAGCCGTCTGGGTGCCCAGCTTCTTGAGCGCATCCTGAGCCGGGGAAATCAGCAGAAAATAAACCACCACCAACGCCACCACCGTCCCCATAACCACGGCGAGCAGGTGCTGCTTCTTTTCGTTCGAAAGCGATTTGATCTCTTGGATCATGTCAGTTGCGGACCTGCTCGGTGAAAGTGCACTCCATCGTGAACGCGACGAACACCTTCGACGGGTCGTCCTTTTCCACCGTCGGGTTGGAAAAACCTTTGAAGGTGACCGGGCTGTCCTTGGCGAGATACCGCTTGAACCAAGGGTGGTTCAGGAGCTTCTCCTTGAATTTGTTGGCATTCTCGTCCTCGGTGCGCCCGTAATCGCGGGCGGAAATCGTCAGCACAATCCGCTCAGTGGAGCTGGCCGGCTTGCTTTTGCCGCGCTCCTTCGAGAGGACAGCCGCCTGCACATTGTAGGTTTGCTCCACATGGAAACGGGTGACCTGGATGTTTTCCACCGTGCAGGTTTGCAGCGCGTTCAGGCAGGCTGACCACTGCACACGATTGGTGGCCATGCGGTTGAGACTGTGGATGCTTTTCTCAATTTCGCCGGCCTTCTTGATCTGCTCGCCCGTTTCCTTTGCCGCTTTTTCGATCCGCTGGAACGAAGCCTCGTGACTGGCCAGGGTGGATTTGGCCTCGTGCTGCTGGAACAACAGCCAGCCCCACCACAGGAGCGCCAGGAAGACGCAGAACCCGCCGAGCCAGGCAGCCCGCTTGACGGGATCCCGCCGCCGCATCTCGGCCAGATACTGTTCCTCCGCCAGTAGATTGATGCGAATGGGCATGTCAGGAAAGCGCAGCCAGGCCGGCACCCACCGCCACGGTCAACTGCGGTGCGACCGACTCGATCTCGCCCAGCATCTGCGGCGGCAGGTTCATGGTCATGAAGCTCGTGGGGTTCCAAGTCTGGCACGGCACCATCAACTCGACCTGCAACGCCTGCACGATCTGGGCATTGCGGGAAGCCCCGCCCGAAAAAAAGACCTGGCTTACCGCCCGGTCCCGCTGATGGTCATGAAAGTCGATCGAGGCCCGCAATTCCCGGCCCAGCGGCGACAGCAACGCCTGCACCACGGATTCCACCTCTGGCGGCATCGTGATCTTGGCGCCTTCGGCCTCTTCCAGACTCATTCCCAAAGCTTCCGAGATGCCTTGCGTGATCTTGCCCGATCCGAACGCCACCACGCGGCTGAGGGTCAATTCCCCGTTGTAGAGGATGCAGATCGTGGTGTTTTTGTAGCCCACATCCACCAACGCCACGACTTCCTTCGCAAAAACTTCCGGCTGAGACCGCTCGAAGGCATTCGGTGGCCCAAGGAAGCTGGGCACGATCTGGTCCGCCACCAATCCCGCTTGGTCCGCAGACTCCTGCAAATCCGCGATGATCTGCTTCTTGGCCGCCCCGACCAACACGCGCATCTTCGGGCTGCCGCTCTTGGGCGCGTCGCCCTTGGCCGCCGTTTCCTGCCGCGGGGCCATGATATGCACGTCAAACACGCAATCCGACAAATCCTGCTGGAGGTAATTCTTGCTGCTGAACTTGAGCATCTGCCGCATGTCGTGGGTCGTGACCATCGGCATGTCCGCATGTCGCAGTAACGAGCTATCCACGCCGAGGGCGAGGCTCACGGGCTTGAGTCGGGAGTTGAGCAGTTGGGTGACCGCCTTGAGGTGGTCCGCCAGCGGCCCGATGTTCAGCCCCTTGTCAAAAGCCGGGGCATCAACCAGGGCAAAACTGTTCAGCACCACATCGTTGCCCTTCTTGGAGAGATGCGCCGCCTTGGTGACCTTCGCACCCAGATCAATGACCATCACCTGGTCGCGCTTCTTCTCAAAGCCACTAAAAAACGGCAACGGCATCACGACTGTTCTAACGGTTTGGGCCAGAAGTGGCAAGCCGCAATCTGGGTTCCCCGGCCCGACCTCGCCTTCCCCGGTCGTCAGCACCCCGCGTTCAGCTTCGTCGCGGGATCGCTCCGTTGAATTCCGCTTCCCTGCCGCCGTCGGTTCAGGGCATTTTTACACACATGAAAGCTATCCGCCTGTTCGCCGCCACACTTGCCATCGCGGTGCTCGACTCCGCCACCGCCCAGACCCCGGAGTGGATCTGGTTCAACAAGACTTCGGCCGCCGAGGTGCGCTATTTCCGCAAAACCTTCAGCGTCGAAGGCCAGCCCAAGAAAGCCGAGCTCCTCGCCACCGCCGACGACGGTCTGGATGTTTTCCTCAACGGTGAGCGCGTGCTCACCGCCCACGAGTGGGCCAACGCCCACAAAACCGACCTCACCGGCAAAGTCAAAGCCGGGGCGAACCTCCTCGCCATCCGCGGCGTGAACGGCGACAGCTCGCCCGCAGCCGCCATCGCCCAGCTCACCGTCGAGACCGAGAAGGGCAAGCAAACCGTCATCACCGACCCTTCGTGGAAGGCGAGCGACAAGGAGGAGAAAGATTGGAACACTGCCGCGTTTGACGATGCAAAATGGAGTGCGGCCAAGTCCCTCGGCAAGCACGGTATGCCGCCCTACGGCAATGTTTTCGCCGCCGCCGTCCCCGGGTCGGCCAAGGGCAAGCCCGCCAATGCCAAGGGCGAGGCCAAGCGCATCGCCGCCGCCGCCGAGCAGCTTTACACCCTGCCCGGCTTCAAGATCGAGTTGCTCCACAACGCCGAGCCCGAGGAAGGCTCCTGGGTCAATCTGTGCAAGGATGACAAAGGCCGCCTGATCATCAGCCCGCAGTTTCGCACCAGCAATCCCGACGGCGGCCTCGTGCGCATCACGCTCGGTGCCGACGGCAAGATCGCCAAGCGCGAGCTCATCGCCAAGCCGCTGTATGACGCTCAGGGCATGACCTTTGCCAGCGGCGCGCTTTGGGTGGTCGTGAACAAATACTCAACGAAGTTCGACTCCGGCCTCTATCGCATCACCGATGACGGCTCCGACAAGTGGGAGAAAATCGAGCTGGTGAAGAAAATCCCCGGCGGCGGCGAACACGGCCCGCACGCTGTCATTCCCGGCCCCGACGGCAACATCTACGTCATGGCGGGCAACCACACCAAGCTCGTTGACGAAATCGCCCCTAATTCACCGCACAAAAACTACACCGAAGACCACGTCCTCCCGCGTCAGTGGGACGGCAACGGGCACGCCGCCGGCATCCTCGCGCCGGGCGGCCAGATCTACCGCGTCAGTCCCGACGGCAAGAACTGGGAATTTTTCTGCGGCGGCTTCCGCAATGAGTTCGACATGGCCTTCAACGTGGACGGCGAACTGTTCACCTACGACTCGGACATGGAATGGGACTGGGGCATGCCGTGGTATCGGCCCACGCGCGTGAACCACTGCGTCTCCGGCGGCGAATACGGCTGGCGCTCCGGCACCGGCAAGTGGCCCGACTACTACGCCGACAGCCTCGGCGCGTGCCCGAACATCGGCGTGGGCTGCCCCACCGGCGTGGCCACGGCCAAGGGCGCGAAGTTCCCTGCAAAATACCAGCGCGCGCTCTACATCATGGACTGGACTTACGGCCGCCTCATCGCCGTCCACCTCAAGCCCGAAGGCGCGAGCTACACGGCTACGTGGGAAAACTTCGTCGCTCCCGCCGGCCTCATGAAACCCGGCGAGCCCAAGCCAGCGCTCAACTTGACCGACATGACCATCGGCAACGACGGCGCGATGTATTTCGTCATCGGCGGGCGCGGCACGGCCTCCGGCCTCTATCGCGTCACCTACACCGGCAAGGAATCCACCGCGCCTGCGTGGACGCCGAATACCGATGGAGCCCAGGCCCGCGCCCTGCGCCGCAAGCTCGAAGCCTTCCACGGCAAGGCTGATCCCAAGGCGCTCGACTTCATCTGGCCGCACTTGAACAGCCCGGACCGCTCCCTCCGTTTCGCCGCCCGCATCGCGCTGGAAGCGCAGCCGGTCACGACCTGGCAGGCCCGCGCGCTCGAAGAAAAATCCACGGATGGCGGCCTCACCGCGTTGCTCGCCCTCGCCCGCCTTGGCGGCAAGTCAGCCCAAGACGAATGCCTCCGCGCACTCGGCAAGTGGCCGCTCGCCTCGCTCCCCGAGCGCCAGCAGCTCGACAAAATCCGCGTCATCCAAGTCAGCATCGCCCGCCACGGCCTGCCCTCCGCCGACGTGGTGAAGCTCGCGACCGAGAAACTTTCCACCAGCTACCCGAACAAGAGCCAGCTCGTGAACCGCGAGCTTTCCCAAGTGCTCATTGCCCTTGGCGCGCCCGACGTGGTGGATAAGACCCTCACCCTCATGGCCGCCGCGCCCTCGCAGGAAGACATGATCCACTACCTGTTCCACCTCCGCACCGCGAAGCACTGGACGCTCGACCAGCGCCGCGAGTATTTCGGTTACTGGACCAAGGACCGTTCCGGCTACGCCCACCAGGGCGACACTTTGAAGTGGTTTGAAGAAGCCGGCCGGCCCTACGGCGATGGCTCCAGCTTCAACAACTTCTTCAAAAACTTCCTCAAGGAGGCGACCGCGAACCTGACCGACGCCGAGAAGGGTGAACTCGGACCGCTGCTCGCGAGCATCTCGACCGGCGCTGCCTCCGGTCGCAAGGGCGTGAGCGAATTCCCCAAGCCGCAGACGCGCGCCTTTGTGAAAACGTGGACGATGGCGGACTTGGAGCCGGAGCTGAACAACGCCGGCAAACGCCGCAACTTCGAGAAAGGCCGCCAGGCCTTCGTGGACGGCCAGTGCCTCGCCTGCCACCGCTTCGGCAACGAAGGCGGCGGCGTGGGCCCCGACCTCACCGCTGTCAGCTCGCGCTTCGGCCGCCGCGATGTTTTGGAAAGCATCATCGAACCCAGCAAGGTCGTCTCCGAGCAGTTCCAGAACACCACGGTCGTCCTGAAAAACGGCGATGACGTTACCGGCCGCCTCGTGGACGAGACGCCCACGCAGCTCGTGCTCGTGCCCAACCAACTGCAGCCCGAAACGAAAATCACCGTGAAGAAAGCCGACGTGGCCAAACGCAGCTTCTCGAAGATTTCGCCCATGCCTCAGGGCCTCGTCGATGCCTTGAGCAAGGACGACATCCTGGACTTGATCGCCTTCATCGAAAGCGCGGGCCGCAAAAACAGCGCGGCCTTCGCCAAGTAATTTTCGCGACCGCACACGCCGCCCGTTGTTAGTCTCCGCGTCGTGTCGTCTCCCGGCTACAGCCTCGTCACCCTCGCCAACGGCGTGCGCAGCGTCCGCTCGCACGCGGAGGCGGAGACGTTTCATCCCGTCATCGGCCCGGCGGCGGAAGCCGAGGCGCTTTACGTGCGGCAGCTCCGCTTGCGTGAACGCTTCACCACGCACACGGGCGACTTCGTCATCTGGGACGTGGGCCTCGGCGCGGCGGCCAACGCGCTCACCGTGCTCGCCGCGCTGCGCGGCCAGCCCGGCACCGTGCGGCTCGTGAGCTTCGACCACACGTTGGAGCCGCTGCGCTTCGCCCTCGCGCACTGCACGGAGCTCGGCTACTTCGGCGGGTTCGAGGAACTCGTGGCAACCCTTCTCGCGGATGGCAAAGCCGAACTGCACGACGGCGCGCAAACCATTTTCTGGCAAACGCACGTCGGTGATTTTCCGACATGGCTCAGACGGGTTGACCGTGAAGAAGGCATTTCAGCCGCAGGGGCCGCTCT
>RFVF01000211.1 GCA_009922615.1 Pseudomonadota bacterium
TCGTTCTGGCACGCGCTGGTGCTCGCGTTCTTCGGTGGTTTGATTCTGAACATCATGCCGTGCGTGCTGCCCGTGATCGCATTGAAGATTTTCGGCTTTGTGAACCAGGCCAAGGAATCACCCGCGCGCGTGCGGCAGCTCGGCCTCGTTTACTGCCTCGGCGTGCTCGCATCGTTCGTCGTGCTGGCGGGCGTCGTCATCGCCGTGCAGCGCGCCGGGAAGAGCGCGTTGTGGGGCATGCAGTTTCAGAACCCGATCTTCCTCGTGTGCATGGTCACCCTCGTCACGCTCGTGGCGCTGAACTTGTTTGGCTTGTTTGAAGTCACCCTCGGTGGCGGCGCGCTGACAGCGGCGAGCGATCTCGCGCGCAAGGAAGGGCCCACCGGCGCGTTCTTCAACGGCGTGCTGGCCACCGCACTGGCCACACCTTGCACCGCGCCGCTGCTGGCACCGGCGCTGGGCTTCGCGTTCGCCCAACCGCCGCTGCTCATTCTCCTGCTGTTCCTCGCCATCGGAGCCGGGCTGGCACTGCCTTACCTGCTGCTCACGTGCCAACCGGCATGGCTGAAATATCTGCCGCGCCCCGGCAACTGGATGGTTCACTTAAAGCACGCGATGGGCTTCCCGATGCTCGCCACGGCCATCTGGCTGCTGTGGGTGGCCACGCGCATCTTCGGGCGCGATGGTGCGTTGTGGCTGGGTTTGTTCCTCGTCGTGCTCGCGCTCGCGGCGTGGATCTGGGGCGAGTTCGTGCAACGCGGCGAGACGCGGCGCGGTCTCGCGATGGGCCTGAGCCTCTTGCTCGTGGCGGCGGCCTACGGCTACGCGTTGGAAGGGCAGCTCCACTGGCGCAACCCCGCGCAGCCGAGCGAAACCGGCAGCATCACGAAGCACAGTCCCGACGGCATCGACTGGCAGCCGTGGAGTCCCGATGCCGTGGCGAAGGCCCGCGCCGAAGGCCGCGTGGTGCTCGTAGATTTCACGGCGGACTGGTGTTTTACCTGCAAGGCGAATTTGAAGAGCAGTCTCGAAATTCCAGCGACGCAGCAGAAATTGAAGGCGCTGAACGCGGTCGTGTTGCTCGCCGACAACACGCTCGAAACCCCCGCCATCGCTACCGAGTTGAAGAAGTTCGGCCGCGCCGGCGTGCCGATGGTGCTGGTCTATCCGCGCGATCCGAAGGCTGACGCGATTCTGCTGCCCACCTTGCTTACGCCCAACCTTGTGCTCGAAGCCCTGGACCGGGCCGCCAAATAAAGCAAACGACGCGCAGGCTCTCACCTGCGCGTCGTTTCGTTCCGGAACGGGCCGGGAAATCAGTGATGATGCTCGTCGCCCGGCGGCAGGCAGCCGAACTTGCCGATCACCGCGACCACCACGACGACCGCGACGGCGAGCGGCACAAACGACGCCGACTTGGGATGCACGGTCATGTAAACGCCCCAGCCGAGAAACGTGCCAATCACCAACCAAGCGAACACAGCTTTGAAAAATGTCATGGCGCGGAGAGTAGCGACGACGCAACGGCTGGCAAGCGTCCCTTTTCAGTTTACGCCCCTGCCCGAGCGCGGCTAAAACCTCTCCACCATGATCGGCCCAATTCAAAACTCCCACGGCGAAACCCTCGACCATTCCTTCCACCTTGGCGACGCGACCTCCAAGCACCTCGTCATCCTCGGTCACGGCGTGACGGGCAACAAGGACCGCCCCTTCATCGTCGCGTTGGCCAACGGTCTGGCCGCCGCTGGCGTGAACGCCCTGCGCATCTCCTTTGCTGGCAACGGCGCATCCGGCGGTAAGTTCACTGAGGCTACTATCTCCAAGGAAGTTGCCGATCTTGGCTCGGTGCTCGATGCCTGTGCCGGCTGGAATGTCGGCTACATCGGCCACAGCATGGGGGGCGCGGTCGGGGTGTTGCGCGCCAGTCAGGACGAGCGTATCCGCCTGCTCGTCTCCCTCGCGGGCATGGTGCGCACGGCGGCGTTTGCTCAACGTGAATTTGGCACGGTGAAGCCTGGCGCGGGTTTCATGTGGGACGACGAAGCTTGTCCGCTCTCGCAAGCCTACATGGATGACCTCACGCAAATCGGCACCGTGCTCGACGCCGCGCCGAAGATCAAAGTCCCGTGGCTGCTCGTCCACGGCACCGAGGACGATGTGGTGCCCATCCAAGACTCAAAGGACATTCTCATCCGCGCGGGCCGCGACGTGAAGTTCGTCGCGCTCGCCGGCTCCAACCACGTCTTCGCTGGAGACTTCACCGCGCCCATGGTTGAAACCGTGGTGGGCTGGGTGAAGGCGCGCTTGGCGTAACGCTTTCTCGTGCGAAAGCAAATCGAAGTGGGGAGATGGGCGGCGTAACAAACCGCTCCGGCCCTAAGCACGGAACCGTGTTTGAGTGGTGTTTTGTGCGCGTGTCTGGGCGTGAATTCCCCGCCACCCATTCCGTTGAAACCCGCAATCAAGAACTCCCAACTAAACGGAATTTGAAGTCAACGGGATCGATGGGGCGCGCGGTCCTGCTCGGTTTGGCTCAGGTAAAGAACACCTTTTCCGCCGTGCGCCGCAGCATCCACTCACGGTCCGTGGCGGAGAGGAAGTCCAGCCGGTTGCGAATGAGCGCGATGGCATCGGCGTAGGTGTGGCCGCGCTGGATTTGGTAGGGACAATCACTGGCCCACATGATGCGTTGCGGGCCGAAGGTGTCACGCAGGCGGCGGATCATCGGGCCGTAATCGAGATAGGGAGCGCGCTTCTGGCCGAAGGCGTAGAAGGCCGAGGCTTTCACGTGGACGTGCGGGAATTTCGCCAGCGCACACAACGTGGCGAGGTCGGCTTCGAGGAATTCTCCGCTCACGCCGATGCGGGCGAAGTGGTCCAGCACCACGCGGGTGCGCGGGAACTTGGCGCACATGGCTGCGAGGCCGGGCAGCGCGTTGGGTCCGACGAGCGGGCAGAGCGCAAGGCCGTCGTCGCTGGCGCACTTCCACATTTCGGCCATGCCGGGCGAGGCGAGCCAGGCATTCATGGTCTGCGCGCCTGGATGGATGCGGAAGCCGCGCACGCCTTGGCGGGCGAGGGCGCGCATGGCATCCTGCGGACGTGGGGCGGTGTCATCGACGATGCCCACGCCGGCGAAGACGCCGGGGTAACGGCGCATGGCGTCGAGCATGTAACGGTTGTCGTAGCGGTAGAAACTCATCTGGATGAGCACGAC
>RFVF01000212.1 GCA_009922615.1 Pseudomonadota bacterium
CGAATCACGCCGCGCCGCGCGCAACTCTCGCAGCAATCCCGAATCACGCCGCGCCGCGCGCAACTCTCGCAGCAATCCCGAATCACGCCGCGCCGCGCGTACCTTTCAAAGCAATCGAGAGTCACGCCGCGCTGCGCGCAACTCTCACAATCGCGAATCACGCCGCGCCGCGCGCAACTTTCAAAGCAAACGAGAGTCACGCCGCGCCGTGCGCAACTCTCGCAGCAATCGCGAATCACGCCGCGCCGCGCGAGAGTTGGACCACGAAGAAACGACGCGGGCGCATCTTTGATGTGTTACAGATTCAGGAAATCAGAGAAAGTTTGGGCTTGAGCCTACCGCCAAAATACGATACCGTTTTAGACATGACTCTTGTCGTTATTGAAAATGGTTTGAAGAATACAATGATGCGAGTCGATTTCCTAAATAACCAAAAAGCCGTATTGCATCTGTGTTTGTTCGAGGAAATACCCTCCAGCTTGTGGAAAGTAGTCGGCGACAAGCTAGCTTTGTGCGAGGAGATTCTGCCGCCGGGGATGGGGTTTGCATTTGGGTTGCCTGGGTTGGGGAATGCGTGGTGCGCCGTCTACAGCGGCGGCGGGTACAAACCTAGCCCGCTCTCTGTCGAAATTCGTGTCGAAAAAAGAATTATCAGGCACATGTTCCCTAAGCGATGGGTCCGGCCCGTGATCCAGTGGCGCCGCGCCGACCATAGAGATTCATCCGTATTTGGCGCGGCCGCGCTTCCCGGCCAGATTTGCATCGGGTATACATGTGGGTCGGGGCCTTCCGAACTCATTGTGTTGGGGGACCCGGAGAACTTGGAAACTACTACTGTGGAAGTTATCAAGATTCCAAGTCTAGCAGAGTTCTGCACAGGTATGTCGATGGTTTCGAGCTTCGGCGCAGAGTACCTGTTCCTCACAACGTATGACGCCCTAATCGTCTTGCGCTTGCGTGGTGGGATCTTGGAGTTGGCGCGCTTGTATCTGGAGCACTTTAACGGCATATCCAAGATGCATTCGTTGGGCTACTCAAATGCCATGTGCGTGACACCAATCGGTGATGGCATATTCGATATCAAGTGCCATAGATATACGTCTGAAATCAGCTGTCGGGTAGATTTACAAGCTGCAAATGACAGGCTCTTGTGGGAATCGCGTTGGTTTTAGATGGTGGCGTATTTTTTTGCTGCGGCGTGCGGCAATTTGAAGTTGCAAGTTTTGCGCCCCGCGTGGCGAGCATCAAAAATAACAATATAGAGTTTTTTGCCGCCCTACTATAACGAACGGTCGAACATGGGCTTAGATATTTCTAAACTCAGAGGTCCCGATTGCACCTGTGACGCCACAGATGCCTACAAGCAAATGCTGCACTCGGTGCACGTGCGCTACCACGGCGTGCACGGCGTGCACGGCGGCGGCGAGATGGTCGACGGCGGCTGCGCCGCCTGCAGCTGCCTCGGCGGCGGCGACGCCGAGGCCGCCGACGCCAAGACCGGCGCGGTGCTCGCCGAGCTGAAGAACTACGAGTCCTCGCTGGCCGCCGCGGCCAAGGAGGAGACGGTGCGCCGCCTCGCCCACGCGCTGAAGCGGGCGGGCATCGCGGTCGACCCCGAGGGGGACCTCGACGCGGTCGTCGAGGAGCTGCAGCGCCAGCTGCCCAACCCCAAGAACGGCAAGACCTTCGCGGCCTCCGCCTCCGCGCAGGAGAAGGTGTGCCGCGTGGTCGCCGACGTGCTGAACGACGAGTTCAGCCCCGGCGTGCACGAGCCCGCCCGCAAGTACATCGACACCTCGATGAGCGCCGCCGAGGTCTGCCGCGCCGTCGCCGAGCGCGCCCACAGCTTCTCCCGCGGCGTCAACGTCGAGTTCCTCGCCGTCCACGCCTCGATCAAGAACGCGCTGCGCAACATCCAGCTGCTGGAGGGCGTCATCTCCGCCGCCCACAAGCAGCTTAGCGCGCGCATCGCCAAGCACGGCGACGCCCAGCTGTCGGCCGACCTCGAAGACCTGCTCGACCTGTCGGCCCGCGCGCGCGCCGAGCAGAAGCGCGCCGTCGACGTGCTCAAGGACATCCTGCACGTCCAGATCCCCGAGTCGGCGAAGCTGCTCGAGATCGCGCTCCAGGAGCACAGCGACCTCCACGCGACGATCAAGAAGCTGCGCCTCGCCCCCGGCACCAGCCAGTTCGGCAACACCCTCGCCAGCGCCATCAGCGGCCTGGGCACCGCCGCCGCCGTCGCCGCGCGCGCCCACCGCGCGCTCCAGGCCGCCGGCGTCAGCGTCCGCGACTTCGTCGACAGCCCCTCCTTCAAGGAGTTCCGCGCCAAGCTCGACGCCCGCGTCGAGTCCGGCGCCGTCCCCCCCAAGGACCTCGCCGCCTTCCTCCGCGCCGCCGAGGACCTGCGCCGCGCGTTCGCCGAGCGCGACCGCGCCGGCTTCCGCGCCGCGCTCGAGCGCGGCGACAACGTCGCGCTCGGCGGCGACGACGACGGCGCCGCCGACGCCAAGCTCGGCGGCGCCGACGAGGACGCCAAGACCGAGCGCGAGCGCCGCATGCAGCGCCAGCAGGCCTCGAGCACCCTGATCATCAAGGACTTCGCGCTGCGCCTCGCCCGCCACTACGACGACTTCCTCGCCGCCGTCAAGGCCCTCGGCCCCCTCCTCGGCAAGGAGATCCCGCTGACCGACCACACCGACCGCCTCCACGACGCGATCCGCGCCGTCCAGCTCGACAACCCCGCCGACAAGGCCAGCACCCGCGTCGAGCTCGCGATCATGGGCCGCTACGCCGACGCCGGCGCCCGCAAGCTCAAGGAGACCTTCGTCGCCCGCCTGCGCATCATCCAGCGGGCCTGCGAGGAGCTCCTCGCCCTCGAGATGTACCGGCCCGCCGCCGCCCGCTTCTCCAAGGTGCTCGAGGCCGTGTCCGCCATCGAGAAGACCATCGCCTACTACAGCAAGACCTTCGAAGAGGGCCTCGGCCGCGGCACCGGCGAGGCCAAGGACGTCAACGCGGTGCTCCCCGAGATCGCTAAGAGCTCCTACAGCCTCCAGGAGGCCGTGACCGAGTTCCTCTACCTCTACTACGTCGCCCGCGTCCGCTCCAACCTCGCGA
>RFVF01000213.1 GCA_009922615.1 Pseudomonadota bacterium
GCCCCGTCCGTCATCGTCATCGCCGGCAAGATCCAGCTTTATCCCCCCGAGATGTACGAGCGCGGCATGGACATCGTGACCGTGGCCACCACGCGCAACCTGCACAACGCGGTGAACCCCGCCATCAAGTCGCTCAACTACCTCAACAACATCCTGGCCAAAATCGAGGCGAACAACGCCGGGGTCGAGGAAGCCATCATGCTCAATGCCGACGGCTACGTGGCCGAGTGCACGGGCGACAACCTCTTCATCATCAAGGGCAATGAACTGCTCACCCCGCCGCTGTCCGCCGGCGCGCTCTACGGCATCACGCGGGCGACCGCGCTGGACCTCGGCCGCGAGCTGGGCCTCAAGACCGGCGAGCCGAACCTCACTCGTTACGACCTCTTCAACGCGGACGAATGCTTCCTCACCGGCACCGGCGCGGAGATCATCCCTGTGGTGAAGATCGACGGACGCGTGATCGGCACCGGCCTGCCGGGGGCGATTTCGAAACAACTCATCGAGAAATACCACGCCTTGACTAAGGTCAGCGGCGAGCCAATTTGATGGCAGCCTAACGACCATGCTCTGCAACGTCTGCAAACAAAACGAAGCCAAGGTTCATCTGACCCAGATTGTCGGGGATAAGATGCAGAAGGTGGACCTGTGCGAGGATTGCTCGAAGGAAAAGGGTGTCGTTGACCCCACGAGTTACTCGCTGGCCGAGCTGTTTCTCAACCCCGCCGCCGCGGCGACCGCTGCCGCAGCGGTGTCGGCCGAGGCTGAAGCCCCCGCGCCCGGTTCCGACCTGCGCTGCCCCACCTGCGGCTATTCGCAGGCGGACTTCAAGAAGGCCGGCCGGTTCGGCTGCTCGGACTGCTACACCACTTTTGGTGAGGGCCTCGAAACGATGCTCAAGACCATGCACAAGGGCACGCGCCACACCGGCAAGGTGCCCGCCGTGTTCCAGCAATCGCGCGTGGAGGCGCAGAAGCTAAAGCTCCTGCAGAAGAAGCTCGAGAAAGCCGTCACGGAGGAGAATTACGAAGAGGCCGCCCAATTGCGCGACGAGATCAAACGGCTCAAACCATGAGCATTCACGACTTTCTCGCTCCGCCCTCCGTTTCCTGCCAGCGCGCCGGCCCGAATGACCGCATCGTCATGACCAGCCGCGTGCGGCTCGCGCGCAACCTCAAGAAACTGCCCTTCCCGGCGTGGGCCAAGAAGCCCGACCGCCTGCGGGTGTTGGAAATCATCCAGCCCGCCGTCCAGAGCCTGCCCCAGCTCGCGCCGCATTTCGGGGTGGCGATGGATGAACTGGCGACCCTCGACAAACAGGTGCTGGTCGAGCGGCATCTCATCAGCCGCGAGCACGCCGCCAAGGGCGCGGGCAGCGGTCTCGTCGTCAACCAGGACGAAAGCCTCTGCGTGATGATCAACGAGGAGGACCACCTCCGCATGCAGGCCATCCGCCCGGGCCTCCAGATCAAAGCCTGCTGGCAGTCCATTGATGCCGTCGATTCCGCGTTGGAGAGCAAGCTCGACTTCGCGTTCACGCCCGAGCTGGGCTACCTCACCGCCTGCCCCACAAACCTCGGCACCGGCATCCGTGTCAGCGCGATGCTGCACCTGCCCGGCCTGGTCCTGGCGGAGGAAATCACCCGCATCATCAACGCGGCGAACAAGCTGAACTTCGCCGTCCGCGGCCTCTATGGCGAGGGCACTGAAGCCCTGGGCAATGTCTTCCAGGTCTCCAACCAGATGACCCTCGGCGAATCCGAGGCTCAGATCATCGAACGCATCAGCAAGGCCCTCACTCAGATCATCGAGGAGGAGGAAAACTCCCGCGCCCTGCTGCTCGAGAAGAAGCCCAAGACCGTTTTCAACCATATCGGACGCGCCTACGGCATACTCGCCAACGCCCACACGATCAGTTCGAAGGAGACCATGAACCTGCTCTCCCTCATGCGCCTGGGTGTGGACATGGGGATGTTTCCCACGGTGGATCGCTCCCTCACCGACGAACTTTTCCTGCTCACCCAGCCGGCGCATCTCCAACGCCAGCACACGGAAAAGCTCGGTGCCGAAGAGCGCGACATCCTGCGCTCCGACATGCTCCGCGAACGCCTCCGCACGGTGCAGCGCCCCCAGCCGCCGAAGTAGTCCGGCTGCGGGTTGCTTGGGCCGGCGGCTGCGGTCGTGCATGGTTGGAGAGATTGCGACTAATACAAACTGTGGGAATAGTTTGGCAAGAGCCAGCGGGTTGTGGCTGACGCAGCCGTTCTCCCTCACCCCGGCCCTCTCCCGCTGGGAGAGGGAGCCACCAAGCCCGGCCTGGTTAGCAAAAGGCAGCGCTTGGTTGAAGGCAGGCTAAGATTCTCCCTCTCCCAGCGGGAGAGGGCCGGGGTGAGGGAGAAAACGTTCGTGAGTTCAAATCTCACCGTCCCGACCATCTTTATTATCAAGGATTTAAGTGTTAATAGGATAAAAGTTACAACACCCAGTTACAACGCACTCACCCTTATCACCCCTGTTTTCCGCCGTTCACTGGTGTCAGAAATTCCGCAAACCCGTCCCTGTGGAAACCAGCTCCGACCACGATTTATGCGCGGACTCCAATGCCTCGGTTCACTTCCCGGTGCACTTCTTCGCCGAATAACTCGCGATGAAAACCTACTCGCGGAGGTCAAAAATCCGCCTCTCCTCGACGACGCTCTAGGATTCGATTCTAGGCGTTTTGCCTCTGCGGACGGCTCTACACCGCACTCGTTTTCGGCCGATTTTGCCCGCTCAGCCGTTCAGGGGTGTCATCGCTGATCAGGGGTGTCGAAAACGCCTCGAAAAGTGCCGTTTTCGAGTGGCGGAAAGGCGGAAATCGGGATGGCAGCGAGGGCTTAAATCGAGTCCTGGTGAGGTGGGCGGTGAAACGGTCGCGGTGGATCCACATTCTTCTCACGTCTGCGCGGCCAAGGCTCACTCCGCCCGTCCACTACAACGGCTCGCTGCATAAACGTCGTAGCTCCTCGAGACTGTCGGGCTTTCCTTGCTCTCGGGGTAGTGTTTGTTAGCCTGGCCCTGTCATGGCCGAGAAACTCATTCGCATTGATCG
>RFVF01000214.1 GCA_009922615.1 Pseudomonadota bacterium
CGACGCCGGGGCCGCGAGCCTCGCGAAACAAACCCGGCTCAAGCGTTGCGGCATGGGCAGCGCCGACAAGGCCAGTTCCGGCGAAGCCGTGGCCGCATTGACCCAACTCCCGCTCGAAGACCTCACCCTGGCCGACAACCAGGCCACGTCCGCCGGCCTCGCCCACGCCGCGAAGATCGCCACGCTCCGCAAGCTGGACGTCTCCTACGCCCCCACCGTGGGCAACGACGCGCTGAAGCTGGTCGCGCAATTGCCACTGCTCGAGGAGTTCAAACTCGGCAGCGCCCAGGTGGACGACGAAGGCCTGCAAGCCCCCGCCGCCGCCAAGTCCCTAAAGCGGCTTTACCTTAGCGGCCTAAAAAGGGTCACCCCGGCGGGCATTGAGCGCCTGAAGCAGGCCCGTCCCGGTCTGACAATTGAGCTGAAGTAATCAGCCGTCAGCCTGAAACTTGGAGCACCGCTCGCCCGGGAAAGAGCCAGCCGGCTGGTTGCGGCATAACTGGATCAGTGGCAAACCGAGGATGCAAATTTCCCATTACGGAGAATTTGCCGCCGATTGGGCTCAAGAGAGTTCGAACGCGAGCACGCCGCCGAGTTGACCGCGTGTCGTCGGTGAGTAGTGCGCTTTACTGCCAGCTCGTGACCCGTTGGCGATCACTGAGCCCGTTTTGGGTCAACTTGAAGTAAACCTCGGCTGAGGATCGCGCAACGAAGCACTTGTTGCAGTGCCCTGCTCAGAAGCTTCGTCACGGGAACAATGGCAGTTAAGACAGCCGCGCTCGCACCTGAACGGTTAGTGACAGCGGGGCGCAGTTTGGAACAACCTTTGACACCTATGAAAGGCCACCACCTCTCCACCCTTATGAGCCCCCTCCGCAACACCCTGCTGCTCGGCCTCATGGCTCTCTGCCTCTCCGCGTTCGGCGCTGATCAGAAGCCTGTCGTGACGAAAAAGCAGGATCGCCCCCAACCACCAACGCGCCCGTTTGATGCGCCGGGGATGCCGAAGTTTACCCGGCTGGATGGCAAGCCTGGGGTAAATCCTCCCGTTGACGTCGACGGCGATTTCCTCGTCGGCCCCGAGTATGTGGCTGGGCCGGAGACCAAAGTGGTCGCAGGCGTGCCCGCGGGGAAAGTGCAGCAGTTCAGCATCGACTCGAAGGACTGCAAGCGCTTCAACCCCGGCATCGCCCGCGATGTCTTTGGCACCGTCGATCCGAAGAATCCCAAGACGCTGATCGTGGAAACGCATGCAATCGACTACAAACGCACCGTCACGGTTTACGTCCCGGCCCAATACGTGCCCGGCACCGCCGCGCCCTTCATCGTCATCCACGATGGTCCCGGCATGGGCAAGCCGGACATGAATCTCGCGCGCATCCTCGACAACCTCATCGCGCAGAAGCGCGTGCCGGCCATGATCGCCATCATGATCTCCAGCGGGGGTGGTGACGCGCAGGGGCACGAGCGCGGACGCGAATACGACACCATGTCCGGCCTGTATGCCGAGTTCATCGAGCACGAGGTCTTGCCGCTGGTGGAGAAGAACTACAGCGTGAAGCTGACCAAGGACCCCGAAGGCCGCGCGACGATGGGCAACAGCTCCGGTGGCTCCGCGGCCCTCATCATGGCGTGGTATCACCCCGAGTGGTATCACCGCGTGCTGACCTTCTCCGGCACTTTCGTGAACCAACAGTGGCCCTTCAATCCCGAGACGCCCGATGGGGCGTGGGGTTTTCACAACAAGCTCATCCCCGAGAGCGAGAAGAAGCCCCTGCGCATCTGGATGGCCGTGGGGGACCGTGACAACTTCAACCCCAACGTCATGCGTGACGGCATGCACGACTGGGTGGAGGCGAACAACCGGATGGCCACGGTCCTGAAGGCCAAGGGCTATCACTACCAATATCTCTACTGCCTCAATTCCGGCCACGGGGTCGGGAACGCGAAGCCGCAGATCCTGCCGCAGGCGCTGGAGTGGTTGTGGAAGGGATATCCCATTAGCCAGAATCCGTGACCTGAGGAAATGAAACCGATCTGTCTGCTTACCGGCCTGCTGTCAGCAGCAGTTTGGGCACCTGCCGAAGTCATCTGGCGAGGCGATTTCGAGACCGGCACCACGGAACAGTGGCGCGGTGCGCCAAGAGGGGAGCACATCAAGCTCGTCCAGGCACCCGTGCGCGCCGGAAAATTCGCCCTGCGCATCGAAGGGAGCAACGCCGCGCGAAGGGGAGACCTCGACCGCATCGAGTTTCAGCATCAACCCACCGGAAACGGCACTGCCGAGGGCACGGAACGTTTTTTCGGTTGGAGCGTTTTTCTACCGAACAAGTTCACCAACAGCCTCCATTCGGTAGGCTACTTCGAAACCCGCAACAGTTGGACCCGCCTGATGGCGTTCGACGTTCACGGCGAGGACATTCTGTTCACCACCATGTGCCTTATGCCCAGCGTTGGCACGGCAAGGGGAAGCTGACGGCGAATCGCTGGCACGACTTCGCGGTGCATGTCCTATGGTCCCACGAGGCAACCAAAGGGTTCGTGGAAGGCCAGAAGTTGATGGTCACGGCTGGAGTTCCTGTGGCAGGGGATGCAGGACAGGGCTTGGAGCTGATCTGGCTGAATCGATACTCAAATCTGCCGCTCCAAGCCGAGTGAAAGCTGCCGTGCCTGTGCCTCGAGCAGACGACTTACTCCCAGACCGATCAGCCTCAACTGCCGGTGGACCAGTTTCTCTCGCCCCAGCAGCCAGCAGCCCAGTCGGTAGATCTTCCGGGCCTCCTGCAACGGCTCCTCCACGGAGATCTGGCGGGTCAAAGTCGTGAAGTCTCCGTAGCGCACTTTCACCTGCACCGTGAAGGCTGCCAAGCGCCGGCGTGTCAGCTTGCCGGCGATCTCTTCCGCTTGTTCACGCAGACAGCCGCGCAACGTGGGACGGTCGTCTGTGTCCTCCAGGAAGGGGTTCTCGCTACTGATGCTCTTGATGTCATCACCCAGCTCCAGCGGTCGATTGTCGTCGCCGAAGGCGAACCGCTTCAACTCCCCTCCCCAACTCCCCACCAACGCCCGGAAAT
>RFVF01000215.1 GCA_009922615.1 Pseudomonadota bacterium
ACCCCGGGTACGCTGCACAGCCTGCCCTGGGGCTTATTTACATCACTGATCACTTTGCCAGCGAAATCAAACTCTGGGTCGGCAACTTAGCTTCGACTCGTGCGGCGCAGGGCACCTCCCCCACGGTAACCCTGCCCCCACTCTCAGTCCCAGCGGACCCGGGCAAGGGTGAGGGAGGACGGCCACTACGTCTCATGGCGCAAGTAACTTTCCAAACCTCGCGGCCTTTCTCCCTCACCTCTATCCTCTCCCGCTGGGAGAGGAAGGGTGTTCGGCGCGTTTCGGGTTTTGCCGGCACCGTCCGGGATTGCCAGCACTCCTCTCGGCGACACGGGCGGTTGCCGCCGGACCTGCCCAAGGGCGTTTGCCAGCGTGGCCTCGCCTCGCTGGATATCCGGGATGGCACTGCCTTAGGGGGAAGGTCTTTGCCGGATATCCAGCGGTGCTCTGCCCGATGGGGAATTGCGTCGCCAAATCTTCCGCAAGGCTCCGGCTACCTACCCGAAGCATCGCCGGACCTTCCGCAAGCCTCCGGCTATCTAACCGGAGCATCGCCGGACCTTCCGCAAGCCTCCGGCTATCTAACCGGAGCATCGCCGAACCTTCCGCAAGCCTCCGGCTACTTAACCGGAACACCGCCGAATGTTCCGGAAGCCTCCGGTTATCTAACCGGAGCACCGCCGAACCTTCCGCAAGCCTCCGGTTACTTAACCGGAGCACTGCCGGACGTTCCGGAAGCCTCCGGCTATCTAACCGGAGCACCGCTGCGGCTTTTTGACCACTTCTCCCAGTTGTCCGTTCGTGTTCGTTAACCTCTAAACCACAAAAACACCATGTCACAACCTCCCTCGAAATACGCAGAGAACCAATTCGACGCCGCCACCGCTGAACGGCTTACGCTCATGAGCGAAATCCTCGCCGACACCCGGCCCCGGCTGGCCACCGCCGCCGCTGCCAACGCTCTGTTTAACCCGCCGCTGGCCCTGCTGGACGCTGCCATTGCGCCTTGGGAGGCCGGGGAAACGCGCATTGCCAATGCCGAGGCGGCCCAACTCGCCGCGAGTCTCGCCTTTCAGGACAAGTTGGAGAGTCTCACGCGCAAGCCCGATGCGGACACCAACAGCCCCTTGGAAACGTGGGACGTGACCATCCGCGGGCAGGTTGCCTTCCAAGGCCCCACCTACCTGCTCCTGCTGCCACACGGCCGCGAGACCCTCACCGCCGGGACGATCGATGCGCGGTTGGATGCCGGGCGCGACTTCGGCGTGCGCCTGAGTCAGCAGACCGGCAAGCAAGTGTTGATTGATCTCGGGGTGGAAGTGACCGCCTTTTACACCGCCGCCCGCGCCTTGCGGAATGCCCAGAACAGCGCCAAGAGCTTGCTGGACGAAGCGCGGACGGATCAGGAACCGCTCCGCCTCCAAGCCGCTGCCGCGCTCTATAACATGGTCGGCGTTGGCATGTCCGTCTGGCGCACCACCCCCGCGATGGTGGACACGCTCTTCGATGTCGGGCTCTTGCGGGGCACGCTGCAAGAGATTCCCGCCGCGCCCGCGAACACGACGTGGACCCCGGCCACCAAAACCCTCAGCACGACCGCCATGCCGACGGGGGCGACGCGGCTGGAGTTCTGGCGGCAAGCCCCCGGCGGGGCTCCGGAACAGCTTGCCCTCGGCGCCGTGGATGCGCTGAGCGTGGCCGTGCCCAGTGGCATCACGTTCGATAGTGGCACGGTGTATCAGCTCTGGCTCCAAGCCCGCAACAGCCGGGGCACGAGCGGCCCGGGCCCGAAGCAGAACTGGACGGCTCCGTAGGCGGCAGTGCGCTAATGTTGCGGCGCGGAAAAGTAATTAGTAATGAGTTTTTAGTTACGCGCCAGCCGCCGCTCCATTGAGGTGTCAGGGTAGTAAGCAGTTCACACTCGCCTCGGCCTCAAGCGCACGGCATTCTACAGCACTCACATGCCCCTAACCGAACCAGCACCGGATGGCCAGAAGCCCCGTGGCTACGTGCCGCCGAAGGAGGTGGAGCAGCCGGAGTATCCCGGTTTGGTGGTCAGCCTGATCCTCGTATTCCTGGTCACGGATTGGGCTGCTTCTATGGGCATGTTGAGCCTGCTGGCGATCTCCGGCTGGCCAGCCCATTACTGTGAAATAGTGATCAAATGCGCCGCCTTCCTGATGACGGGGTTCATTTGCTATAACCTGCATACTGCCGGAGACTTCTTTAAGTATTTTGCCTTGCAGCGCATCCGCTGGCAGGCGGCGGTGCGGGTGCCGATCACCTACTTTGGCGCCATACTGATGTTTTATGGGTTGCGGGCCTTGGTTTTTCAAGGCCTTGCCTTGATCGGCATTGGCCGGAGCGATCTGTCTGGCCCCGGCAGCTATGCCAACGAGCCGTGGCTGGTGTCGTTTTTCTCCGGTGTGGTCATTGCTCCGCTAACGGAAGAGCTGGTCCTCCGCGGCATCGTGTTGCAAGGCCTCCTGCAACGCTACGCGGCGCTGCCTGCGGTGGTGATTTCATCCGCCATCTTCGGCCTGTTTCATGGCAATGCACAACAGGCCGTTGCGGCCTTCATCGGTGGCTGTCTGCTGGGATATGTGTTTGTGCAGACCCGCTCACTATGGGTGACGATCTTAATGCACGCTTCCCACAATGCCTTGGTTGTTTTGTTCCATGCGGTGCTTTGGGGCTCCGATGATGCCGATGCAAAAACGTTCTCGTTTCCAGTGATTCCCTTTAGCCGAACCGGCTGGCTGTGGGAGCTGGCATGGGTGGGAGCCGTCCTGATGGTAATAATCCCGGTGGGATGGGTGCTGTTTCATTTCAGTTACCGGGAGCTACGCCGCCAACTGCTGATTACCGATTCCGCCACCGTAACCGCGCCCGAGGGAGGGCTTGCGCCGAGGTTGCCCTTAAGTGATTTCAAGGCGCGACGGCAGAGCGCAAGCAGCCCGGGCCCGCAGCAGAACTGGATGGCTCTGTGAGGGAGACAGCTTGAGCATAGAGCGCAGGCAACCGCAGGCTCCTTCTCCCTTCCTCGGAGGAGGGGAGAAGGTGGCCG
>RFVF01000216.1 GCA_009922615.1 Pseudomonadota bacterium
CTGCCGAACGTTCGGCAGGGAGACCGCCGGGACTATGTTCGCTAGGTGCGCCATCATTGGGGCCTTCGCCCGCTTCGCGTACTCGTCCGGCTCGTCCTCGTAGAGCATGCCCGCCATCGAGAGGGCGTTTTGCGCCTCGAGCGGCAGCTGCCGCCGCTCAATGTCTGTCATCACCGCGCGGTGGACGGTCTCGGCGACCCCGTCGAAGAGGAGACGCGTGGCCTCGGCCAGCGGCAGCACCTCCCATGAGCCGCTCTTCTTGTGCACGAGGGCCTGGTCTGTTCGCCGCGGGTTCAGGTAGATGTTCCGCGCCGCCGGGTCCGCGTGCGCCCGCTTCGTCAGGTCCATCAGCAGCTCCGTCACGTAGGGGGGCGCGATTTCCGGGTCTGTCAGCTCGTGGTCGCCCAGCCGCGAGTACTCGCGGAGCTTCGCGTTGTCCGCAAAGGCCGCCAGGATGTGCGCAATATCGACCCCTATCCGCCGTTCGCCGTCCCATGCATTGATGTTAACCACGGTGTTGTTGTTCGTCACCGCTCCGTTGTTGACCTGCCCCGCGTGCTGAATCGGCTGCGCGATCTGCTGCGTCGCGGCCGCGGGCGCGGCCAAGGCCAGCTGCCCCGACATCTTCTCGACTATGCCGGTCAATTTATCCACGCGGGCGAGTAGCTCAGCGTTCTGCCGCTGTAATGTGTAGTCAAGGAGCTTCTCCATCCCCTCCTCGCTATTGGCGATTTTGCAGACTTTTAGGTGGCGTGCAAGGCTGTCTGATCTGGAGTATTCTCGCCCACAGTATCGGCATGTCGTGTTCCGGCTTGCGTCAGGGGGTGCTTCCACGATAGGGTCGCATGGCATTTTTTTGGCCAAGTGTCGTTGTAGGTTTCGGTTTGATTCGAAAGCTGCATCACAACGACCGCATATAAAATTTTTGGGACGGACTGGCATGTGTCTTGCTCGTGTCAACCCGGTGTGACTAGACACGTTGCGTGTCCAAATGGTGGGGGTGCATGTTGGTATATGCATTCTTTGTAAGAGTTAACCGCTATATATACATTCTCGGACTGACACAGACACATCAGTGCAGAAACCTTTAGATTAAGGCTTGACTGCTTTATTGACCATTTTGCGCCGATGTGTCTCCACATCCACCACCTTGCGACACAAGGGGGGGGGGTCTTAGCGTCCGGCGGCCGAGACTCAAGATCAAAAAAAGTTTGACCTACGATGACGCTAGGTGTAATGAGTATGGCAGGTCGGTGCGAATGACACGGCATCCGTGTCAGGTTGGTGTCATTGACACGGACGCCGTGTCAGTTTGGTGGGGATGTTCTGAGTATAAAGTCGTAAATCGATGAATACACACTTTATGTATATAGTTGACTGACACGGACTTGTGGTATTTAGGCATTAATGTTTTGGCGTTTTGACGGTTCATTGACCATTTTGTGCCGATGTGTCTCCACATCCACCACCTTGTGACACAAGGGGGGGGGGTCCCTGGCTTCGCCGGCGGCCGAGACCTGAGGCCAAAAAAGTTCGACCTGAGATGACGCTAGGTGTAATGAGTATGGCAGATCGGTGCGAATGACACGGTATCCGTGTCAGATTGGTGTCATTGACACGGACGCCGTGTCAGTTTGGTGGGGATGTTCTGAGTATAAAGTCGTAAATGCATAAAGACACCCTTTACGTATATAGTTGGCTGACACGGCCTTGTGGTGGTTAGGCATAATGTTCCGGTGTTTTGACGGTTCATTGACCATTTTGTACCAATGTGTCTCCACATCCACCACCTTGCGACACAAGGGGGGGGGGTCTGGCTTCGCCGACTGGGTCTGACCCGGTCGAAAAAAAGTTTGACCGCCCAAGTGACACAAGGGGGGTGGCATATGAAATGTTCAGATGGTCCTGCAAAATGTACACTTTTCCTGCGATTGTGCATAACTGTGCCTGTAAAAATGTCTAGCCGGGTGTACACAAGTTCCAGAATACCTTTGTTTTCTCAAATAGACCATCTACCAACTAGTCCGACATCTACGCTGGTCAGCCCCATTCCGCGTTTAGATCATTTCCTGAGTAAGAACCTGTAATGCGGCATCTCTGATACTCTGCAGGAGGGGGGGGGGTCTGGCTTCGCCCCGGACTCCGGCGGCCGAGACCAAAAAAGTTCGGAGGCCGGCCTTCCGCCAAAAGAACTAGGCCGACATTACGCCGGTGAGAGATCGCGCAGAGAGAACGCGGCATAGGGGCCCTCGCCGCGCCGGACCTTTGCGGTCGTCATGAAGTCGGGGCCAAGCGCTCGGCGCAGGACGGCCTCCGTCTGGGCGGGCATCGGGATGACCTCGTCGTAGAAGCGGAAGTCGGAACGCAGCGGGTAGAGCTCGGCCGCGACGTACCGCGTGTCGCACGACGCCTGCGGCGAGTCCGGCTTCTCGTGCCGGAAGCGCTCGTCGTCGAGCTCGTAGGCGAGCGACCCGTCGGGCTCGTGGACGGCGCGGAACGAGAACAGGTCGACGTGGACGGGCGAGATGACGGCGCCGGGCTCGTTCGTGCCGACCTGCCAGTAGGCGTTGGTGCGGTTTCGCTGGAGGGTCAGGCCGGCGGCGCGGAACGGCGCGACGAGGTCGAGCCCTTGGTCGCGGGCAGGGTCGCGCACGTAGGCGAGGTCCCCATCGTCGTCCCAAGGGATCATGCCTCCGTGGCGGTACATGCCGAGCATCGTCCCCGCCGTGGCGAAGAACTCGACGCCCTCCGCGCGGAGCACCTGCACGGTCTTCTTCATGAGGGTCTTGCACGCCGCGACGTGGCCCTTGCAGGTGTACAGCGTCTGGGGCGGGGCCTTGGCCGGCGGCGTCAGCTCGCCGAAAGCCGCGAGGACGGCGGCGCTGTCCTCGGCCGAGCCGGCCGTGATGCGCACGAACCCCGCAAGGCCCGGGAGCGCGTCGCGGTCGCGGACCTGGATCCAGCGGGCGGCAAGCGAAGCAGTAACCGTGGCGGCGTCGCCCACGTACACCAGGAAGAAGTTGCCGG
>RFVF01000217.1 GCA_009922615.1 Pseudomonadota bacterium
GCAATTACGCGAGCACGATGTTTTGGGTTCATGTTTTTTGTTGGTCCGTAGAGATCAACGTGTGTAAAATGATACTTCCGCAGAATCGCCGCAGTCTCCTTCTGCTTTGCAGAGGGAAGACCTGCATTTCCAACGTGTGACGTTGCGCGATAGCTTGGGTTGTGGATTGCGTGTGAGGGCATAGTGCTGTTTTAGGTGTTACGATTCTGCAAAACGAAAAGTTCCGCACAGGAATCTTTCACCCGTGCGGAACCCCACTCTTCACAAGGCCCGATGGTCTTAGCCAAGAACCATTTCTTGTGGGAGTGGGAAAGGATTTCACCAGAGCCAGTGCGTATTTCTGGCTTAGATGTGTAGGCTTTTACCATACCACTTTTCTCTTGCGATACTTGCTTGTTCATACGCATTGAGGCAGTTTATTAGGTATTCAGCTAGTATCCAGTCAGGCGTGTTGCTTTTGTTTTCTCTGCTTACTTTGTTGATTTCATCACTGATTCGTTGTTTTAGCGTTGGTTCACATACTGTATGGTTTTGTTCAGTCATTTGTTTCCTTTCTTGCCCTTCCGCGCAGGGCTTGTCTGGTGAAAAGTGAATTGGTGACAATGCACTACTCTCGCATAAACTCTTTTAAGCAAACCGAAGTGGACAGTATCCACAACTGGCGAGTTGTCTTTGATTTGGTTATTCATTGTCACCAAAAGAGTTGAGCGCGGCAGGATTTGAACCTGCATGATAGCTATCCGAGTAGTCATGAGCTACAACTTAGTTTACTATCTGTCGGTAGTTCCGGGTTACCTTCTAGCGTCTTTACATTCCGCCACGCGCTCAAAAGTGAAAGGTTCTCTATTTATTAGCCAGACGGAGAACTGTTTTATCAAGAGCGTCTGAAACGATCGGCCACATTTAACGAGTGCCCACGTTATACTGCTCGACCTGAATCTCTGTTGTGGTTCCACAAAGTGTCTAACAACAAGTGAGTGGACTCACTACTAGCGAAATTCAAGCAACCCAATCACGGCCATTCCAACGGAGGAACCGTGCGGCAGAGCGAAATTCGGGCGAGCCGTATTTGCTTCGCTGAGTGTTGCGAGGGTAGATGCCCGAAGGAGAAGCATGATTGCGAGGTGAATAATGCTTAGGGGATGTGCGTGATTTCATGTTTGGGGGTTGTTGTTAATGACTGCAAATTAGTGCGTGTGTCACGATTGCCGCACAGATAAGGAGTAACATATCGCATGCCAACAGAAGTGCTGGGTGAACACGATAGCATACTCCGAGAGTGCGATACGCGTGCCAGATAAGATGAAGGGGGTTCATGATGTGGTTAATCCCAAGTAAATTCTCGTGCCTTGTGGCTAATCTCACGAATCCGATCAATTTTTGCGTTCAGTGAACGCCTGCGGCACATTGCTTCTTTGTTGCCATATCGCAATGCCTGTTCAACTTCAGATATTGCGATGAGCCTTCGGTTGGCACGTTCTCGCTCAACGCTTGCCATGTAATCTTGGATGGGGCCGTTCATAGTGCGTTAAGGTTAATTCCACAAAAACTTCACCGAAACGAATGCTTTACCTTCACCGATGCGGCATAGCACGACCATGCCACTCACGATTTCTGTTCCTCCAGTTTCGGAACCGAAGATATTCGCTTCGAGTGAGGCTATGAAGAGCATGTGTGGGTTGAGGTTATTAAGGGGCATGATTCTGATGGTGATGTTAGCGTGTTGTTGTTGTCGGCGCAATATCTATTGTCACATTCAATCGCTGTTTCCCAAACTTTTTTGCGTCTTCACATTCAATCGCTGTTTCCCAAACTTTTTTGCGTCTTCATGACGCGTGAAAAACACATCAAACCTCCCGTCAAATCGCCGTGCCAGCCGATCTTGCACAACAAACGTCGTGCGACCGATAGTCACACGTGAGCCGAGTGGTATTGCGCGAGATGCCGCAATTGTTATTCCCTGTTGAGCGCGTGAGCCGTCGGCAGTTATGCCACGTAAGCGCGGCGATGATTTCGGGCCACAGCATACGGCACATGCACAGTATGCGGTTACGATTGCGTTGGTGAGCATGATGGTTGTGACTGGCATATTGTGCTAGAGCATTACTAAGACCATCCCAACAGACGCTAACGGTTGGTATTCGTGTTTTTGTCGCTTCAACGCGCGCAGCTCTTTAGCTGCCAGAAAACACGCAATTGCAGCATCATACTCACTGCTTAACAATCCATCTGCGAGTGTATATGAGATTGCAAGTGCGTAACTCATCGTCATCATTGCTTGTTCAGCTAACTCAGTTCGTTTCTCTAGCGTCATGCCTTCCATAAATCAAAAAGTGCCGGTTACTTTCGTCCGGCTATCTAGTAAGCGTGAATCTCGCCTGTAGATAAGGTGCGTGGAGTAGGTCAGAGCCACGTTTGACGGTGTTGTCGAGTGTCGCGTCTCGGATAGTTTGAAGTTTGTGCGATTCCACAGAAACTCCAAAGACTACCAGTGACTAACACTTGCATTCGTGTTAGTTTCGCCGCACTACGGCTCATCAGACTGGTTATTTAACTCTCAATTTTAATGAACGAGATATCCTCTGGCTCTACCACGATCTCCATTCCATCATACTCCTCGATGCGATATTCATTCCCTGCAATCTCCCAGATATCAGCGTCACGCGTTGGTTCGCACATTTCAACCGCCTCAACCAAACGCTTGTCATGCCTTGGCAGATATTCTTCCTCCGTCACACCAAACTTCTCCTTTAGATAAGCTCGTTGCTCTTCGCTCAACTTAAACCCACCATAGTTCGGACAATACACAATTTTGTTCATATGTTTCTCTCTCTCCTTATCCCCCATATTATCCCCCGTCCTCCTGTTAATCGCCTCCACAAACCGCTTAAAGCGACCCCCTTGTGAGTA
>RFVF01000218.1 GCA_009922615.1 Pseudomonadota bacterium
TACCTGCATGAGTGGACCGACGCGATGGACTTTCAGTTCGCGGACTTGAAAGCCATCGCCACCAAGGTGCTGGCCGTCCGCAACACGCTGGTCAACGAAGTGCTCAACCCGCAGCGCATCTACGTGGTCGTGGAGTGCGGCATCTTCAAGGAGGCGCACGACATCCCGCGCGGCTTCGAGCTGCACTGCCTCGACTACGACGTGGAACATCTGCCGCCAGAGCGTCTCGAAATCAGCCCCCTCGACGGCGAAGCCTGCACCATCACCCAGTTCACCGCATGAATCAGCGCCGTTTGAAGGTCGAGCCCATGGACGAACAATGCGGCCGGACGGTCACCAAGACGATGATCCGGCTCAAAGGCCGCTGGCTTAAAGAGGCCGGCTTTGCACCCGGCCGCCACATTGAAATGATCTGCGAGCGTCCCGGCCGGTTGCTCCTGCGGGATGACTCCGTGGATCTCGCAACCCCGCTCCCCCTAACAACCTAAACCCAAAAAACCAAACAACCCATGACTGCAACCATCGAAGAACTCAAATCCACCAGCCTCTACTACCGTGAAGGCTCCAGCGACAAGGTGTATCACGTTCGGCTCGAA
This sequence comes from Pseudomonadota bacterium, assembly GCA_009922615.1. Taxonomy (GTDB): domain Bacteria; phylum Verrucomicrobiota; class Verrucomicrobiia; order Limisphaerales; family SXTU01; genus SXTU01. The sequence continues at coordinate 597 of RFVF01000218.1, forward strand.
GCCAAGGGCGACGGCTACGTCGTCAACATCGCCTTTGGTCGCCGTGGCTCGACCTTGAGCACTGGCACGAAGACGTCGGCCCCGGTCCATTACGACGCAGCCCTGATGGCTTTCGAGAAAGTGGTGAAGGAAAAGAAAGCCAAGGGCTACACGGAGGGCGAGCACGGCACGCCCTACCAGCACACTGAGAAAAGCAGCCAAGTCTCCGGGCTGCTCCCGCAACTGCTCAGCCCCATCGACGAGGTGGAAGTCGCGCGCCTCACCAGCAACCCGAGCTGGGGGATGCAGGAGAAAAAGGACGGCCGGCGACTGTTGCTGCGCAAAGAGCCCGGCCTCATCGAAGGCATCAACAAGAAAGGTCTGATCGTCGGAGTTTCGGAAACGGTCGTTAAGACTGCCCGCGAACTCCACGGCCACTTCGTCATGGATGGCGAATCCATCGGCAACTACCTGCACGCGTTCGACCTGTTGTTCCTCAACGGCGAAGACCTGCGGCCCAAGCCCTACCGCCAGCGTTACATCGCGCTGTTGAACCTGCTCGCCGGCGGCCTGCCCAAGCACATCAAGATCGTGTCCCTGTGGACTGACTGCATCGACAAGGCCTCGTGGCTGCGGGACCTCAAAGCGGAGCAGGCCGAAGGCGTCGTGTTCAAATTGATGAACGCACCCTACACCGCTGGCCGGCCCAACAGCGGTGGCAGCCAGCTCAAACACAAGTTCGTCGCCACGCTCAGCGCGGTGGTGGCGAAGGTGAACCAGCAACGGAGTGTGGGCCTGCGCCTGCTCAACCATGAAGGCTGGCAGTCGGTCGGCAACGTCACCATCCCGCCCAACCAGCCTGTGCCCAAGATCGGTGCCGTGGTCGAAATTCGCTACCTCTACAGCTATCCCGATGGCTCGTTGTTCCAGCCTGTTTACCTGGGCGAGCGCAGCGATGTCGATGTAGCGGAGTGCGTCGTCTCGCAGTTGAAGTTCAAAGCAACCGAGGAGGATGACCAGTGAGCGCCGATTGCAAGACGCCCCTGCTGAACCGTTCCAAGGTGCGTCAGTTCGCCCTTACCATGGCCGAACAGCGGGCGCACAAGTTCAATCGGGTAGGCGGCGAGTTCTTTGTGCGCTGCGAGGTGCAGTTGAAGAACTTCATCCGCGACCAGGTTCATCGCCATCCCTCCGTCGGCAAGACCATCAAGTAGGGCGCACAGAGGAAGCGCCTTTCAGCAATCCCCGGAGTGTCGCCAATTGGAGACATTCCTTTCCCCACAACCACACAACGCCGGCCGGTCCTGTTTTCCTCAGACAGGGCTGGCCGGCTTTCTCATTGCAAACAAACCATGAATCCCACCACCATCGAACTCCCCGCCGCCGAACTCAAAACCGCCCTCACGGGTCTCGGCAAAGTCATCAGCAAACGCACCATGCTCCCGGTGCTCGAACATCTGCGCATCACCCGGGACAAGGAAGGCATCATCACCCTGCAAGCCACCGACCTTGATGCCACGGCTGTTTATCAGTCCGAGCAACCCAGCACTGGAACTCCGTGCGATTTCCTCGTCCCCTACGAACCGCTCAACAAGCTGGTCAAAGGCAGCAAGGAACCCGTGCAGCTCACCGTTGAGGCCAAAGACAAGGTCCGGCTCAAAACCTTCATCGGCAGCAGTCCCATGGAGCAGACCCTAACCACGCTGCCGGTGGATGAGTTTCCACCCACACCGTCGATCAGCGGGAAGTCCATCCCGGTGGATGCCAGCTTCCGTGACGCGTTGCGCCAGGCCTTGGACTGCTGCAGTGATGATGGTTCGCGCCACGTCATCCAGCACGTCTGTCTCGATCCTCGTAGCAGCGACGGCCATTACATCGCTGGGACGGATGGCCGACATCTCTACGCTGCCAATTCGTTTCACTTCGACTTCAAAGCCCCAGTGCTCATTCCCGACCGGGCTTTCCTGCGTTGGAGCAAGTTCTTGGAAAACGGCACCGGCCAACTAACCGTGCAGCCAGCCAACAAGAAGGAACTGCCGTGGCTGAAGCTGCAGTCGGGTCCCTGGACGTGGCTCGCCAAATCCACCGACGCAGAGTTTCCGAATTGGAAGCAAGTCGTTCCGGCCTCAGACAGCAGTCTCACCGTGGTGCGTCTGGATGCCGGCGCGGTAACGACGCTGCTCGCTGGCATCCCCAAGCTGCCTGGCGGGGACGAGTTCAACCGGCCGGTGCAGTTGGAAATCAAGGACAGTCGTTTGACCGTGCAGGCGCGGAGCAAGGAAGCCACGGAATGGACGCGGCTGGTCATCGAGAGCGCCACCATCACCGGCAAAC